>NZ_JAMXAY010000034.1 GCF_025460835.1 Parapedobacter soli | reverse complement strand
CCGCTAATATACTAAAAATATTAGGTGCGTTTGCGGAGAATCAGTAAAATTAATAACAAGTGAGTAGAAACAATATGCTGTTGAGTTAATTTTTTGAGGCTCGGCACCTACTCTCATCTTAAACTTAATGAAAAAAAAATTTGTTTAGCCACTGAAAATACTCAAATTAGGCATTGATAAATATTTTATTTACGGATTAACCTTATTGTTTATGGGATTTATGAAAGAATTCAAGGAATTTGCCATGCGCGGAAGCGTGGTAGACCTTGCTGTCGGTGTGGTCATTGGCGGGGCCTTTGGCAAAATCGTCACCTCGCTAGTCAATGACGTCATCATGCCTCCTATCGGCTTCCTCACAGGGGGGATAGACTTCTCGGAGATGAAATATGTCATCAAACCGGGAGATGAGGCCAATGAGATCGCCGAAACGGCTATCAATTATGGTAACTTCATCAACGTAATCATCGAATTCCTAATTATCGCGTTCTGTATTTTCCTTGTTATCAAAGGTCTCAATTCCCTCAAACGGAAGGAGGAGGAACCGCCGGCAGCTCCACCCGAACCTTCGAAAGAGGAAGTGCTCCTCACGGAGATCAGGGATCTCTTGAAGGCGAAGCAATAGCAAAAATAAAAAAGGGGGTGTCTATGCCCCCTTTACAGTGTCTTCTAAAATGTTTTAGGTGTTTCCGGATTCGTGAGGATGATGAAATCGCCAAGGTGGGTGAAAGAGGCCCAGTCCGGCCGGTTGAAATTCTCATCGGGAAAACACGAAATATTGGCGATAGAAGTACGTCTTGGCACATAGTTGCGGAGCTGTGCTACCGTGCCCAGCCGTTCATCACTGTGGAACCGGCCGTTGAGGTGCAGGACTTTCCGTACATTCTTCCTTTTAATGAACCT
This sequence comes from Parapedobacter soli, assembly GCF_025460835.1. Lineage (GTDB taxonomy): Bacteria > Bacteroidota > Bacteroidia > Sphingobacteriales > Sphingobacteriaceae > Parapedobacter > Parapedobacter soli. Next base: position 56,012 of record NZ_JAMXAY010000034.1, on the reverse strand, counting down.
CCCGATGCGGTAAGCCATGGTGGCGTCCCAGAGGTTCTGGCTTTGGTATATCTTCATGTTGCCCATGCCCTCGTGGCCGCCCATCAGCCCGGCGAACTTCTCATAATACCTGCCAGTCAAGGTATCTATAGGTAATGGGGCAAGTAATCGCTTGGCTGATTTGTCCAGTTGGTCCAGGCTTTCGAGCCCGGCACGCGTCACCCGGTTGGTGTATCGGCTCGGTGCGTTGGCGGCCAGCACAGATAGCCCATTTTCCTTGGCATATTCCACCATTGGGCGGTAATCCTTATAGTTGTTCCACAATACTGCATCCTTGTTGAGGTTACGTTCTGTGATGATACCGGCAAGGTATTCATCCAACACCAGCTGGTCGTCGCTTACGAACATTTCCATGGAGAGGGCTACGCCGTCGTATAACTTATCCATAGCTTTTAAAAGCCCGTGTTGCAAAACGTGAGCAATCGAGTCGTTATGCTCTTCACCGAAGAATACGATGTCTACACCGTCAAGAGAGGCCGCCAATTCATCTAATGTAATCTCTGCTTTTTTCTGCGTATCGTATATCACATAGAGCGAACGATCATTCTGGGCATGTAATGCGGCTTGCTGAATGAATAACGTGGCACAGAGCGCTGCAATTTTCATTATTCTCATCCTGCAAACTTAGATAAATTCTCGGTGTCTTAATTGCCGGTGGAAATATTTTTATAACGGAAATTTACTTAAGTTTAGGGCGTAAACGAAATAAGAAATGAAGTGCATCCAAACTATCTGTTTGTTTTTATTGGTGGCAATCTGTGCCCACGCATACGGCCAGGCTGCTACCCGGGGTGAATCAACCGTTCGGCTGAAAGTCCTATCGTACAATTTGCGTTTCGGAGAACTGGCGTCATTGGAAGAGTTAGCCGCTTTTATTTCGGCGGAAAGCCCCGATATCGTGGCCTTGCAGGAAGTTGATTGCCGCACGTATCGCGACCGGACACCACAACAACACGGCAAAGATTTTGCTACGGAGCTGGCTTTCCGTACGGGCATGATTCCGGCTTATGGAAAAACGATACCCCATGCAGGCGGATATTATGGAATCGCCATCTTGTCGAAATACCCTTTGGCGAAAGTAGAACGTATCTACCTGCCGAAAACCGAAAACGGGAAAGAGCAGCGGGCCGTATTGGTTGCCGATGTGGAATACCGGGAGGGTGAATATGTCACGTTTGCCAGTACACACCTAGACTATACCAATGCCGAAGAGCGGCAAGTGCAGGTGGCGAAGCTGAATGACGTGTTATTGAAGAGCGCTTATCCGGTTATCGTGGCCGGCGATTTCAACGCGAAGCCCGATGCCAAGGAAATCAGGGAAGGCATGGCTTCCTGGAAAACCGTATCCGATCTGGAGCCAACCGCGCCGGCCGATAACCCCCGTAATACCATCGATTATATTTTCTGTTATCCGAAAGATAGGTGGCACGTTGTAACATCGACCACCATGCGTGTGGAGCTTTCCGACCATTTGCCCGTCAAAGCCGTGATCGATTTAAAATAATTAGCCACATATATTTGATATTTATACGATTTACCCGTACATTTGCGCTCTCATTTTGGGGTTATAACAAAAAAAGATATCAAGCGTCATGAAGAGAACATTTCAGCCGTCACGACGGAAAAGAAGGAATAAGCACGGGTTTAGGGAGCGCATGAGTACCGCCAATGGCCGCCGTGTATTGGCCGCTAGACGGGCGAAAGGGCGGAAGCGCCTTTCGGTATCCGACGAAGGCCGCCATAAAGCCTAAATTTCAACGTTGCCGGTGACCGCTCGTGCCCGGGGCCCTCTGCCGGATTCGGGAGTATGTCATCGATAATGAAAAGGAATACATTCTCAAAAGAAGAACGGTTATGTAGTAAAAGGTTGATTGACGGCCTTTTCCGTGATGGTTCTTCTTTTTTTATTTATCCCTACCGGGTAGTGTTCATGCGCATGGAGGGCGTGCCTACGGCACAAGTGCTGCTCTCCGTATCCAAACGTCGTTTCTCCCGCGCTGTGGATCGCAACTTGCTGAAACGCCGTATGCGCGAGGCCTATCGGCTTCAGAAAAACGAGCTGTTATATCCGGTTATTGAAGGCAAGCCATACGGTTTGGTTGTTGCTATCCAATATGTTGCCGACAAACTACTGGATTTCCCATTGATGTACCAAAAGATGGCTGCCGTTTTGAAGCGGATGCATGATGAAGCGTTATGAAGGTACTGCATGACATCTGGGTTCGCATTATCGGTGGCACGATAAAAAACCTGTTTATCCTGTTGATACGTGCGTATCAGCTGCTACTTTCGCCTATGCTCGGCGCGTCGTGCCGTTACACACCCACATGCTCGCAATATGCTGTGGAGGCCATACGTAAACATGGACCGTTCAAAGGCGGCTGGCTCGCCGTCAAGCGGATTGCACGCTGCCATCCGTGGGGTGGGCATGGCCACGACCCTGTGCCATGAAAATTGCTGCTAAATATAGCCATCGATGAAAATCGCTAACTTTGCCTTCAATGATGTCCACCCAATACATTTTACAGATTGAAACCGCAACCCAGGTATGTTCCGTAGCCCTATCGGGCAATGGGGAAACGGTAGCTGCCATCGATATCGACGAGCCGAATGTACATGCCTCGCGGCTGACCCTTCTGGTGGAAGAAATCCTTCAGAAAACAGGACTTACGATTAATGACCTGTCTGCTGTTGCAGTAAGTATGGGCCCCGGGTCGTACACTGGGCTACGCATCGGTGTTTCCACCGCCAAAGGCTTATGTTATGCTGCCGATTTACCACTCCTTGGCGTAGGGACATTGGATGGAATGGCCGCAGGTTTCGTCAGTGTAAACGATAGTCCCATCGATGGAGATACGGCGCTATGCCCGATGGTGGACGCCCGCCGCATGGAAGTGTATACCGCGACGTTCGGCAGCGATGCGCAGCCGATAACACCCCCGCAGGCCTCCATCATCGACGCGCACTCATTCGATGGGATTGATCTAAACCGGCGGATCGTTTTATTTGGGAACGGCGCAGATAAATTCGGTGAGCTTTTTGCCAATCATCAGCAAGTTGAGGTGGTAGCAGGCTTTAAGAATTCGGCTAAGCACATGAGCCTATTGGCGTACAAGGCATTTGGGACAGGCCAGTTTGCCGACGTGGCTTATTTCGAACCGTATTACCTGAAAGATTTCGTGGCGACTACGCCGAAAAAACGACGATAACGTTTTTTGCTCGTGCCGCACGTCGGGAGGCCGCAGGCAGTGTGACGGGTTATATACCATAAAAAAAGCCGCCCAAGGGCAGCTTCTTACCTAAATGATATGTTTTTCACTACTTTTTCTCCTTGGCATACTCCGCATTCAGCGCGGTCAGTACGGCATCGGTAATCTCGAGGCTCTCGTCGGCGTATAGCACACCGGGGCTGGCAGCAGAATAGGTGAGGACAAACTTGTAGCCATTTTCCTTTGCATGCTTCTTTAGGTAATCGGTGATCCGGGCATAGAGTTTTTCATTTTCAGAAGCTTCTTCCTGCGCGAAAGAGGTGCTGGCATTTTGGTTATGGCGGGCGAGCTCATCTTGTTTACGTGCAAGGCGCTCTTCCGTACTCTGCCGGTCGGACGCGCTCATCGTTGCTGCCTTTTGTTGGTAGTCTGCCACCTCCCGCTGGAAAGCGGTGCCGCGCGATTGGAGGTCGGCCTGTGCTTTTTTAGCCTTTTCCTCCAGCTTGGTGCGCACATCCTTGAAATATTCATATTTCTCGAGCAGCGTATCCACGTTTACGTATACAATTGTTTCCGTATTTGCCTGTGTAGAATCACCTGTGGTTGAAACCGAGGCCGGACTTGTTCCCTGCTGGTTGCACGACATCCCCGTTACCACTAACATCCCTATACCAACTTTTGCAATCCATGCGAATGCTTTGTTCATAGTTTTCTAGTTTTCTTTTCAAATCAAAGCGCAAACCTAATATAAAAATCCGATATTTCAGTACTGGTGACCTCCTAATGTGGTACTTTTTTCGTATCTTTGGGCAACGAATTCAAAAACGATAATGAGCGAAGAAAACAAGAAAAATTCAACGTATTCTGCAGATAATATTCAGGTATTAGAAGGTTTGGAGGCCGTTCGCAAACGGCCTTCCATGTATATCGGCGACACCGGTGTCAAGGGGCTCCACCATTTGGTCTATGAGGTGGTGGATAACTCCATCGACGAAGCGGTGGCAGGATACTGCGACGATATCCAGGTTATTATCCATAAAAATAATTCGATCACGGTAATCGATAACGGCCGGGGTATCCCCACCGGTATCAACAAGAAAGAAAATAAATCGGCGCTTGAACTGGTCATGACCGTGCTGCATGCCGGTGGTAAATTTGATAAAGATACGTATAAAGTATCGGGTGGTCTCCACGGTGTGGGTGTTTCCTGCGTGAACGCACTTTCTACGGTGTTGACAGCTGAAATCCACCGGGAAGGGAAAATTTTCGTTCAGGAATACCATCAGGGAAAGCCCCAGTATGAAGTAAAAGCAATTGGCGATAGCGACCGCACGGGTACCAAGATCACGTTCCAACCGGACCCTGAAATTTTCACCACGGTCACTACCTACAACTACGATACACTTGCCAGCCGCCTTAGAGAGTTAGCATTCCTGAACAAAGGGATAAAGCTCACGCTGGTCGACGAACGCGAAGAGCAGGAAGACGGCTCATTACGCCAAGAAGTATTTTTTTCAGAAGGTGGCTTACGAGAATTCGTGCGGTTCCTCGATGGCACACGCCAGCCGTTGATCCCCGAGCCAATCTACGTAGAAGGTGTTAAACAGGGCATCCCGGTCGAACTCGCCTTGCAATATAATGAGACATACACAGAGAATGTGCACTCCTATGTCAACAATATCAACACCATTGAAGGGGGGACTCATGTAGCCGGTTTCCGCCGTGGCCTCACCCGTACATTGAAGGCATATGCCGACAAATCGGGGCTGCTCAAAAACATGAAGGTGGAAATCACGGGCGACGACTTTCGGGAAGGGCTCACAGCCGTCATCTCCGTGAAGGTGGCGGAACCTCAGTTTGAAGGGCAAACCAAAACCAAGCTGGGTAATAGTGAAGTGATGGGTGCAGTGGATATGGCCGTTGGGGAAATCTTGAATAACTACCTGGAGGAAAATCCGAAAGAAGCCAAAATCATCGTTCAAAAGGTTGTCCTAGCCGCCCAGGCACGGGCAGCGGCCCGCAAGGCCCGGGATCTGGTGCAGCGGAAAAGCGTGATGGGCGGAAGCGGGTTGCCCGGGAAATTGGCCGACTGTTCCAATAACGATCCGTCCAAGTGCGAACTGTACCTGGTGGAAGGGGACTCTGCCGGTGGCACAGCCAAGCAAGGGCGCGACCGGGAGTTCCAAGCCATATTGCCGCTGCGGGGTAAAATACTCAACGTAGAAAAAGCCATGGAGCATAAAATCTACGAAAACGAGGAAATCAAGAACATGTTCACCGCCCTGGGTGTGACCGTAGGGACCGAAGAAGATGCCAAAGCGCTGAATCTCGACAAGCTACGCTACCACCGGGTCATTATCATGACCGATGCCGACGTCGATGGATCGCACATTACTACGTTGATCCTTACGTTCTATTTCCGGTATATGAAAGAGCTTATCGAAAACGGATATGTCTATATCGCCACGCCGCCGCTCTACTTCGTGAAAAAAGGCAAGGAGCAGGAATATGCATGGAACGAAGACCAGCGCGATGCAGCCATACAGCGCCTCAAGGGATCAGGTAGGGAAGACAGCGTGCATGTACAACGATACAAAGGTCTTGGTGAAATGAACGCTGAACAACTATGGGAAACCACCATGAACCCCGAAACGCGGACATTGCGCCAGGTGACAATCGAGAATGCAGCCGAATGTGATCGGATATTCTCCATGCTGATGGGCGACGAAGTCGCACCACGCCGGGAGTTCATCGAACGTAACGCCAAGTACGCGAAGATCGATACGTAGGGTTAAAAACCTACTGCTACCTTGCTGTATAAGTACTTTTTCTTGTACTCCAAGGGTGTCATGTCGGTTACTTTCTTGAAGTGCCGGTAGAAGTTGGAAACGTTGTTGAAGCCGCACTCGAAGCAGATAACTTCCGTGGGAAGTATATCTTCGACGAGCAGCCGGCATGCGTGGCTGATACGTATTTCAATCAGGAAATCGTAGAACGTTTTCTTGGTCATCAGTTTGAAATACCGGCAGAACGACGTAACACTCAGGTTGGCAATGTTCGCTATTTCTTCCAAACTGATGTCTTTTTTATAATTGCTCAGCGTATAGGTACAGACCTTATTGATACGCACAGCATCCATTTCGTTTGATTTATAAAACGCGTGTGCCGAGGCAATCGATATGTATTCGTCGGTTTCAGCCATTGTTTTGAGGATTGAGAGCAGTACAATCAATCGTTCCATATCGGTGGCTTGCGTAGCTTTATACATCAGTTCGATCAGCCGCGAGCGGCTTCTTCCGGTAAACTTCATTCCTTTCCGCGCATTCTCGAAAAGTTTTGGCATCAAGTACATCTCAGGTAGATTAATGAAATCCCTGCCCATGCAGTCGGGAAGAAATTGGATGACAATGGCTTCTACCTTCCGCGTAGGATGGCTTTGATAGTACTCTTCGTTGCACTGCCACATGTGCGGTAAGTTGCTGCCCAATAACACGACCTCCCCAGCTGAAAAGTTGCCGATATTATCACCGATAAAGCGGACGCCCTTGCCCCGGATAACATGATGGAGTTCTAGTTCGGGGTGGTAATGCCAAAGTGATCCGAAGTTGGGCTGCACATCATGGCGCGCACTGAACGACGCCTGGATTTGGGTGGGTACCTTGTGGAAGAGTGGTTTCATAATTCATAATCGTTGTTTCTCCCTCCGTTTCCGAACGAAAAATGGTTTCTAATCTGCCGGTGTAACGGGAAGCCAAGTGCCCGGTTTTACATCATGAGTACTAAGGTATGCAATCGGAATCCGATATGCAAGGGAATGCTAAAATCGTACAATAAGTAGGCAATAACCACCAACAATGCCAAAGGCAATACCCCCACCTTTGTTGCGTCCCTTTTTTATAATCTTATATATGAATAATCATCCACATCAAGAAATTTGGCTGGTTGCGAGCGGCGACTTGCGACTCGCCGCTAATCAACTTTGTTGGCAAGCGCAGGAAGCGATGGAAACGAAACTAATTGCTGCCATCGAAAAATTGGGTAGGACCGTGAGGCGGGCACACGCCTACGATCCGGTAAAGCAGCATGGGTTTATCGACTCCCAACGCATGGGTATTGAGGTATTCAAAGGTATACCTGCCAATGCACCGCTGATTGTTGCGGAGAGTGTATGGCAGTACACCCATCACGTATTGGCCGGGCTGACCACCCATCGTGGACCTATCCTTACGGTAGCCAATTGGAGCGGCCAGTGGCCCGGCCTGGTGGGCATGCTCAACCTCAACGGGTCGCTTACCAAGGCGGGGGTTGCTTACAGTACCCTGTGGAGTGCGGATTTCACCGACGATTTTTTCAGCAGTGGCCTCAACGAATGGTTGCAAAAAGGCACTGTAAAACATGACGTCAGGCATGTGACCCCCTTCGCACTGGCTAAAATCCCTACGGCCGATGAAGATGCCGGCCGATCGTTTGCACGTCGGCTCCGCGATGCGAAGGCAATCATGGGGGTTTTTGACGAAGGTTGCATGGGCATGTACAACGCCATCGTGCCGGACGAGTTACTCCATGCAACGGGCATATTTAAGGAGCGGCTTAGCCAGTCGGCATTGTATGCCCGTATGCGCTCGGTGGAAGATGATGATGCGGAGGCCGTACTGGCATGGCTGTTGGAACGGGGGATGGCCTTTAAGTGGGGCGACGATGAACACACCGAGCTCACCCGTAGGCAAACGCTTGAACAGTGCAAAATGTATATCGCGGCGGTGCGTATCGCGGCCGAATTCGGCTGCGATACCATCGGCATCCAATACCAACAGGGATTGAAGGACCTTACCGTGGCCAGCGACCTAGTGGAAGGTTTGCTCAATAACACGGAACGGCCACCGGTCTATTCCGAAACCGGACAAGAACTATTTGCCGGAACGGCCATTCCACATTTCAATGAGGTGGATGAGTGTGCCGGTATCGATGCATTGGTTACCTACCGGCTTTGGAACGAACTGGGTATGGGCGGTGAAAATACACTGCACGATATCCGGTGGGGCGAACATTACACAGGTGAGGGCATCGATGATTTTGTATGGGTGTTCCTCATCTCCGGTGCGGTGCCCGCAGCCCATTTCGATGGTGGTTATGCTTCGGCAAGCAGCTGGCGGCAGTCGCCCATGTACTTCAGGCTGGGCGGTGGCACCCTGCGCGGGGTAAGCAAGCCCGGCCCTATCGTTTGGAGCCGCATTTACGTTCGGAATGGCCGGCTGCAAGCCGATTTGGGCGTGGGCAAAGCCGTAAGTCTGCCCGAAGCAGAAACACAGCGCCGCTGGCAATCCACTTCGCCCGAATGGCCCATCATGCACGCGGTGCTGGATGGGGTAGGGCGCGACCAGTTGATGGCCCGCCACCAAGCCAACCACATCCACGTGGTGTATGCGGATGATGAGTCATTGGCGCACCGGGCCTGCCGTATCAAGGCAGCGGCATTGGATGAGCTGGGTATAACCGTACATTTCTGTGGCGACGTAAATATTTCAGGCGAATGAGCAAAGCAGGTGAGAACTACGTGATAGGGCTGGATTTCGGAACAGACTCCGTACGTGCCCTATTATTGGATGCGGAGACCGGTTCGGAAATCAATGATGCCATAACGCACTACCGTCGATGGGGCGAAGGATTGTATTGCGACGATGGGCGTTCGCAGTTCCGCCAGCACCCCCTAGACCATATCGAAGCCATGGAAGCCTGCATCCGGGATGTCCTTTCGGGTCTTTCCGATGATACGGTGAACAGCATCCAGGGGCTATCAGTAGACACAACGGGCTCTACCCCGGTGGCTGTCGACCGCCAGGGTACACCCCTTGCCTTGCTTCCCGAATTTGCCGATAACCCCAATGCCATGTTTGTGCTGTGGAAAGACCACACCGCCATTGCCGAAGCCGAAGAAATCAATCAGCTGGCTCGTCGTTGGGAAGTGGACTATACGAAGTATTCCGGCGGTAGTTATTCATCCGAGTGGTTTTGGGCAAAGTTGCTTCATATTATCCGCACCGACCATGCTGTAGCGGCAGGGGCCTATTCCTGGATGGAACATTGCGATTGGATACCCGCATTGCTCTGTGGCTGTGATGACGTCCACGCTAACAAGCGCAGCCGTTGTGCTGCAGGCCATAAAGCCATGTGGCACGACGAATTCGGTGGACTCCCGTCGCAGGATTTCCTGACCGCCCTCGACCCGCGGTTGGAAGGTATCCGGGATCGGTTGTTCCACCAAACGTATACATCAGATGTAGCCGCGGGCATCATCGCGCCCGAGTGGGCCGACCGTACCGGACTGCCCAGGCATACGAAAATAGGGGTAGGTGCGCTGGATGCACACATGGGGGCCGTGGGCGCTGTGATCAGTCCCTATAGCTTGGTGAAGGTTATCGGTACATCCACCTGCGATATGTTGATCGCACCAAACGACCAATATGGTAGCCAATTGGTCAACGGGATATGCGGTCAGGTCGACGGATCTATCATCCCGGGAATGTTGGGTATGGAAGCCGGGCAGTCGGCTTTCGGCGACCTGTATCAATGGTTTGCCCGGTTGTTATCCTATCCGATTACTGACTTGTTGGATGGTAGCTTCAACCAACTTGAACAACATACCCTGACCAACCGTATACTGGCGGGATTGAGCCGGGAAGCAGCGGAACTTCCGGTAGCCGTTACAGACGAGGTGGCACTGGACTGGGTGAATGGCAGGCGTACGCCTGATGTCGACCCTACACTCAGCGGCTGGCTCACCGGTATCCGACTTGGTACCGACGCGCCACGGCTGTTCAAAGCGTTGGTAGAGGCGACGGCCTTTGGCTCCAAAGCCATCGTGGACCGCTTTGAAGCGGAAGGTGTTCCTGTGAAGGAAATCATCGCTACCGGTGGTATCAGCAAAAAATCTCCCTATGTGATGCAAGTATTGGCAGATGTGCTCGAACGGCCGATAAAGACGGTGAAAACTGAACAGGCCTGTGCGTTGGGGTCGGCCATGTATGCCGCGGTGGTGGCAGGTATCTACACCGATATCGCCGAAGCGCAGGTAGCGATGTCGCCCGGGTTTGAGCAAGAATACCTCCCGAGGCCAGACCGCGTTGCGGTGTACCGCCAACTGTATCATCGTTACCAGCAGCTGGCAGATGCCCAGGCGGGCGCAAATATCCTATAAATAGGCGCAAACATCGTAGAGCCAGTTATCAAATGAAGCCATTATCTTTACTCCTTGATTACGATAGCAAAATAGACCCCTGATGAACAATCTTCCCGTTATTGATATTACCGTCATCATCATCTACCTACTGGCCATGCTATTAGTGGGTGTATGGTTTTCGCGGAAAAACAAAAGTTCAGAACAATTCACAAAAGCCTCCGGCATGATACCCGGTTGGGCGGTAGGTATCTCGTTGTATGCCACCTTCCTCAGCAGCAATACCTTTCTCGGGGTACCCGGAAAGGCGTTTGGAACTAACTGGAATGCGTTGGTATTCAGCCTTTCCATGCCGCTTGCCGCGTGGGCGGCGGTGAAGTACTTCGTTCCGTTTTACCGTACCTCAGGCGATGTTTCTGCTTATACGCATTTGGAACACCGGTTTGGTGCATGGGCCCGCACCTATGCTGTGGTTTGCTTTTTGCTGACCCAGTTGGCGCGCATGGGATCCATCTTTTTCGGGATCGCGCTAAGCTTGCAGGCACTCACCGGATATGACATGACAACCATTATGGTCGTCACCGGTTTCTGTATCGTTATCTATACGGTGATGGGCGGTATTGAAGCCGTTATCTGGACCGAGGTGGTACAGGGTATCCTGCTGACCTTCGGCGGTCTGTTGATTTTGTATTTGGTGGTGATGAACGTGGATGGGGGTGTTTCCAGTATCATAGACGTTGGGATGGCCGACCACAAATTCAGTTTAGGTAGTTTTGATATGGATTTTGTCGGTTCGTCGTTTTGGGTGATTCTGCTATACGGCTTTTTTATCAACCTCAATAACTTCGGTATGGACCAGAATTACGTGCAACGGTACCACACCGCTACCTCTGCTAAGGAAGCAGCGAGGTCTGTATGGCTATGTGTAAAGTTATATATCCCCATTTCTTTATTGTTTTTTATTATCGGAACCGCGCTTTATGCATACTATGCGCAAAATCCCGACCTGACCGAGACCATCCGGCTGCAAGCTGCTGCTGAACGGTTGCCCGGAAGTGCCACGGAAAGCGAAATCAGCACCCTTGCCGCGACGTTGCAAGCCGAAGACTATGCCGATAAGGTGATGCCCCATTTTATGGTAAACATGGTGCCCGTCGGTTTACTGGGCTTGGTCATATCCGCAATTATGGCAGCGGCAATGAGCACCATCAGTTCCGGGATGAATGCATCGGCCACCGTATTCACCGAAGATATCTATAAACGCTATTTTAACCGTAAGAGTACCAATAAGCAAGCGTTGCGGATGTTATTCATCGCTACGGGGGTATTTGGAGTACTTGGCATCGTTACTGGGATAAGCATGATCGGGGTAAAGAGCATCCTTGATGTCTGGTGGGAATTGTCGGGCATATTTGCCGGCGGCATGCTTGGCCTGTTTTTATTGGGCCTTATCAGCAAGAAGGCTAACAATAACGATGCGGCCGTTGCGGTGATTGTGGGTGTTTTGGTAATCCTATGGATGACGTTCTCGTATTTGATACCCGAGCAATACAGTTACCTACGGTATCCGCTGCATGCGAATATGATCATCGTGGTGGGTACGTTGGTGATTTCGCTGGTGGGCTCGGGGATGGCCCGGTTGGGATGTACACGTAAATCGGAAAGGAAGACATGAAAAGCGAGCGCAATGACATGTATTCTGTGCCTGCATCCATGTCGTTTATCTCCAAAGACACGTAGTTCCGGCATAAATACATGTAATGCAGGGTAAACAACATTGCTTTTTTTGATAACTACCATGTCATCGTGTCTAAAGACACGTAATCCGTGGCTTTATACATGTTGTTGCAAACAGATTACATGTAAATGGAGATAAACTACATGTAGTTAGCGGCAAACAACATGTAGTTAAGAGAAAACTACATGTAGTTTGGAACTCATCAGTGATGGGTTTTTTGCGTAAATAACTATAATTTAGCATGTTAACAAAATTGGAGACATCGGTTTATGTTGCCATAGCGGTAGCGAGGTGTAATTTCAGGCCAGAATTCCGACTCGTCCGTCGGAAAATTGGCCCAAAGTGGCATCGGTTTGCCGTACGCGTGCCGGTACGATTTGCAAATAAAACGATTATTGGAATCCTTCCAAATTTCTTAAAAATTTTTTATCGGGTATCGGATGAATTGACCGTCGGCTTAACGTTTTGCATAAACGCGGAGGGGCTCATGCCGAATTGCTTCTGGAAATCCCGGGAGAAGTTACTTGGCGTCGTATAACCCATCTGATGCGCCACCTCGTTGACCTTATAGTCTCCCGTTGCCAACAGTTCGGCCGCTTTCTTCAATTTGGATAGGTTGATCAACTCGTTTGGTGTCAGGTCGGATAATCCCTTGATTTTCCGGTACAGCGTAGGCTTACTCATGTTCATCAGCGCCGCGAGTTTGTCGACGTCAAAGGCTTCTTCAACCATGTGAGCGTCAATTACCTCATTGAGACTTTTCAGAAAGGTCTGATCGGCTTTTGATGTCGAAATGGACCGGAGATGGCCCAGCGGTGAGCTCGAGAAATGTTCTTTGATGATACGCCTGTTGGCCAATAGGTTTTCGATCTGGGCGACCAGATGCTGCATGGAGAATGGTTTGGATAGGTAGGCATCAGCCCCCACTTCAAGCCCTTCTATTTTGGTGTTCAAGGTGTCCTGGGCAGTCAACAGGATGATGGGGATATGGCTGAACCGCAGATCGTTTTTTACGGTTTTGGACAAAGTAATCCCATCCATTACGGGCATCATGATATCGGTAACGATTAGGTGGACCTCGTGCTGGGCCAATAAGTTCAGTGCCTCCTGCCCGTGTGAAGCCTTCAGTACTTTATAGTTGCCGGCGAGTTCACGTTGCAGGTAGTGGATAATATCCCAGTTGTCTTCCACGATCAGGAGCGAAGGCCGCTGGTCATTGCGTTTCACATCATCAGCTAAATCACCGGATTCCTCGTTCGTTACCGGTGCAAAATCCTGGAGTGTTCGGATATCTTCTTCCAAGTTGGTCGGTAGTGACAAAACAAATAATGCACCCGGATCTGTTTGGCGGTCAAGCACCAAATTGCCCTGATGCAACTCGGCCAGGAAGCGGGCGAGCGATAAACCGATGCCCGTTCCGGTTTCTTTCGAGCGGTTTGGAACACGGAAGAAGGGTTCGAAAATTTTTTCGTGATATAACGCAGGTATTGGTGGCCCATCGTTGTAGCATTCGATTCGTAGCAAGCTTTCTGTCTCCTTCACGGATAATAGGTTTACCGTTACGGTTGAGGCAGCGTACTTCAGCGCATTACCGATTAGGTTATTCAGGATTTTTTTCACCGCCTCCCTATCCAACGCGATGGTAATGGCGGTTGCCGGAAGGAGCAACTGGTAATCAAGGCCTCTTTTTTCGGCAAATGGTATGAAAGATTGATATATCTCGGTTACCAGCTCATTGACATTGGCTTTGACCAAGTTGAGGTTGAGCTTATTGGCCTCCGCTTTCCTGAAGTCCAGCAGTTCATTGGTGAGGCTGATTAGCGTATTGGTGTTTCGCTCAATGAGGGTGAGCTGCTCCTGGTCATCCTCATGGCGGTGGGAAGTGGCCAACAGTTTGTCCAACGGCATCTTGATCAACGTCAAGGGGGTTCTTATTTCATGTGCTACGTTGGTGAAAAATTCGATTTTCGCATGGTAAAGTTCGCGTTCTTTATTGCTGTTCACTTGTTCCAGTTTACGCTTGTTTTTTTCGTTGAGTGCTAGGAAATAGTAGCGGAGTACGACGGCTACAATGCCACCAACGACAACCAGGTACAGGAAGTACGCCCATCCCGAAAGCCAAAAGGGTGGTGTGACGGTAATATGGAGTATCCGCTCGTGGTCGCCCCACAGGCCTTCATGGTTGGCCCCCCGTAGGTGAAACGTGTACTGGCCGGGAGAAAGCCTGCTGTAATTGATCGGATGCCCTTGCTGGGCCGTTACCCATTCCTTATCAATGCCATCCATTTTATATTGATACCTGTTCATGGAGGGAATCACATAACTGATTACCGCCGCATCAATACTGATGTTGGTACTATTGAACGGCAGCGTCAGCGCATCCGTGTAGGTCATGGCCTTTTTCAACGGGCTCTCGGGATCACGCAAGCCGACCGTACGGTGATCGATCTGCAAACCCGTAATATAGATCTGCGGAATATGCTGGGATTTGCTGAAATCCCGTGGCCGGAAACTGACCAGTCCCTTCAACGTTCCGAAATAAAGCGTGCCATTAGTATCTTTGAATGAGGAATTGTAGTTGAACTGTTCGGTAGGCAATCCGTGGTCGATATGGAACCGCTCGTACGCATCTTGTGATGCATCATAGCGGCACAGCCCCTTGCCTGTAGACACCCAGTAACTACCCGTGTCATCTTCGAGGACACGGAAGACCTGGTTGTCGGGCAAGCCATCCGCCACGGTATAGTGTTGGAAACTTTCGGTAATCGGGTCGAAGCGGGTGAGCCCACCTTCCGTACAAAACCAAAGCTGCCCGTGCCGGTCGCCATACACATGGTTTACGTAGTTGTTTACCAGTATGCCATGATGATTAATTTGATGCTGAAAATGTCCCTCCTTGCCCGTCTGCGTATTTTGGTAAAATACCCCCGAGCCATAGGTGCCCACCCACAGTGTACCTGCCCCATCTTCATGAATACTTTGGATATGCCCATCGAAGAACGGTAGCGGAGAGAAGGTGTCCGTTACGGGTAGGTACTTGAAAAGCCCATTCCAGGTACCTACGAGGATGTCCCCATTACTACGCCTATAAAGGGTGATGATGAAGTCACTGGTGAACGACTTTCCGTCAAAAGCAGCCCGGTAATGCCGGATTACCTTTCCCGTCCGCACGTCCAGCACGTCAATCCCATGCTCATAAGTGCCTACCCACAGCTCATCACCATCCGCCAGCAGTCCATGGATGTTGTGATAGGTAAGGTGGCCTGGCGAAGACGCAGGAAGGAAAGCGGTGATCTCGCCGGTTGCTGGATTCAGGCGGTTTAATCCGGCATCTTCCGTGCCTATCCAAAGATTTCCATACCGGTCTTTCGTGATTTCATGGACAATTTCACCGCTTAGGCTCGGCTGGCCCGGTTCGGGAAAATACTTCCGGAACCGGTTGTAGTGGGGCGAGAAATAATTGACACCGCCAAAATAAGTGCCAAGCCATATACCGCCCTCCATATCTTTGCATATCGCCGACACAATGTTATTGCTGAGCGAATAGGGATTTGTGGGTTGCCTGCTAATGAGTTCGCCAGTTTGCAAAGCGGCATCGTAACGTAGTAATCCTGACTCGGAGCCAATCCAATAGATCCGTTCGTTCTCCTTGAAAATGGTGTGTACATGGATATTAAGCGGGTTTGGACCTGTTAGTGCGCTTACTACGGTTGATGCGCGGATATCCATGTACAGCAGTTCATTCATCGTTCCCACGAGCAATGCTGTATCTCCCAATGCGCAGAGGGCTTTGATGGAAGATGTAGGCTTCCCATAAAGTGCCTGGATGGGATATTCGATAAAGCGTTGTTCTTTTTCATCAAACCGTTTGACGATTCCTTTGCTGGTAGCCAACCAAATCGAACCGGTTTCCGAAGCATGTAAGCTAATCGTTTGATCGCCCGAAAAATGGTGCTGCGTCACCTTTCCCGTTGCTGGATCGTATTGATACAGGTTCAGGTTGCTGACAATCCAGCTATTGCCCTGTTGGTCCCCATGGATGTAACGGATTTCCCCAGCCGGGATTTCAGGAAATAGCTGGAAAGTTTCGTATTGCGGGTCAAAGCGGTAGATACCCTGATAGGTGCCTACCCAAAGCTGGCCTTGGGAATCTTCGTGTAAACTGAAGATCGAGTTGCTTCCGATGCTGGTACTATCTTTCGGGTCGTGCTTGAATGTGTGGAACCGCTGCCCATCGAAGCGGTTCAGTCCGTTCCGGCTCCCAAACCACATAAACCCCATCCGGTCCTGGTATACAGAGGTGATGGTATTGCTGGATAGTCCATCGGTAACCTGGTAATTTCTGAAATCCAGAGGAGCCTGACCATAGCATGTAGCTGCAATCAAAATGAATAGAACCAAAAACAGCTGCTTGAGCATCGGCTTGTATCATTATACGGTTAGCGTATTTGGGTAAAAATAGGAGTATTAGCGCTATCATCCAATGTATTTGCGCAAATTGATACGTTTTGAATGCAAATTGATAACGTGAGATAGGTGAGTTTCGTGATAGACGTTGCATTGCTCCTTGTTTTTTATTATTTTTGAGCTTTGGGTAAAGAAAGAAGGTAAACATGAATGTGAAATCAAAAAAGCGGGATTCGGCGGCAGGTTTCAAAATCCATAAATCATATTCGCCGGCAGAAATCCTTGCTGCGGGAGGCACTACTGCTTTCGGAAAGAAAATGGGACAAAGCAATGAAAAAATCATTGCGGCGCTCGAAAAAAGCCCGGAGATTGACCCATTTACTGAAAAGGAGTGGCAACAAACGCTGAAATTGTTACGGGATAGCAAATAAGGACCCCTTAAAAGCGACTATTTTTTAATTTGCATCAACCTTTATCGACATGAACCTATTGTTTGATACGAACATCATACTTACCTTAGTTCGTTCGAAAGATTATAAAGGGATGATGGACTACCTAAACCCGGAAAACCGTTTGATTTACGTTTCCATTGTGTCTGAAGCCGAAATCAAATCAATTGCCCTTCGTAGCAACTGGAGCGATAAAAGGCGAAAAAAATTGGACTTATTTTTAGACCAGGTTTTTATCGTCGATATCAGCCATGAGTACGTAATCTGCGCTGGCTTCATTCTTGGGTCTCAAACTGGTCACAACTGATGCTGATTTTGATCATTTGAATGACGCGTTTATTGAAGTAAATAAAATCAGGCTTGATGACTTGTTGCAGTTTTTGCGATGATTAGACGAAACCTCTGCCGCTAACCAGGCTTTGGCCCTAAACCGGATCTTTCCCTTACCGGGTATTCACAAATGAAAATTTTATTCTCGTTATCTGCATTTACCAAAATTGATACGTTTTGAATGCAAATTGATAACATCAGATAGGTGAATTCAGGCGGATAGTCGTTATTTCGTACCGTTAAACAATTATAATCAAATCACCAGGGGATGGTTCCTTTGGTAATTATTATTCCTATATGTTATGGTAAACTTAGACGGTGATAAAAATGATTGGCTTAGTATGCGCCACTTCCTAATGCGGCTTGCCCGAAAAGCGGGTGTCGGTCTGATTTATTTCAGCGTGCTGGCGGTACACTTGGCATTTGGCCAGGACCGCACTACCGTGCAGGGTACGGTCAGCTCGTCCGATGGGGCACCGCTGGCAGGGGTAACGGTGAAGGAGGTGGGGACTTCCAACGCCGTAAGCACGGATAGCAACGGCACCTTTAGCCTAGCGACCGCCGGCACCCGGCCGTTTCTGGAATTCTCCATGGTGGGGTTTGATCCCATCGAACTCGTGGCACTGCCACAGATGCAGGTTATGCTGTATATGAAACAGGACGTGCTGGATGAGGTGGTGGTGGTCGGTTACGGTACCCAACGCAAAGGCGATGTGACCGGATCCATCGCTTCCGTAAGCGGCGAGGATATCCGTTCGCTCCCCGTTCCGGATGCCGGGCAGGCACTGCAGGGACGGGCAGCAGGGGTCCAAGTGGTGTCGCCGGGGGCACCGGGGAGCAACGTGACGCTACGGATACGTGGTATGGGCACCATCAACAACGCTGATCCGTTGCTGGTTATCGATGGGATACCCACAGATGTGCCCTTAAACACGCTGAACCCAAATGATATTGCTTCCATGGAAGTGCTCAAGGACGCGTCGGCAGCCGCGATATACGGTTCGCGGGGCGCGAATGGTGTCGTATTGATCACGACCCGCAGGGGTGTGGCCGGCCGGGCGAAACTCGAACTGAACGCCTACAGCGGTATACAACGTGCCACGGGCATGGTGGAACTGCTCAGTGCTGCCCAATTCGCGGCCATGCACAACGAAATGATGGCCAATAACGGGCAGGGCCAGAATCCGGCATTTGCCGACCCTTCGGCACTTGGTGCCGGCACGGACTGGCTCGGCGAGCTATTCGCCACTGCACCCATGCAGCACTACGGCCTCTCTTATGCCGGTGGGACAGACGAGTCCAATTATTACGTATCGGGTACGGTTATGGACCAGCAGGGCATTGTCATCCACACCGGTTACCGCAGGTATACGGCCCAGCTGAACATGGAGTCCAAGGCGCTGCCGTGGTTGAAAATCGGAAATAACCTTACGTTCAACCACGATGTCAAACAGAGTGGCTCCTACGATATCCGAAATGCCATGGCGGCGCTGCCTACACAGCCCATCTTCAATGCGGACGGCAGCTACGCCGGCCCGGTGGGGCAACCCTCGTGGGTTGGCGATGTGGCTAATCCCATCGGCAAGGCTACCTTGAATAGCAATACCACCAAAGGCTACAATATACTGGCGAATGTGTATGCGGAGGTAAAGATTATAGACGGCTTCACCTTCCGCACCACGGGCGGTGCACAGGCTATGTTTTGGGATAGCCGCAACTGGGCGCCGAAGTATGATTGGCAGCCCATACCCCAGCCTAATTCTTACCTCTCCCAGCAATACAATAAAAACCTGACCTGGTTGTGGGATAACTATTTTACCTTCGAGCGTACCATCGCCGATGACCACCGCCTCACGGTACTGGCCGGCAGCAGCGCCCAGAACAACCGGTATGATTACATAAACGGTGCGATACAGGAATTTGCGAGCGAAAATACGAGCCAGCTAAACAATGGTACTTCCCAGCCTACCGTAGGCGGGAGCGGCAATGAGTGGGCGTTGCTCTCCTTCATGGCAAGAGCCAATTACAGCTTCAAAGACCGTTACCTGGTTACCGCTACCCTACGCCAGGACGGCTCATCGCGGTTTGGGCCAGATAACCGGTGGGGTACATTTCCCTCGGCATCGGTGGCCTGGCGGCTTTCTGAAGAGGATTTTATGAAAAATGCCCCTACAGCGGTCAGCGATCTGAAGCTCCGTGTAGGCTATGGCGTCACCGGAAACCAGAACATCGGAAACTATCCCTTTGCTTCCGTACTGCAAACGGTGCAGTATGCCTTCAACGGACAGCCGGTATCGGCCATCGTTCCCCAGCGCATCCCGAACCCGGTTATCCATTGGGAAGAAGTGGCTCAGACAAACGTGGGCGTAGACCTGGGCTTGTTCGACAACCGGATTACGATGACCCTGGATGCGTACATCAAAAATACGAATGGCATGCTCGTACCTATGGCGGTACCGATATCAACCGGATATTCGGACATCGTAGTGCCCGAAATCAATGCGGGTAAAATCCAGAACAAGGGTGTCGAATTGGCCGTCCAGTCGCAGAACTTTACGGGTGAATTCCAATGGAATACCATGCTCAACTTTTCCCTCAACCGCAATAAGGTGTTGAGCCTCAATTCCGACGTGCCGATGTATACGGGCAGCATCGGCCTCAACCAAAACCTCGCCATCCATCACGAAGGTTATCCAGCCAATGCATTTTATGGGTTCGTGACCAATGGGGTTTTCCAAACGGAAGCGGAGGTTAGCGAATATGCCGTGCAGGTGCCGGGGGATGACACCTTTAACCGGACATCGCCGGGCGACATCCGGTTCCTCGACCTGGATAACAATGGGATCATCGATGACAACGACCGGACATTTATCGGCAACCCCAACCCGTCGTTCATCTGGGCAATGAATAATTCGCTTTCTTACAAGGGCTTTGATGCCACGGTGTTCCTGCAAGGGGTGGTGGGTAATGACATCTTCAATGCCAACCGGATTTACCAGGAGGGCATGGCGGTGGCCCAAAACCAGACCACGGCCGTGCTGGATAGGTGGAACGGAGAAGGCAGCAGTACGGTCATGCCGCGGGCGGTGTTCAATGACCCCAATAAAAACACCCGTGTTTCCGACCGGTTTCTGGAAGATGGGTCTTACCTGCGTGTAAAGAATGTCACGCTGGGCTATACCCTCCCCAACGCGCTGAGCCATAAAGCGCGGATATCAGCTGTGCGGCTCTATGTATCGGCACATAACTTATGGACCATCACCACGTATTCCGGCTTCGATCCGGAGGTGCCGGCAAACGGCATCGACCTGAATGTGTATCCGGTTATGCGGACATTGAGTGCTGGTATAAACCTTTCATTTTAATTGTTATGAAATCATCAACGTTAATGATCATAAGATATGCGGCCGTAGCCCTGTTCGTGGTTGCTGCCTCGGGTTGCGAAAAATTCCTCGATAAAGAGCCGTTCGATTCGGTAAATTCGTCCAATTTCTGGAAGACACAGGCGGATGCGGAATCGGCGATAAACGGTGCTTACCAGCCCCTGCAATGGCCGAAGCTGTACAACATGCGGATGTGGACCACCGATATATGGGCCGGCAACAGCATCGTTGGTGCGGGCGGCGGAACGGATGGTATCGAAACGCAGGACATCGCCAACTTTGTAACCACCACAGACAATGCAGCGGCATTGGACATCTGGCGCGGGCCAGCACCGGGTATCTTACGGTGTAACCTGGTACTTCAAAACGTACCGGGCATGGAGCACATCGATGGCGCGGTGAAAGACCGGATACTTGGCGAAGCGCGGACGCTTCGTGCACTCTATTATTTCCTGCTGGTGCAATTCTTTGGCGACGTACCCTTGCTGACCATACCCCAGACCCCTGTAGATGACCTGCGGCCGTTGCGCACACCAAAAGCCGAGGTCTATGACCAGATCCTTGAAGACCTGACGCTTGCTGTCGATTTGCTGCCCCAGCGCGAAACCTACGGCGGAGGCGATATCGGGCGGGTATCAAAGGGCACGGCAGCGGGATTGCTGGCAAAGGTATACCTGACTATCGGCAATTATGAGAAGGCGTTGGAATACTGCCAGCTGGTTGGCACGTTGGGCTATTCCCTCAATGCCAACTATGCTGATAACTTCAATCCGCTTTCCAAAAACTCGGCTGAATCCCTGTTTGAAGTGCAGTACCTCGGCAAGACTAACCATGGTTTCTGGAACGATGAAAACCAGGCCTCATGGGTGAGCACGTTTACCGGGCCCCGCAACTCGGATATGGTGGCCGGTGGATACGGCTGGAACCAGCCCACGGCGGAGTTTGTCAGTGCGTATGAAACGGGGGACAACCGTAAAGATCAGACCATCCTCTACGAGGGCGGTCCGGATTTCGACGGCATGGCCTACCAAAGCAGCTATTCACAGACGGGATATAACGTTCGGAAGTTTTTGGTGTCCAAATCGATATCACCCGATTACGATACCAATCCGGCCAATTTCCCGGTACTGCGTTATGCAGACGTGTTGCTGATGCAAGCAGAAGCACTCAACGAATTGAACCGCAGCGATGAAGCACAGGCGCCTGCCACGGATATCGCTACCGGCGGTCCGTTGAACCGCGTACGGCGGCGTGCCGGGCTCCCCAATGTATCGGGGTTGGATAAAGCGCAGCTGCGGGAGCGGATTCTGCACGAGCGGCGCATGGAGTTGGCCTTTGAGGGGCACCGTTGGTTTGACCTCATCCGGATTGACCAAGGGCAATATGGCTTGGCGTTTTTCCAAGGTATCGGCCGGACAAACGCCACGGCCAAGCATCTGCTGTTGCCTATCCCGCTTCGGGAAATCGAGGCAAATCCGAACCTGACCCAAAATACGGGCTATTGATGGCATCATTAAATGAATCGATCATGAAAAGAATTTCATCCTTTATACCCAACATAGTTATGTTGTTCGTGCTGGCAGCGTGTATGCTGTCATGCCAGAAGACAGACATGCGCGAACTGAACAAAGAAACGGGGCCGTTGGCACTTAGCGCCTCCGCCGAACAGTTGATGCTTGACCAGCGAAAGGCGTTTGAAACGGCACTGGAACTAACCTGGACCACCGGCTCGAACCAAGGCACCAATTCGGCACTGGAGTATACGCTATCGGTGGCCCGCAAAAGCAACCCTTCGGCCAATCCGGTGGTAGAGCCGCTGGGAAAAGCCGTGTTAGCCCGGAGTTATACGACCGGTGAACTGAATGCCTTGCTGATCGGCCAATTGCAGGGTGCACCGGGCGAAGAAATCGAACTTGTCGCAAAAGTTATTGCCGAGGTGACGATGGATGGTACCCGGGATTCGGCGGTTTTCGAGCTTCGTGCCACGCCTTACGAACCGGTGAGCGAAACGTTATACCTCGTCGGTGATGCGGCGCCTAATGGCTGGAGTGCCGATGCCGCTACACCGCTGGTAGCCAGCAACGAGACGCCTGGTTTATTCACCTGGCAGGGCACGCTGACGGCTGGCGAATTTAAACTCCTCACCACGCTGGGCCAGTTTTCCCCGTCATACAACCGTGGAGCATCTGCGGAAATGCTGGTACTGCGTACGGCCGATGACCAGCCGGACGATAAGTTCGTTATTGAAAGCACAGGCAATTATATCGTAACGGTCGATTTGCTAGAACTGACGATCACCATTGCGCCGGGCAGTGAACCGCTGTATGACCAGTTGTGGCTATTGGGCGATGCCGTGCCGACGGGTTGGGATATCCAGGCGCCCACCCCCATGCGGGTGGATTCGTCCAACCTTTTCGTATTCAATTACTACGGCATGATGAATGCCGGTGAGTTTAAAATCCCTACGGCAACGGGCGACTTCAATACCGATTATTTTATGCCATTGGAAAACCATCAGGACATCAGCCTGGATGGCATGCAGCTCGTGCCGGGCGGGAATCCGGATTATAAATGGAAGATTGACCAAGCCGGACCTTATAAGGTGACGCTGGATATGGAGCAGCTGACCATTGCCATCCGGCCATTCGTACCTTACACCGAGATCTGGATGGTGGGCGATGCATCCCCAGTGGGCTGGAATATAGACAACCCGCACCCGATGACGCCAGATCCGACCGACCCGTATGTGTTTACTTACGAAGGGCCGATGAACGCAGGCGAATTTAAATTTCCATTGGCCACGGGCAATTGGGGAGCAGATTTCTTCATGCCCGAAGTGAACGGTGCGGGTCCGGGTAGCACACGGATGAAATTTGTGCCGAAGGGCGAACCGGATTTCAAATGGAAAATCGAACGGGCAGGCACTTACCGGATCGTCATCAACCAATTGCTTGAAACAATAAGCATCGAACGGCGATGAACAAATATATCCTGTGGAGCATGCTGGTGGTGGGGTGGATGGCCTGCAAGAAAGGGTCGTCCACCAACGATCCCATTACGGTGGGCGACGGCTACCGCGTGATGCTGTATACCGACAAAGCCCGCTACGCGCCGGGGGAGACCGTGCAACTTGCTGCGGACAGGATGCCGGATGAAGCAATGACTGTACGGTACAGCCACTTGGGGGAAGTCCTTAACGAGCATCCACTGGCCAGTAAAGATTGGTCATGGGTACCGCCGTCGGCCGATTACCAAGGCTACTTGGTCGAACTGTATTCGGCAGTAGCGGGGGAAGGCGAAGAGGTCCACGCCAGTATCGGCGTGGACGTTTCGTCCGACTGGAGCAGGTTCCCGAGATACGGGTTCCTGTCCCATTTCGGGGACCTGCCTGCGGAATCAATGGCAGCCGTGATGGAAAACCTCAACCGGCACCACATCAACGGCATCCAATTTTACGACTGGCACTACAAGCACCACAAGCCGCTTGCAGGCACGCCGGATGCGCCGTTGCACAGCTGGCAGGACATCATCGGACGGGAAAACCGCCTCCAGACCGTGAAAGGGTATATCCAGCTGGCCAAGTCGTACAACATGGTCACGATGTCCTACAACCTGGGGTTCGGGGCGCTGGCCGATGCCGCTTCATCGGGAGTAAGCGACACGTGGTACCTTTACAGGGACAACCAACGGACGGAAAAAGACCGGCATGAACTGCCCAAGCCGCCTTTCGTGAGCGATATCTACCTGCTGAACCCAGCGAATACCGAATGGCAGCGATACCTTTCGGAGCAGATGGGGGAGGTGTACGAGGTATTTGATTTTGACGGTTTCCACGTGGACCAACTGGGCGACCGCGGCATGCTGTACGATGGCAGCGGCATGCCCGTATCGTTGGCCGGTACGTATCCCCCCCTGCTGGCCAGCCTGAAAGCAGCCGCTCCGGGGAAAAGGCTGGTGATGAACGCCGTGAACCAGTATGGGCAGCAGGGCATAGCCGGATCACCGGTGGACATGCTTTATACCGAGGTGTGGGGGCCCAACGAATCCTACAATCACCTCGTGGATATCATCCGTATGAACGACGGCTACGGGAACCATCGGCTGCCGACAGTGCTTGCCGCCTATATGAACTACGACAAAGCTGGGTCTCCCGGCCAATTCAATACCCCGGCGGTACTGCTTACCAATGCGGTCATCTTTTCGAGCGGCGGCGCCCACATCGAACTCGGCGAACACATGCTGGGTAAGGAGTATTTTCCCAACAACAACCTGCAAATGCCGGAGTCGCTGAAAAAGGCGATGCTGACTTACTACGATTTCATGGTGGCCTATCAAAACATCCTGCGCGGCGCGGCAGCGCCCTATCGCCCCGATGTGGAGGAAATGGGAGGCACGGGAACGCTGAGCATCGGCAGCATCGAGCAGGGCAAGGTGGCGGTAAGCGGCATGAATTGGGGTACAAGGCACGTGCTGCACTTCCTCAATTTCACGCAAGCCACGCATCTCCATTGGCGTGATGCCAACGGCACGCAGGCCACGCCAACGGAACTGCAAGGCCGTACGTACCGCCTCGATACGGCCCGGCCGGTCAAGCGGGTGTGGATGGCTTCACCGGACCGTGCGTTCGGCAAAGCCGAGCCGCTGTCCTTTGATACCACCCCGACCGGAATATCCTTCCGGATGCCGGAATTGCTTTATTGGAATATGGTCATACTGGAATTTAACGATTGATGCGTATACTATTGAAATACATACGGAAACAAGGATGGGTAACGGCTGTCATGGCGGCTTGTGTGGCCTGTACGGCTACTAACCACGGCAACAAGCTCATTTATAAAGGAAAGCATTATACGCTTACGGACGTTGCGGTGACTCAGAACGGCTTTACCGCACGGGCGCTTGGACCGGATGAAATTGTTTCGGATTACCATAGCCCCGAAAATCCTTTCCACACTGCCGAAATTACCTTCAAATTTGCCATCAATGGTGAGGACAATGAACTGCCCTCGGGCATGGACCACCGCTTGGTCGTCCGTCCCACGGATGGCAGTTACATCAGTCCGCTGCTGGTGTTCGGCATGCACCACGTGGACAGCAGCGATGCCAGCGGGTTATACCTGCCGCCTGACAGCGGCATCAAGCTCCGGGTAGACCTGCGGCACATCCACCGCGCATGGGATACCGCGGGCTACTGGATCAACTTTGCCGGGGACACGCTGCGGAAAGCCGACTTTTCGGGATTGTACGTGGCGGGAAGCGCAAAGCCGCTGACGTGGGATTTTGCATCGTTGCGTATGCACGATGACCTGCGGCTCCAGGATGAAGACGGTGACGGCATCCATGAAGTGACGTTGCAGATGAACCGTATATTCGATAAGCCGGAAGCACCGGCACGGTGGAAGCTCCGGGCCGATTTGTCGGCCTTCCCGCGGTACCATTCGGATTACCTGATGCCAGTGGCCCTGTACAACCTCGCCCTTGAAGAGCTGCTGCATGCCATCGAGCCGGACAGTACCTTCCGTACCGGGAAAGAGTGGGCAGGCGTGTGGACGCGCGACATCAGCTACAGCATCTTGCTTTCCCTGGCATCCCTGCAACCGCAGGTGGCCAAATACAGCTTGCTGCGGAAAGTAAAGGACGGGAAGATCGTGCAGGATACGGGTACGGGCGGCTCCTATCCCGTGTCCACCGACCGGATTGTATGGGCATTGGCAGCTTGGGAGGTTTACCTCCATACGGGCGACGGGGAATGGATGGCCGATTGCTATGAAATCATTGCCAATACATTGGCGGATGACGAAAAGAACGCTTTCAATGAAGCAACCGGGCTATTCCGGGGCGAATCTTCGTTTCTGGACTGGCGCGAGCAGACCTATCCCCGCTGGATGGAACCGGCGGATATCTACGGTTCGGAATGCCTGGGAACCAATGCCGTGTTTTTCAGGGCGTATGAAATCATGGCAGCGATGGCCGGTATGCTCGGCAGGAAAGGGGAACAGGTACATTACCACCGGATGGCCCAGCGCGTCAGGGACGGCATCAATGCCCAGCTTTGGATGGCGGAAAAAGGCTATTACGCACAATATCGGTACGGCCGCACCTATCCGCTCCTTTCGCCGAGGGCGGAAGCGCTCGGAAACGCGCTGGCCGTCCTGTTTGGCATCGCAGACGATGTCCGCAGCAAACAGGCGGTGCGCGGAATGCCGGTGACCGAATACGGCATCCCCTGCATCTATCCGCAGATACCGGGGATACCGCCGTATCACAACAACGGGATATGGCCGTTTGTGCAGGCCTTCTGGTCATTGGCCGCCGCCCGTGCCGGGAACGGCGATGCCCTGGTGCAAAGCATGGCCTCCGTCTACCGTCCCGCAGCACTCTTCCTCACCAACAAGGAAAATTTCGTGGCATCCACGGGCGATTTCGTGGGTACGCAGATTAATTCGGACAACATGCTGTGGAGCCTTGCAGGCAACATCGGCACCGTACACAAGGCGGTATTCGGCATGGAAAACACCCCGGAAGGGCTGTGGCTGCGCCCCTTCGTGCCGGAGCCGCTGGCGGGCAGTCATCGGTTGGAAAACTATGCCTACCGGGAGGCGGTGCTGGACATTTCCCTTGAAGGCAGTGGCAACCGCATTGCTTCCATGACGATGAACGGCGAGCCGATGGCGGAGGCGTTTATCCCGGCAGGAACAAAAGGTCCGTGCCGGATACATATCGTGCTGGAAAACGGAGGTAGGGGAGATGGCGGGTTCCATTTGATGGACCATGCTTTTTCGCCCGAAACACCGGAAACGGCGGTTGAAAAGGGGAAATTGATATGGAATCCGGTACCCGGTGCGGCAACTTATACGGTGTACCGCAATGGCGCAAAATGGCTGGAGACCACCGACACGGAGGTCAGCCTTACCGAAGAACAGGCCGGTGAATACAGTGTGGTGGCCATCGATGCCCAAGGGCTGGAATCCTTCGGTAGCGAACCGATAGCTGTATACAACGAACAGGGAACCAGTTGGGTGACGTTCGATGAACCTATCCGCACCACGCCGGGCGGCAGACCTATTGCCGGTGAACTCGTCGTGCCATCGAAAGGCCGTTACGCCATCACCGTGCGCTACGCCAATGGCAACGGCTCGATAAAGACGGATAGCAAATGCGCCACCCGTACGCTGAAAGTGAACGGCAAATGGACGGGGACATTGGTATTCCCGCAGCGGGGGAGCGGAAATTGGGCGGATTACGGATTTTCCAATACCTTGGTGGTCGATTTGGAACCGGGAAGGCAGCAATGGTCGATTGCCTTCGAACCGCAGAACAAGAACATGGATGGACAGGTGGACGAAGCGCTCGTAGCCGGCATCCGCATACAGAAAATCAATGATTAGCAAGTATAGCGTAATGAAGAAACTGATAAGTGATAATAGGCGATGGACGATTGGGATGGCCCTGCTGTTGATGACCGGTGTTTTACGCACTTACGGCCAGCAGACCGGAAGCCTGGGCGACTGCCAGGGCTATGACGTGGACGGAAACCGCGTGGTTTTCAGTGTAGGCGAACAGGGTAAGGTGCTGGTACAGGTGCTGCATGCGGAGGTGCTGAAGATATGGATTGCCCCGGACGGGAAATTCGAGCGGAACAACCCTTCCTTTGCCGTGGTCAACGAAGACCTGGGCTTTCAAGGGGAAGTAAACGTGCACGATGCCGGGCAGCAGTATGAAATCTTTACCGACCGCCTGCGCATCCGGGTGCAGAAATCGCCCTTTGGCCTACAGGTGTTCGACAAGTTCCAGAAATTGCTTTTCGGGGATTACCAGCAGCGTGGGTTTGTGGAGGAAGGCGAACGGGTAGCTGCTTACAAAGTGCTGCGTGCCGATGAACAGTTTTTCGGGCTGGGCGAGAAAGCCGGACCGGTGGACAGGCGCGGCCGGGCGTATAAGATGTGGAACAGCGACAAACCGTGCTACGGCGTGGACGAGGATCCATTGTACAAAAGCATCCCCTTTTTCATGAGCAGCTACCGCTACGGGGTGTTTTTCGATAATACGTACAAAACCGAATTCAAATTCGGGACGGAATCGCCGGATTATTTTTCGTTTGAGGCACCCGACGGGGAAATGCTGTACTACTTCCTATGGGGGCAGGACTATAAGCAGCTAATTGGTCATTACACGGCGCTGACGGGCAAACCCATCATGCCGCCGAAATGGGCATTCGGGTTTTCGCAGTGCCGCGGCGACTATACGTTTGAACACCTGGCCCGTGACGTGGCCGATGAGTTCCGGAACCGGCAAATCCCCTGCGATATCATTTACCAGGATATCGGCTGGGTGGAACACCTGCAGGATTTCAACTGGAACCCGGAGCGCTACGACAATCCGGCGACGATGGTGAGCGATCTGGCAGGTATGGGCTATAAAATGATCCTGTCGCAAGATCCGATCATCTCGCAAAGCAATGTAAGACAGTGGCAGGAAGCGGATTCATTGGGATACTTCGCAGCAGACATCCGTACAGGAAAAACCTATGACATGCCATGGCCCTGGGGTGGCAATTGCGGCGTGGTTGATTTTACCAACCCTGCAGTTGCAGATTGGTGGGGCGCGTATCAGCAAAAGCCATTAGCTATCGGCGTACGCGGGTTTTGGACCGACATGGGCGAACCTGCCTGGAGCAACGAGGAGGAGACCGACCGGCTGTTTATGAAACACCATGCGGGGATGCATGACGAAATCCATAACGTATACGGCCAAACGTGGGATCGTGTGGTCACCGAGCAGTTCAATAAGCGTAACCCCGGCAAGCGGGTGTTTCAGATGACCCGGTCGGCCTATGCCGGCATGCAGCGTTATACGTTTGGCTGGTCGGGCGACGCGGGGAATGGCAATAACGTGCTGGACGGATGGGCCCATTTGGCTAACCAGATTCCTGTGGGCGTATCAGCGGGGATGGGATTAATCCCGTTTTGGTCGTGCGATATTTCAGGCTATTGCGGGGATATTACCGATCCCCTGGTGATGTCGCAGCTTTACATCCGCTGGATGCAGTTCGGCGTGTTTAATCCATTGAGCCGCGCCCACCACGAAGGCAGCAACGTGTCGGAGCCCTGGGCATTCGGCGAGGAAGCCGAACGGCTTTCCCGCGAAGCCATCGAACTGAAATACCGCTTGTTTCCGTACAACTACACCTATGCGAGAAAAGCTCACGATACGGGTGTGCCGATGATGCGCGCCACCCTACTGGAATACCCCAACGATCGGGAAGCCACCAAAGCTGACGGCCAGTTTTTCATGGGTGAGGAGCTACTGGTCGCGCCAGTGGTTGAAAAAGACGCGGTGACGAAGGATGTGTACCTGCCCGAAGGCGAATGGGTGGATTACAACGACAAGCAGACGGTGCATAAAGGTGGCCAATGGATCACCGTTGATGCCCCGCTGCATGTTATCCCACTGTTTGCCAAAAAAGGATCCATCATCCCCACCATGCCCGTGATGCAGTACATCCATGAGGTGCCGGTTTACCCCATTACCTGGGATGTTTTCCCGGCACGGGTGAATCAGGAAGCCACATTCGAGCTCTATGAAGATGACGGAGAGACTACGGATTACCTCGAAGATGTGTATGCCAAGACCGAAATCAGTTGCCGGACCGAGCGCGATGGGTATTTGTTGCAGATCGGAAAGCGGGAACAACAAGGCTATCGTATCACCGGGGAGCGGAACTTCCTGTTTCGGATCCATTTATCGGAAAAGCCGAAGACGGTACTTTTGAGCAGCAAGAAAATAAAGCAGGTAAAGGCAGCGAAGGTTAATAGCAATTTGGCCAGCGCGACCGACGCTGTGCAATGGGCTTGGGATGAAGCCGCCAAAGCCATCCTAATCTGTCTGCCCGACACTGGAGAGGAACGGATGGTTTCGATTCGATAGTGCAAGGCCGGTACAATAGGAATATTACCTTGTTCATGTTTTCAAGGGAATGGCTGACTAAAAATTAGTCATCCAAACTTAGAAAAAGTTACTTTAATATGTAGCTATAAGCGCGTGGAATAAAAACCATTATGCCTTAAAAATATCGTAGAGGCGGGTGCAGCGAATTGGAACGGTTTTTGGGTAGGTTTAATCCGGTTTCACCAAGATTATAAGCTGGTATTATGGTTTTATTCAATCGAAGTATTTGGTTAACTACGCTATTAGGGTTGTTTAGTGTTGCGGTAATAGCCCAAGAAAGGAAAGTGGATTTCTATGAACCCGGTAAACGGGCCACGTCGTTTTATGTTGAGCTAGGTGGGCCGGGTTTTATATCAGCGAATTACGATTTCCGGTTCGGTGAAACACGTAACGGGATCGGCGCGCGCTTTGGTATCGGGTATTTCTCAATGGACGACGAATCTTACCTAACCGTTCCGGTACAGCTCAACTATCTATTGGGCAAGGACGGGAATTATTTCGAAATGGGTATCGGGGCCTCATATGTGCGCTATGCGTACGATGACTATTCTTGGTTGGGTGGCGAAACAGAACAAGTGAAACATGTAACGGAAAACCAGGTGATGGGTTCTCTCATTTTCGGTTATCGCCGGCAGCCACGGGACGGAGGGTTCACATTCAGGGCTGGACTTTCGCCGATCTTAATTGACGGCAATTTCATTCCCTACCTACCTTATATGTCGTTTGGCTATTCCTTTTAGAGTGGACGACCTTTATTCCCAGCCATGGTGGTTTGGGCGTACTCATATTTTAAAGAGTCTGTTGAGCGATATATGAAAAGAAGAAATTTTATTGGAAGTGTAGTTGGGGGAATGGCCGTGGCCGCATCGTCGCGGATGGCATTTGGTTATGGTAAAGACCAACCTGTTTACGGACACGGCGGACTATTTTATCGCCAAGTACCTAGATGGGGCGTATTGGATGCAGGTCGGTTTCCAGTGAATGATTGCCACGAGATGGTACAAGACCACCGGGGTAACATTTTATTGTTGACCAATGAAACCCGTAACAATGTGGTAGTATACGATACGGACGGACGACTGGTGACCGTTTGGGGCACGGAATACCCCGGTGCACATGGATTGACCATCGCTGGGGAGGGGAGTGACCAGTTTTTGCTCATTACAGACACCGCAAGACACCAAGTCTACAAAACCACATTGGAAGGCCGTGTACTCATGACAATCGATTACCCTGTTGAAACCGGATTATATCAGTCGGCCGAAGGGTTCGTCCCCACGGAGACCGCGGTCGCACCCAATGGGGATATCTATGTGGCCGATGGATATGGCCAACAATATATCCTGCATTATGATGCCAACGGCAAGCTGAAGCGTTGGTTCGGTGGCAGGGGAGAAGGCGACCGCTTTCTGGACAATGCGCATGGCGTATGTATCGACGGACGGATCGGTGAGCCAACACTCTTGGTGACCGACCGTACCCGCAACTGCTTCAAGCGCTTCAGTATGGAGGGAGAGCTGCTTGGAATTATCGATCTACCCGGCGCATGTGTCTGTCGGCCCGTCATACATGGCAACCGGATTTATGCGGCGGTACTCCGGTCGCCGGATATGGGTCATGTGAATTCCGGGTTTGTGACCATACTGGATGAGACGGGTCGGGTCATTTCCAATATTGGCGGTTCCGAGCCCCATTACATCGACGGCAAACTCCAACCCATGCGTCAGGAAGTGCCGTTATTCGTGCATCCGCATGATGTATGTGTGGACCGGGATGAGAATTTATATGTAGCACAGTGGGCATCAGGGAAAGTATATCCGTATAAATTTGAACGGGTGGCAGGGAAGTAAGAATCCCTATTCCTATCAACCTTTTGCCAGACCGCATTCTTTGTCAGGCCGGATTCCGCTTTTATAGTTGTCTAAACCCAGTTGGCTATCGATCTACGAGTTCTACAGCTTTCCCACTCACTTCGCTAACATCCTATAATACTCCGCCAATTTGGTATAAAGGCTGGATGCTTTAATGGAATACCTTTGAGTGTATCAATTACAAGTTCAACGTTTACTTTCGTATACAATGAGTGCCAAAAGCAAACAACGCATCGTCGGCCTTCTATTCTTTGTAGCTGCCTGCAATTGGTCACCGGCCGCTGGTCAGGAGCTGACCGATTCCCTGCCGCGGCGAATCATTTTGAATGTGACAGAGAACCTAGCATCCTCGGTCGCGATTAACTGGCAAACGGCGGGTCAAGTGAAAGCGAGTTTTGCAGAACTCGCCGTCGCCGATGCGGATCCCCGTTTTGTAGAGAAAGCCATCAGGAAAAAAGCAGCAACCGAACGGGTGAACTTGGGTGATACCGTTTCGTCCAACTACCATTCATTGATTTTCGACGACCTTATTCCCAACACCAAATATGCGTACCGGGTCGGCGGGGGGAACAATTGGAGCGAATGGTTTCACTTCGTTACCGCCAGCGATAAGCCGACAGATCCATTCCAGTTTATCTATTTCGGCGACGTACAGGTAAACATCCGGTCGCTTTGGTCGCGCGTTGTGCGGGAGGCCTTCGCGAAGGCGCCGAACGCCCGGTTACAGCTGTATGCCGGTGATCTCATAAACCGTGCAAATCGGGATGGGGAATGGGCCGATTGGTTTGCGGCGGGAGGATTCATTCACAGCATGATACCCGGACTTCCCTCGCCCGGTAATCACGACCATTTTGACCTGCCGAATGGGGAGCGGGCGGCGGCCGTTCTTTGGAGACCGCAGTTTAATCTGCCATTGAACGGTCCCGAAGGGCTGGAGGAAACCTGTTATTTTGTCGATGTGCAGGGAGTACGGTTCATATCGCTCAATTCGGACCAAGCGGAAGAATCAGACCATTACCTGGAAATCCAGCGGATATGGCTGGAGCGCATTTTGGAGCAGAACCCCAACACCTGGACGGTGGTGACCTTCCATCATCCGATTTATTCGCCTAAAGGAACACGGGATAATAAGCGGATGCGGGAGACCTTCAAGCCGCTTTTCGATCGTTATGGGGTCGATCTCGTACTACAGGGCCATGACCATACATATGCACGTGGCATGGGCAAAATCCCGATGGGTGGCAAGGACGAAGTGTCGGGGACCATGTATGTGGTTTCGGTAAGCGGTCCGAAGATGACCGGTAACCATGTAGAGAAAAAATCTTGGATGGACCGGTCGGCAATCTACACCCAGTTATTTCAAATCGTTGATGTATGTCCCCAGAAATTATCTTTTAAGGCTTATTTGGCCACCGGAGAACTTTATGATGCATTTGATTTGATCAAGCAGGAAGGAGCGATCAATAAACTGGTTGACAGGGTGCCGGCAGGTATGCCGGAGCGCCAGTAAAAATTTGCATCTTTATCTTACCAAAATAAATTAGTCCTGTGATCGGTAACCGTACGGGCGATCACGTCGGATTTTAAATGGATGTTATGAGACCAATTGTTCAGATTTCGTTGGATCTTACAAATATTGAAGAGGCGGTGCGTACCGCCCACCTCGCTTTGGAGGCGGGTGTCGACTGGTTGGAGGTAGGTACCCCGCTGGTCTTGGCGGAAGGCTTGCACGGTGTGCGCCGGTTGAGGAGCGAGTTCCCGGATACGCCATTGGTGGTCGACCTGAAGACCATGGACGGCGGTTACCTGGAAGCTGAGATGATGGCCAGGGCGGGGGCAACGCACGTGGTGGTGATGGGGAGAGCCCATGCGGAGACCATCAAATGTGTGGTGCAAGCTGGGCATGATTTCGGCATTAAGGTAATGGGGGATAATCTAGCCTGCGAGTCCATGGTAGATAGCGCTAAGTTTCTGGAAGATCTGGGATGTGACTACGTCATCCACCACATCGGTTATGACGAGCGGCGGGGATTGGTTGCAAAGGGTTTTGCGTGTCCCAGTCCGCTGGATCAGCTCACGGAGGTGGTGGAAGCGGTGAATGTACCTGTTCAGGCCGTTGGGGGGCTATCTGTCGACCAAGCTATTTCATGTCCTTCGCTCGGTGCACCATTGGTCGTACTTGGAGCTCCCCTCACCATCGATTCCGATGCATTCAAAACGTCGAGCGCCACCGATCTCCCAAGTATATTGCGGACTATATGCGAAAATATCCATTCGCAGCAAATCAAGAAGACATACAAACAACCATGGGATTTTTATCAGTCGTAAATTTTGATAACCAAAAGGGCTCCGTAGAACTGCGGAAAGTGCCCAAACCTGTGCCGCAGCGCGGCGAGGTCATCCTCGAAGTGAAGGCGGTAGGGGTATGCGGGAGCGACCTACACCAATGGACCTCGAGCCATAGCTGGCCGGTGAATTATCCGGTTATCCTTGGCCATGAATTCGCTGGGATAATCCACGAAACCGGTAAGGATGTAACAACCTGGGAGGTCGGCGACCGGGTGGTGAGTGAAACCGCTGCCGTAATCGATCTTGAAAACCCGCTGTCAAAAGTAGGGTTGT
Organism: Parapedobacter soli; assembly: GCF_025460835.1. GTDB lineage: Bacteria > Bacteroidota > Bacteroidia > Sphingobacteriales > Sphingobacteriaceae > Parapedobacter > Parapedobacter soli. Next base: position 20,842 of record NZ_JAMXAY010000034.1, on the reverse strand, counting down.
ATAACCTCGACCCTACACGGAAGGGATTCGGTTACGGCGTCAATGGTGCGATGACCAAATACGTTGCGGTGCCGGCCCGCTGCCTGCACCGCATACCGGATGACCTGGCGTTCGAGAAAGCCTGTCTCACCGAGCCGTGCAGTGTAGCCTATAATGCGGTGGTGAACAATGCCGATATCAAGCCCGGCGATCGGGTACTGGTCATCGGCCCGGGCACCATCGGGATGCTTTGCGCGTTGATGGCCCAGCTCAGCGGTGCCGAGGTGGCTATCGTGGGACTGGAAACCGACCGGGTGCGGCTGGACATTGCGGCGTCCTATGGCATCCAACCCTTCACCGCAGATGCCGGGGCGTGGGTGAGGGCGGTGGACGGACTGGGCGCCGACTGCGTAATCGATTCTGCGGGGATTAGCCATACCCTGCAGCTTGCCATCGACTGGGTGCGGCCCAACGGACAGGTGGTCAAAGTAGGTTGGGGGCCACAGCCCATCGGCTTTTCGCTGGACCCTATCGTGCAGAAAAATGTACGCATACAGGGCAGCTTCAGCCACAACTGGCCGGTATGGGAGAAAGTGATCCGCCTATTGGCTACCGGACGTCTGGACATCAGCAGGATCGTCGGTGGGATGTGGCCACTGGAGGACTGGGAAGTGGCTTTCCGGAAGATGAAAGACGGCGAAGTCATCAAAAGCGTACTGATACCGAAATAAACCACTAAAGGGGGGATACCATGCAAAACAATCTGTTGAAAAATAAGGTGATTATCGTAACCGGGGCATTCGGCGGTATCGGGCTCGCAATTGCCAAAGCTTGCTTGGGTGCCGGTGCGCAGGTGCTCCTCCACGGGCGGAGCGAACGGAACCTAGCCGATGCGCTTGGCTACCTAGCCGGTGGTGACCGGGTTGAAACGTTCGTCGGCAACGTAACGCGTGCTGACTTTGCGGCGGATTTGGTGGAGGCCGCTATACGCCGTTTCGGCAAAATCAATGGCATTGTCAACAACGCAGCCTACGTGGTTTCATCCCGTGTGAATGATACGACACTCCCTTTGTTTCGTGAGGTGTTGGAAGTGAATACATTGGCTCCGTTTGCCATCATCCAGGCGGCGTTGCCCTACCTGGCGGAAACCAAGGGAGCGGTGGTTAATATCGGATCGGTCAATGCCTATGCTGGGGAACCAGGGCTTCTGGCGTACAGCGTCTCAAAAGGCGCGCTGATGACGCTTACCCGTAATTTGGGGGATAGCCTGCATCGGGATTTCGGCATCCGGGTGAACCAGTTGAATGTAGGCTGGGTGCTGACCGAAAAAGAGCAGGAACGGAAGGTAAGCCACGGTTTGCCACCTGATTGGTATAAACTTATTTCGCCGATGTATGCGCCTGCGCGGAGGTTACTGGATCCGATGGAAGTGGCGAATTCCGCGGTGCTGTGGCTTTCCGATGCGTTGGGGCCCGTCAGCGGCCAGGCAATCGAGCTTGAGCAGCATCCCATCATCGGCAGGAACCCGGAGAAAAACTTAGATGTGCTAGATACCGATTAGCTATTGACATATGCCCAAATTAGCTGTATTCCCGAAAGCATTCATGAAAGCGCTTTGCGTGACGGGTGAAATGACGCTCGATGAATGGATCGACCTAGCTTCGGGATTGGAAATCGACGGACTGGAATGGTATGCAAGCTTCCTGGAGATGGCAGACCCAAAGAACTGGGCCCGTTACCGAAACCGGGTACATGATACCGGACTCGAGATACCGATGATGTGCTGTTCGCCGGATTTCACCCATCCAGACCCGGCATTCCGGAACGGACAGATCGGGCAACAGAAAAAATGGATCGATATGACCGCCGCACTGGGCGGCCGCTATTGCCGGGTGCTGTCGGGCCAGCGCCGACCGGAACTTTCCGTCGACGAAGGTGTGAAGCTGGCGGTTGAAGCGATCCACGAATGCCTCGACTATGCCCGGACGCTCGATATCACCCTAATCCTGGAAAACCACTATAAAGATGATTTCTGGAAATTTCCGGAGTTCGCACAGAAAGCCGAGGTGTTCTGCCAGCTGGTCGAGGCCATCGAAGACCCCCATTTCGGCGTAAACTACGATCCCAGTAATGCCTTTCTCGCCGGCGAGGATCCGCTGGAGCTCCTGGAGAAAGTGAAATACCGTGTCAAAACCATGCATGCCAGCGACCGGTACCTCGTGGGTGGAACCCTTGAAGACCTACGGAAGATGGAAGATAACAGCGAAGGGTATGCCGCTGTGCTGCGGCATGGCGAAATTGGCAAAGGCCTTAACGATTATGATGCGATCTTCACTACCTTGCGCGCTGTCGGTTTCGATGGCTGGATCAGTATTGAAGACGGTGTGGACGGAATGGATCAATTGGCCAGGAGTGTGAGTTTTGTAAACCGGAAGGTCAAACAATATTGGTAACATCCTATAACATCCCGTTAATTTGATATAGAACGGCAATATGACCATCATCTATCTTTGTTTCTGATCAATTTAGGATTTACAAAGATATCAATGGGTAAAAAACGTAAAGGATATATTCCCGTCATGTTAACGCCTTTCAAGGACGACGGAGTGGTTGATTTTGACGGGCTCACGAAGCTCACAACGCTTTATCTCCGAGCGGGTGCCGCGGGCCTGTTTGCCAACTGCCAATCGAGCGAGATGTTCAACCTGTCGGGCGAGGAGCAGCTCGCGGTCACTAAGCATGTGGTGCGCGTAGCGGATGGTGCCGTGCCCGTGGTCGCTACCGGTACGTTCGGCGGACCGGTAGAAAAACAAGCTGATTTTGTGAAACGGTTATATGAAACCGGGGTGGAAGCGGTGATTGTGATTACCAATATGCTGGCCGGGGAATCGGAAAGCACTGCGTTGTTTGATGAGCGATTTGAACAATTGCTGGATGCCACGCTGGGTATTCCGCTCGGGTTGTACGAATGCCCCGAGCCTTTTAAGCGGGTATTGACCGCCGAACAGCTGAAACGTTTTGTCGGCACAGGCCGGGTAATTTACCACAAAGACACCTGTTTGGATATCCAACAGGTCAGGGCAAAGTTGGAAGCGACAAAAGGGGTGTCTGATTTCGGCTTGTACGATGCTTACATGGCGCATGCCGTGGAGTCGCTGAAAGCCGGTTCGGCGGGTCTTTCCTGCATACAGGGTAATTACTATCCCGAGTTGATCGTTTGGTTATGTAACCATTACGATGACGAACGGATGGCCGATCAGGTGGGGATGGTACAGCGGTTCTTTATCGAGCACATGGATATCATGCATGATGTCTATCCAGTCGTATCCAAATATTTTCTCCAAAAAAGAGGGTTGCCGATTTCGACGTTCACGCGGAAAGATGTCGGTCTATTCGATGCACCCACCCGAAAGGGGATCGATGCATTTTATCTGGAATTTAGCCAACTGTTGGAGCAGATCGAGTTAGTTCCCAATGGCGTAACGCCGTAGTATTAGTATATTTCGGACGAAGCACATGATCATGTCAAACAAACAGATAACCATGAAGAAACAAGCAAGGATATTATTGTCCATTCTCGCCATATTTTGCCTGAAATGCTCTCCACCCAACGGGGCAGAAGAACAACGATTTGACTTGCCGCCAAAAGCAGAGGCAACTACCGCTGGGTATGTGAGCAGTGAACTCCTCTACCCGTTGGATAACAAACCTACCCCGGAGTGCCATGCATCGACCTTGGTCGAAACGCCCGATGGGTTGCTCGTCGCCTTTTTTGCGGGTACGTACGAACGCCATCCCGATGTCGGTATTTGGGTGTCTCGTATGGTGGATGGCCGATGGGCTTGGCCTGAAGAGGTGGCAAACGGTGTGCAGAACGACACGTTGCGGTATCCCTGTTGGAATCCTGTGCTTTTCCAGCCCGAAGGCGGCGACCTGATGCTGTTCTACAAAGTGGGCCCTAGTCCGCAAACCTGGTGGGGCATGGTAATCACATCGAAAGACCATGGCAAAACATGGTCGGAGCCCCATAAATTAGGGGAAGACCCAAAAGTGGGCCACCTTCTGGGTCCAATCAAAAACAAGCCGATCCAGTTGGCTGATGGAACAATTATCAATCCGACGAGTATCGAATACCCCAAAGACGATGGGGAAGACCAGGATTGGCGTGTTTACTTTGAAATCAGTAAAGACCTTGGACAAACTTGGGAAGTCGTTGGTCCGATCAACGATGGTGTGGCGTTCGATGCGATACAACCCAGCATCCTAACCTATCCCGGCGGTAAATTGCAGGTCATCTGCCGCACGCGGCAGGATGTGCTTGCCCAAAGCTGGTCGGAAGATGGTGGGCAGACGTGGAGTGAAATGACGGCGATGACATTGCCTAATCCCAATTCGGGCACCGATGCGGTGACGCTGAACGATGGCCGGCAGTTATTGGTTTACAACCATTCCACGAAGGAGGGTGAAGAACCCAAGGGAAGGAATATCCTGAACATCGCCTTATCCGTCGATGGAAATACATGGGAACCTGTGATGACCCTGGAAAATGAACCCATCGAAGACGGGTATGCGTATCCTGCCGTTATCCAGTCGCCGGATGGCTTGGTGCATATCACGTATACCTACAATAGACGGTCGATTAAACATGTAGTCATCGATCCAGCAGCGCTTTAATACAACATGCATAAAATATTCGTATCTAATTAAACAAGGGTTAATAAAGGATGGCTTATTTAGTGTCCGGTGGAAAATGATAGTATATGGAATCGACAATGACTGTGCTTAAGATGATTAGCGGTAAGATACGCCATGGCGGATTATGCTTGGTGGCTTGGTGGGCTATCTCATTTCCAACGGCTGTTTTTGGTCAGGGAAATGGGCAGGTGACACCAGCAACGGCGTTACAAAGCTACCTCGGAAACGGAGATACGTCCTATAAATGGGAAATCAGGGATAGTTTGGTGTCCGACCAAGGGACGATTTTCCAGGTATTGCTTACTTCCCAGCGTTGGCGGGAGCATACATGGACACACCAGCTCAATGTGATCATACCCAAGGAAGTGGCCTACGACGGTGGATTGTTGTTTGTCAGCAGCGGCCGTATGCAGAAGGATAACCCCGCCATGCCCGAATGGCACGACCTTGCTACGAATAGCCTTATCCAAGACATGGCCAAAATTGCGGTGACCAACCGAGCCGTTGCGGCTGTCCTTCGGCAAGTGCCCAACCAACCACTATATAACGGTTTGGTGGAAGATGAGCTAATATCGTACACCTTGCATCAGTTCCAACAGGATGGTGATTATACATGGCCTTTGCTCTTCCCGATGGTAAAAAGTGCCGTACGGGCGATGGATGCGATGCAAGAGATCGCCGCGAGCCGTTCTTCCAAACCGGTGTCGAGGTTCGTCGTTTCAGGCCTTTCGAAGCGTGGTTGGACAACCTGGCTGACCGCATCACAGGATGAACGGGTGGAAGCGTTCGCACCGATGGTCATCGATGTTTTGAATATGCCGGTGAACCTCAATTACCAAGTCGACGTGTGGAATGAATATAGCCCGCAAATACAGGATTATGTCGCCCTTGGTCTTGTACAGGATATCGAAAGCGACCGCGGCCGTACGTTAGCTCAGATGATTGATCCATACGCTTACCGATGGTTACTCGATAAGCCAAAAATGCTTTTTATGGGTACGAATGACCAATATTGGGTAATCGATGCTGTGAAACATTACATCGACAGCATCCCTGGGCCGGATTACATCCACTACGTACCCAACGAAGGGCATGACCTTGGCGACAAGAAGCAGGCTTTCCAAGCACTTTCATCTTTTTGGGGATTTACTTTACAGGGAAAACCCTATCCGGTCATTGATTACAAAGTGACGGAACGCAAGGATAAATTGAAATTGAACATTAAGGCGACAAAACCGAGGTTGGAAGGTGCGGTGGTTTGGAGCGCTGTTTCGGAAGACCAGGATTTTAGGGATGAAACGTGGGTGAAGGAGGATTTGCATCTGGCACACAAACGGAAAGTGAAGGTCACCGCTACCTTGCCCGAATCGGGTTACAAAGCGTTTTACGTGGACTTGAAATACCGCGATGCCAATGGAGCACTTTACACCCAAAGTACCCGGGTTTTCGTAGGTGATAGTAACTCCTTTTTCGTTAACTAGTTAATCTCTTTGCACCTTGTCTATAGTGTAAATTTGAAGTCAATGAAATCGAGAAATAGGTTGTTTAGTTATCTACTGTTGCTGATCACGGCAGTTTCCTGCACGGTACAACGAACACAGGTAGACCATATTTGGCATCGATACCATCACGAGCCCAATACCGTATTGGTGGCTGCGCATCGGGGTGCCCACCTATCGGTTCCGGAAAATTCGTTGCCATCAATCGATGAAGCTATCAAAGCAGGGGCACACATCGTCGAGTTGGATGTCAGGCAAACCAAGGATGGTGTCTTCGTCTTGATGCATGACAAGACCTTGGACCGCACCACAACCGGGACGGGCGAGGTTAAAGAAAAGACTTATGAAGAGCTGAAGCAAATCCGGTTGACCAATCATGGCGAAGTTACCGCATATCATATACCTACCATGGAGGAAGCACTATTGCGGGCGAAAGGCAAGATACTCGTGGATATCGATTTCAAGGCAGATGGTATGCAGGCGCGATTTGATGCCTATCGGCAGATTGCTGATTTGGACGTGACGGACCATGTGATTTTTTTCCTCTATGACTATACGGAAATGGCCACGCTGCACGCATACGATCCGCGTATCAAAATCATGCCCCGCGCGTACGATACCGAACAATTGGATGAAATCATAAAATCGGGTCTCACCGATATCGTTCATATTGACGCTTCTTATTATAACGATAGCTTATTCCATGCCATTACCCAACGTAGTCCGATACGTATTTGGGCAAATGCATTGGGGACACCGGATCAGGAGGAAGCCGCCGGCCACGGGGGGTATGCGAAGCTGTTCGAACAGATGAAATATATCAATGTTGTACAAACGGACTTCCCGGAGAAAATGGTTGTGTTTATACGAGGAAGGTCTGAATCACAACCATGACAACCAAATAAGCCAGGTATGAATACGATTTTTCGCCTTTTTAGTTTATTAGCTATATCGTTAACCATGGGTATGTCGGTGTGCGCGCCCGTGCAGGATACCCGCCGGGATTCCGTGGCGGGCGTAATGGGCGATGTGGTTACCCGGCTGTATGAGCAGCTGACATCGGCCGAACTGGATACCATCAGCCATGCTTTTGTACTAGGGGTTATCTTGCCACAGGAAAAAAACACGCTGGCAACCGCCTATTGGAAGTTCGAGGTGAATGTGCCAGCCGTCGTGTCCGTGATGCGGGATACCGCACAACGGGAGATCCCGTTTTGGTTGACCGGCCAAGGGTTCCGGAAGACGGAGCTAATGGTGTCTAACGGGCTGTATACCTATGAAGTATGGCAAAAGGAGTATGCAGCGGGTGAGGTGGGTCTCGGCATTAATGGATTCGACAAGCATCGGCCAGTCTACTTCGTCAGTGTCGCATCCATAAATCCGAGCGATAACCTGGAAATCGCCCCAATCTTCCCACGTGATCAACGGATTACCGAATTGGACACCGGCGCATTCACTTACCTGGATTGGGATGGATTAGTCTTGACGGACGTTCCCCATGAGTTGCGGGGCCAACGATTGTTGCCGACCATACGTGGCCGTGCGCGGGAGGCCCATGTAGTGGAAGGCTTTCGGTATACCGACTTCCCTTCGGGTGTTGTGCCGGACCAGATTACATTAACATTGCCCGAAGACCCGTCGACGGGCATGGTGGTACAGTGGCGTTGCGACCGGACGGTGGCCGGCTCGTGGATAAAATACTGGCAGGAAAATGCCACAGATACGGCTTTTATCGAGGCTAAACGCCAGTTATTGGAGGATCGGCAGCTACGGAATGATCGGTATACCAGCCGGTTCACCGCAGCGCTGGATGGGCTGGCGCCGGGGGCAACCTACTTTTATATGGTAGGACATGACGGTGCCATATCGGACACGTTGCATTTCAAAACGGCCGATGCGGACAACCGGTTTGCGTTTACCTGGTTCGGGGATGTACACAACGATCCAAAATGGGGAGCGCTATTGCAGCGCGCCGCCGTGCGTTACCCCGAAACTGCCTTCTACGTCCTAGCGGGTGATTTGGTCAATACAGGTCTGCACGGTGACGACTGGGATACCTTATTTGGATATTCCAACGGTGTATTTGGTCGGACGCCGCTGATGGCGGTACCTGGAAACCACGACAGCCAGGACGGGCTGGGCGCGGCGCGTTACCAAAGCACACTGGCCTATCCCCAGAATGGCCCGGCAGGTCTGCCATCCGGGCTTACGTACGCCTTCCGGTATGAAAACGCGTTATTCCTTATGCTTGATGTGGTTAGTTTTTCCGTTGCGGAGCAGAAGGATTGGATTGCCCACCAACTGCAGGCCACCGATGCTGTTTGGAAATTTGTGGTCTTCCACTTCCCCCCTTATACATCCGAGGAGCCCTATCCAGACATCGTTGCGGACTGGGTGCCGCTGTTTGATCAATATGGGGTGGATATGGTGATGAACGGGCACTTCCATTACTACCTGCGTACAAACCCGCTGAAGAGAGGGGAATCTCAGCCAGAAATGACCGCAGGCACAACGTATATTATGTCCGTGGGTACGAAGGGTAAGAACGAGTCGGGCACTATAGAACCCTACGCGGCAAAACGTTTAAACGAAGGATACCTGTATCAGCACCTCCGAATCGACGGGCGGAAGCTGGACTACGTGTGCATGGATTCGACAGGGAACGTGCGGGATACCTTTCGTATCCATAAATAACCGATGGCAACGCTGGATAATGATTAACCATGAAAAGACTGATATTGACATTTTTTTACTTCTTTACCGGTTTTGTGCTTGCTAATGCGCAAGGAGGTACCTCAAAAGTAACCGTTACTGATTCGGTATTGGTGTTTCCCTTGCAGGCGCAGCATGTGCACGGAAGCAGCGTGGTGGAGTTGCCGAATGGAGATCTGTTGCTCGCGTGGTTCCAGGGCAGTGGGGAACGTACTGCAGACGATGTGCGGATCATGGGAGCACGAAAGAAAAACGGAGGCCGGTATTGGAGCGAGCCTTTCGAGCTAGCGGATACGCCCCACCTGCCCGATTGCAATCCGGTGCTCTTCATGGCGGGAGATAAGTTGTTTCTGGTATGGATTGCCGTACAGGCCAATAAATGGGAGAACTCGGTTTTGCGTGTACGGTCCACCATTCAATATGGTGACATGGGGGCGCCTGTGTGGGAATGGCAGGATAACATACTCCTCAAGCCCGGCGAGGATTTCGCGGAAGCGGTTGTGCAGGGGTTCAAGGAACTCCCACCTACCCACCATGGCTGGTCGGAATACGCGCCACGATACGACGAGATGATCATCGATGCCAGTACGGATGTCACCAAGCGGAGCACGGGGTGGATGACCCGTATCAAGCCGCTTATCACCGCCGATGGCCGGATCTTGTTACCACTGTATTCCGATGGGTTCAATTTTTCAATGGTCGCAATTTCCGATAATGGGGGCGTGTCTTGGTTGCCAAGCCTACCCATAGTGGGGAGGGGACCTATCCAACCCACATTGGCGCAGCGAGAGGATGGCCGTATAATTGCCTACATGCGGGATAGCGGAGATGCACCCACACGTGTGCAGGTGAGCGAGTCATTCGACGGCGGGAGGAGCTGGACCGTTGCGCGCAAAACGGAAATCCCCAACGGTGCCAGTGTAGATGTGGTGGTTCTGGCAGATGGCAGATGGGCCATGCTGGGCAACGATGTCGACGACGGCCGGTACCGGTTGAGCCTATACTTATCAACCGATGAAGGAAAGACGTGGCCGGTGAAATTCCCCATCGAATACGATGCCTCCAAATCAGGAAGGTATTCGTATCCGTCGCTGATCCAAGGACAAGATGGAGTGCTCCATATGACCTATTCCTTCCATCCGGACAATGGCCGGAAGACAATCAAATATGTGGCGGTAAGACCGTAGGGGTTGTCGCGGCCGCCGTAATTTTTTATCACTCAATAGATGAACATGACACGTAATATACGATTACTATTATTGATTGCGTTTGGGACTTATGCCTGTGGTAAACCAGGACCTCGGCAGGGCACGGCCTATTCCGATACTGTATTTATGCAGGATTACAGTGTGAAATACCTTTTCAGTGAGGAGGGCGTGCAATTGCAACGGGTACATGCTGACCGCGACGGGAAAGTGCAAATGCTCGCATCGGATGGGCTCAAACACCTGCGTGACGGACGGTTCCTGTACCCGGGTAGCGTAGTAACAGACAATACGTACCGGTTTATGTCGGCAAAGGCAATCGTGGATATGGTGCTTTGCAAGGACGAGTTCGTTTATCTCGATAAACAGGCGGTTTTCAGCAATGCTTGGTCCGGGCGATTGTTTGTGGAGCATCAATTGGAAGAACCGACTGTCTTCGCCGCCAACGATGCGCAGGAGTTTTTGGCGACCGACGGGCGTGCTGTACACTTCATTCAGGATGGGGTCGTTGCCTGGAAAGGCCAGGTTTCGGGTAGTGATGTTGTCGACATGGTAGCCCACCCCAAAGATCATTCACTGTTTTTTTTACTTGTGGAAGATGGCGTGTACCGGTTTACTACCCCGACGCGTTCATTGGAGAAAATATATGACGGCGCGAACCTGACGGCTTTCGATGTTGACGATTACCGTAATGAGCTGGTTGTGGGTACGTCCGATGGCTATTTTCGCTATGATTTGGAACGTGGTGAAGTAGCTGCGGATATCCAGCGGATACTTCCGTGGACGGATATCACCGTGGTGAAACTGATTGATGGGAATTCTTGGTTCGGTACTTCCAAAGGAGCTTTCGTGGTGCGGGAAGGAGATGATATCGCATATTATGCGAGCAAGCGTTGGTTGCCGAGCGACCACGTGGTGGACATCGCCGCTGGACCGGACGCTTCGGTGTTGTTATTGACCGATGGTGGGCTCGGTGTTATCCATTTCAAAGAAATGACCCTGCATGAAAAGGCCATGTATTATGAACAACAGGTACGGGAGAGGCACATCCGGAATGGTTTCAATGCCACACTCGTAGGCATGCAGGAAGGTGATCTGAGTACCGGCTATCTAGGGGATTCCGACAATGACGGACTATGGACGTCGCTTTACCTAGCTGCGGAAGCGTTCCGCTATGCAACCACGGGTGAGCAAGAGGCACTGGACTATTGCGTGGAGTCGTTGGATGCCATGAGCCGGTTATATGATATCAACCCCGTTCCAGGTTTTCCGGCGCGTTCCTTTGAGCGGCGCGGAACAGGGGATACCCGCGATATACTTTCCGACCCCGAGCGCTGGCAGCTGGTAGACCACCCCGACTGGTACTGGAAGGCCACGACCAGTAGTGATGAGGCGATCGGTCATATCTTTGCATTCGGTGTAATCGCCGAATTGGTAGATCACGAGGAAACGCGGCAGAAGGCCATTCGTCTTATCGATACCTTGATGGGGCATATTGTACAGCACGACCTTTATCTGGTAGACTATGACGGACAGCCCACCACCTGGGGTCGGTGGAACCCCGAGTACGTCAATGCATTCCCCACGAACGTGGGCGACCGGAAACTGAATTCGTCCAATATCATCGGTATGCTCCAGACCGCTTATCACTTCACGGGTAAGCCCATATATCGCGAAACCGCTTTCGATCTGATGGACAACCATGGGTACCTGGAGAATCTCTTGCGCCCGATGGCAGAAATCGGAACGGCGCCGGATGGCGCCGACGATTGGAGCCAGATGCTTTCGAGTGCGTGGAACCATTCGGATGACGAAATGTATTTTGCAGGCTACTGGGGGTTGTACCGGTATGCGTTCAATGATACGCTCAAATCGAAATATGGCGAGGCCATCCGCGATCATTGGGAAGCGGAAAGACCCGAAAAGGAAGGCGCGTGGAATATTTTCACTGCGATTACCGGCACAGACTCCATTGATCTGAAAGAGGCCGTATGGTATCTGAAGGAATATCCGCTCGACCTGATCCAATGGACTGTTACGAATAGCCATCGGAAAGACATTGAACACGTGGCGCCCAATTTCCGGGGTCAGACCACCGCGGAGGTATTACCTCCAGATGAATTGAAGATATCCCGCCATAATGCTAATCGGTTCACACTGGATGGGGGTACCCATGGCGCAGCTGAAAACAGCGCTGGCGACATCTGGCTGTTTCCGTATTGGATGGGTAGATACCTAGGGGTTATCGAAGCCCCGATAAAAGAATAATCGTTGGCCAATGACTATGGGTAAATTCATTGTTTATTAATGTAGTGGTTACCTGTTATTAATCTTTTTTACATTCTGTAAATCAATGTGTTGTTAGTTGGGTAACATGATAAAATGCGCCATGCAAATGATAATATTGTATAAAGAAAATAGGCATACTCCATCTATTTTTGGGTAGTTAAAACAAGGTAATCGCTTTCAGCGATAAGAACGGGCGACAAGTATATTCGGATTCTAACCAATCATTAGCAATACAATAGCAATGACAAAAAATACGGGAGTTGGGCGTTTGGTTTCCTTGGATGCGTTCCGGGGATTTACGATAGCAGCAATGATTATCGTGAACACACCGGGCTCGTGGGAGTATGTGTATGCGCCGTTGCGGCATGCATCTTGGCATGGTATTACACCTACTGATTGTATTTTTCCCTTTTTTGTTTTTATCGTCGGTATTTCCATTACGCTTTCCTACCGTAAGATGCTCGACGCCGGCCGGTCGAAAGCGGGGCTGGTGGGAAAGACCCTGAAACGCGCAGCCCTTATCTTTCTTATTGGGATTTTCTTGGGATTATTTCCAGACTTCGCTTTCGAGGATATACGCATTCCAGGCGTGCTGCAACGGATCGCGGTCGTGTTTTTAGTATGTGCATTGCTTTACTTGTATACTACCTGGAAACAGCAGGCCATCATTGGCAGTGCCCTACTACTCCTGTATTGGGCTGCGATGCTACTGGTGCCTGTGCCGGGCGTAGGTATAGGCGTATTGGAACCGGGCAAAAATCTTGCCGCCTGGGTTGATGGCTTGCTCATACCGGGCACGATGTGGCAGGGCACGTGGGATCCGGAAGGTATACTCAGTACTTTTCCAGCAATTGCTACCGGGATCTCCGGGATGTTGGCCGGAAAGCTTTTAGCAATTGATGGTATGTCATACGAGCGGAAAGTAATCTGGTTGTATTTGGGGGGATTGTCGGCTTTCATCGTTGGCTCGGCATGGGGATGGGTGTTTCCCATCAATAAGAATCTGTGGACAAGTTCCTATGTGTTATATACCGCCGGCTTGGCCGCCATGGTGTTCGGGTCGCTTTTTTTCGTTATCGAGGTATTGAAGTTAAGCGCTTGGGCGAAGGTTGGGGTCGTATTCGGGGCTAACGCGATAACGGCATACGTCATCGGTGGGGTGCTCCCTGAGCTCTTGGAACCAGTCAACACGTGGTATGGCCATCATTTCATCAACGGGGGTGGGGCTGAGGTCGCTTCCCTGCTTTGGGCAATCGGTATTTGCGCCTTATGCTACATCCCCATTTACGTGCTTTATAAAAGGCAAATCTTTATCAAAATCTAATGGCAACTTAATAAGCAACAACTTTTTTTGCGACGTCGAAACTCATCAAAGCATCAAGTATGGATAATCGAATAAACCAAAGTGAATCGTTATGGAAATAGGAAAATTTACAATTAGGAAAAAGTGGTTTGGAGTCTTGTTTTGCGTCGTCATCGTCTTGTTGTTCGGTGTAGACGTGCAGGCGCAGAGCCAAACGAATGTATCGGGGGTTGTTACAGGTCCCGATGGGAGTCCGGTCGCGGGGGTAACCGTTAATGTCCAAGGCACGGAGCAGGCTGTATCCACGGACGGTTCAGGGCGTTATGTACTTAATAACCTGCCTGCGGGAGCGTCGTTGGTATTTAACGCGTTGGGTTATGAAACCATGACCATTGCGGTCGGCGGCAGATCAGTGGTCAATGTGGAATTGAAGCCTAGTGAGGAAGCCTTGGAAGAAGTGGTGGTTACGGCGTTGGGCATCAAACGGGAAGAGCGGTCGCTGGGTTATTCCGTGGGTAAGGTGGATGGCGCGGAGCTATCGCGTGTAGCTAATGAGAACGTGTTGAGCGGTATGGCTGGGAAGGTGCCCGGGGTGGCGATCAGTTCCACAGGCGGCACAGGCTCTTCTGTCAGTATGGTGATAAGGGGAGCTACGTCGCTGGTTAACGACAACCAGCCCTTGTTTGTCGTAGACGGCGTACCAATAGCGAATACACTGAATAATGTATCGCAGATGGGTAATGACAACAAGGTGGATTATGGGAACGCTATTTCCAGCTTGAATCCGGACGACATCGAAAGTGTATCCATTTTGAAAGGTCCGAGTGCTGCTGCGTTATACGGTTCCAGAGCGGGCAACGGGGTAGTCCTTATCACCACGAAATCAGGAGCCGGCGTCAATAAAATGACGATATCGGTAACCAGCAATACGGTGTTTGATATGCCGTACCGCTATTTGGACATGCATAGCCAGTTTGCCACGGGCATCTTTCCGTTTACCCCTGAGTTCAGTCCTTATCCGGGTGGTATCTTGCAGATTGAAGAGGGATCTGCCGGAGGCGTAGGCCCCGAGTTGGACAAAGGGTATAAAGCCATACAATGGAACAGTCCGCTGGATGAAAACGGGAATAGAATACCCACAGAATTGAAATCATACCCGGATAACGTTAAGAATTTTGTGCAAACGGGTATTACTTCGACCAATGGCGTGTCGATTGCCAATAACTCCGAAAAGATGAATTATCGGATTTCGTATTCAAATATGGCCAATCGCGGTATCATTCCGAACACAGACCTTTCGCGCAATTCGATTAACATGAGCTCGACGTTGAAGCTGCATCCTAATTTTTCCATTTCGTCCAATATAGACTTCAGCAGAAACGGGTCGGATAACCGGCCGGCAAACAATAGGGGGGCAAATCCGTTGGAATGGGCTTATAAAGTATCACCGCATGTTAATATCCTCGACCTTCAAAATTATTGGGTAGAAGGGAAGGAGAATATTGAGCAGTTTACCACAGCGCTTGGTGAAAAGAATAATCCCTACTTTCTGGCATACGGCGTGAATAATTCATTCGTCCGCGATCGGGTGTTTGGAAATGTCCGGGCGGATTGGCAGATTACTTCCAACTTAGATTTGATGGTGAGGTACGCACTCGATACTTACCAGGAACAACGGGAGTCTAAAATCCCGTACAGTTATACCAATGACGCCAAAGGTGTTTATGGAATAATGAATTTACACCGGCAGGAACAGAATATCGATTTCTTAGCTACCTATAAACGGCGCGTGAATTGGCTTGACCTATCGGTTTCGGCCGGTGGTAATACCCTTTATGTACGAAACCGGGATGAAAGCAATTCCAGCAAAGGAGGATCGGGTTTGGTGGTGCCGGGCCTATATACGTTGTCGAATATCAGTCCATCGGGCTTGAACTACGGTAGCTACCTAGCTGAGAAGGCGGTGAACAGCGTCTATGGACTGGTGAATTTTGGGTTCAATGACATGGTTTATCTCGATTTGACAGCCCGTAATGACTGGTCCAGTACGTTGCCGGAAAACAATCGATCCTATTTCTACCCGTCGGCATCCCTCAGCGTATTGGTAGACGAAATATTCCGTTTGCCGCAACAAGTAAACCTTTTGAAATTACGTGGCGGGGTGGCGCGAGCTGGAAACGATACAGGACCGTATAACCTCATTAATGTGCTGGCCAACGCAGGAGCCTGGGGTGATGTGACACGGCTTACGAAGCCAGGAAATATGCTGCTGCCCGATCTCAAACCCGAGATTGCTACTTCTTATGAATATGGTTTGGATTTGGCACTGTGGGACAATCGCCTGCGCTTTGAGGGCACCTATTATCAATTGGATAATGAGAACCAGATTATTCCAGCCAAGTTACCGGGGTCTAGCGGTTTCACGTCAAAGAATATCAATGCGGGGCTGTTGCGTAGCCGTGGTTTTGAGCTGGCACTGAGTGGCACGCCCGTGCTAACAAACGATTGGCGGTGGGATGTCGGCTTAAATTGGTACCGCAATAGAACACGGATTATGGAACTGAGTGAGGGGCTGGAATTCTATGATTTATGGGGCGATGCTAAAGGCGGTGCGCGGACCTATGTAGGACAAGAAATCGGTGATCTGTATGACGCAGAGCTGGTAACGGTTACCGATCCGAATTCGAAATATTATGGTTGGCCGATACTTGACGACGAGGGCTCATGGCAAGATGTGGGGATGAACAACGCAACCAATAAAGTTGGGAATTTCAACCCCGATTTCTCGATGGGAATGATGTCTTCGTTAAGTTACAAACGCTTTTCGTTGAACTTCTCATTGGATATGCGTTTTGGGGGGGATTTTGTTTCGCAAACGTATCGGTACTCAGAATCGGATTTAATGACCCAGCGATTCTTGGACAATTTGATTGACCCGAAAGGCATGACAGGCACCGAGCTTGCCAACTACCTGATTGATAATGATCTGATCGTGGTCCGTGGGAACCGGTTCAACATTGTTGGCGGGCCTACCGCGGAGATGGGCGGTTTCCCTTTCAATTACGAGGGGCAGGCGTACCCCTACGGTGGTGTATTTAATCCCGGTGTGATTGCCCAGTACGATGGCGACGGTAATATCGTAGGCTATACCGAAAATCTGGGCGGTGAAGGAACCCAATATATCCCGTATAGTGATAACTATCCCTGGAACTTTATGCGGGCGGCCTTGTTCGATGCATCGTATATTAAATTACGGGAAATTTCGCTGGGCTACGACCTACCCACCAACTTTGTGCGCCGCTTGGGTATAAGCAACGCCAATATTGCCGTATATAGTAGGAACATCATTTTATGGACCAAATCAAAGATCGGTATCGATCCTGAAATGGCCTTCCAACAGGAGAGCGGCGCACAAGCCGGGACCCAGTTCAAACAAGGAATCGAACGTTATAACGTAACCCCCTGGGTTATGCCGATCGGTTTTAAATTAGGTGTTAACTTCTAAAGGATAAAAGCGATGAAATCGATTAAAATAAATAGACAATGGGTTTTTGGGACATTTCGCGTGTTAGGAATGGGTTTCGCGTTCCTGTTTTTTGGGGCGTGTAAAGACCTGACGGAATTGAATATCAACCCCAATGGTGCCAGTGAAGAGAATGTAAACCCTAATCTGGTGCTGCCGACCGTATTAACGGAGAGTGCCAAAATATATCTTAATCTAGGATACCAGGACATTGCGGGTGTGGTACAGCACACACAAAAGGACGCTTGGGCAAGTGGCCATAATGACTATGACTGGGGTGGCAACCAAAGTTGGAACGGGTATTATGACGTGCTTCGGAACAATACGCTGTTATACAAACGTGCGTCTGAAGAGGGGATGGAATTCCACCAAGGAGTGGCCTTGGTGATGCGTGCATTTATGTTTGGTTTGATTACGGATTTATGGGGCGATGCGCCATATACGGATGCGCTAAAAGGAGATGAGGGTGGGGTAGAATACATGTTGCCCAAATTTGATACCCAGGAAACGATTTATACGGGGATCATCGGCGAACTAGAGCAGGCGAACGGGTTGTTGTCTAAGTCGGCTTCCGATTACACCGGGATTGTCGCAAACGCCGATGTATACTACCGCGGTAAGCCTGAGCAGTGGCGCAAATTTGCTAATTCGTTGTTGCTGCGGTATTATATGCGCATCGCCGAAAAAATGCCTGAGGTCGCAAAAGCGGGGATTGAGAAAATAGTGGGTAATCCGGGTCAATACCCCATTATCACTGTTGCCGCCGACGATGCAACGATGCCCTTCCTAGGTAACTCGGCCTCGGATTCCTGGCCGCATAACATACAATTTGATGTTGACGCCGGCAGTAATTATAGGCGATTGAAGATGTGTTCAACGTTGGTTGACTACATGCAGGCATTGAATGATCCCCGACTTTTCAAGTGGGCGAATAAAGTGGAGGTCCCATTGAAGATGGATGCGAGCTTGCCGGCGGGTACGGACGAAATCAGGGATGGTGTACGATACCTATCGCCGGATAAGGTAGGGGCAGTTGCAATCGATCAGGATGCGGATTACGTAGGCATACCACCCAGTTGGTCTGCACTGCCCTCGGCCTACAACCTAAATCCTACACCAGGGCAATTGTCGTACAACCCCCATGTATCTTTCCTGAACGACATCTATAAGGACGCCTCTGGCCCACTTTTGAAAGTTCGTCTGCTATCTGCTGCTGAAGTGAACTTTATTTTGGCCGAAGCCGCAGTGAAGGGTTGGTCTGTAGGAAATGGGGAGGATTATTATAACGAAGGGATCAAGCAATCATTGGAAGCTTGGACAGTAGGTGGCTCTTATGGTGATTATATAGAAAATGAGGGGGTAGCTTATGAAGGAACCGTAAAGCAAATTATCGAACAAAAGTGGATCGCCAGCTGGACAGCGGCTACTGAGGCTTGGTTTGATTTCCGCCGCACGGGATACCCCGAGTTGGTAGCAGGCCCGGTAGCTTTAAGGGATGTGCTTCCTGTTAGGTTTTATTATATGCAGGACGAATTATCTGTTAATCGCCAAAACGCTGAAGCAGCATTGGAACGATTGGAAGTAACCTCGCATTCGCAGGCTGACAATAAGAACAGTGCTTGGTCTAAACCATGGGTGATTCAAGGAACGGGTAAACCTTGGTAATCGAAGTGTTTTCGTCGATAAAAGGATAGCGCGCACGTGTTTTTGAAGAAATTGTATGGCAATGGTGTGGAAAATTGTATTTTCGTCTACCAAGATAAATTTACATACGATTATTTTTCAGCTATCATGAACAGACTTTCTTTCATCCGCGTCATCGCACTTGCCTGCGCGCTTTGCTGCCTTTCGCCGGTTGCTTCCGCTCAATCCCGGCCGCCGCACCCCATACAGGTGCTGGTGTCGCCGGATAAACCGGATTGGACGTATACACCCGGGGAAGAGGCAACATTCACGATACAGCTATTGAAGCATCAGGTGCCGATGGCTGACGTGGAAGTATCATACACCTTGGGTCTCGAAAAGATGCCGCCGACCGACCAGGGCACGGTCATATTGAAAAACGGTAAGGCGCAAGTGAAAGGCAAGCTGAGCGATCCCGGGTTCTTGCGCTGCGAAGCGCGTATCTCGGTTGATGGTACCACCTACCGGGGATTAGCTACTGCCGGCTACGCACCGGAAAATATCCAGCCCACGCAGCAGCTGCCGGATGACTTCTGGGACTTTTGGAACAACGCGAAAGCTGAGGCAGCTAAAGTCCCCATGGATGCGAAGCTGACCTTGCTGCCCGATCGCTGTACGGAGAAGGTGGATGTGTATCAGGTGAATATCCAGAACTACGAGACCGGTAGCCGTCTTTACGGTATCCTTGCTAAGCCTAAAGCCCCTGGCAAGTATCCCGCGGTGTTGCAAGTGCCGGGTGCGGGAATACGGCCGTACTACGGTATTGTGGATTTGGCAGAAGAGGGTATCATCACCCTGCAAATCGGTATCCACGGTATTCCGGTTGTTTATGAGACGGGTCTGTATAATGATCTGCGGGCCGCATCGTTGAAGAATTACCAGTTTTTCAACCTCGATGACCGCGATGAATATTATTATAAAAGGGTGTACCTCGGCTGTGTGCGGGCCGTGGATTACCTTGTTTCACTTTCTGAATTCGACGGCAGTAACTTAGCGGTTTGGGGTGGTAGCCAAGGTGGAGCGTTATCGATTGTGACTGCGGCATTGGACAACCGGATAAAGTACCTCGTGTCGCTATATCCGGCCCTTTGTGATTTGACAGGCTACCTCCACGGCCGTGCGGGTGGCTGGCCGCATATGTTCAATGCATCCAATGCGCCGTTCATGGCGAAGGAAGAAAAAATCAAGACTTCCGCGTATTATGATGTTGTCAATTTCGCGCGGTCGGTCAACGTACCGGGTTTTTATACCTGGGGTTATAACGATGAAACCTGTCCGCCCACGTCATACTATTCGGCTTATAATAAGATACAGGCACCGAAAGAATTGTATTTGGTGCAGGAGACCGGGCATTGGACATATCCCGAACAACAGGTAAAGATTCGGGAATGGCTTTTTTCGAGACTGCGGAAATAGCAGAGGTGGGAACAGCTAATTAAAATTTGAGTCTTTTGGGGTTTATTGTGGTGATAGTCACTTACGGCATCTTGAGTCCAGGTGAGCCTCATCGAAATTACCGTTTATTATGATACAGATTCGGGTATTTGTTTCTTGTATTGGCCATTACATCTTCGTGCGATATGACACGTCCTTCTTCGGCAGATTTCAAGGCGGCATCGACGGCCTCCTTTTCCTCCGTACTTAAGTTCAATTTAACTTGTTTTGTAGTGGAGTTTTTTAAAGATACTAGTTGGCTAATCAATTTTCTGTCATCGAGAGTACTCAGCCAACGGATAATACCTAGTTTTTCAGCTTGAATATCCATGTTAAATCCCTAATCTGTTAATAACGTTATTATGTCACCACGGCCGCGTTGCCTGATTTTTCAATAATTCGTTTTATCATACTATGGGTCAATTCACCAAAAGTAATGTTTTTCAGTGATTGTATTCACCAAAAGTAATGCTTTTCAGGGATTTCGCTTTTAAAGTTTTAGCACCTTTTCACGGTATTT
>NZ_JAMXAY010000033.1 GCF_025460835.1 Parapedobacter soli | reverse complement strand
GCCAACGTAGCCGGCACCGATACAGCATATATTTTTTATCTTCATTTGGATAAACGAATCTTTACTTTATAATCTCCCTTCCACCAAAATCCCTACTTAAACAGGCCTCGGCATCAAAAAGTACTCCAATCGAGTTCAATCCCACCACCGAAGACAAACCCATGCAGCCAAAACCAATAACGGCAATACGGGCATTGGGAATGGTGGATGATATGTGTGTTGGACTCATATTTTGTTGTTTTATTGTGGATTCGTGGATTTCATGATTCGTAGATTTGTTGATCCCGATATTGCTACGCTCATCGGGGCGTTGCAGTGCTCCGTCTGTTGATTCGACGCCTCACCGGCTACCCAATACCTTCCTCCTTTTCATATAATACCAATCCTGCGTCGGTCTTGCGGTCGCTCAGGGTAAACCTGACTTCACGCTTGACAAGTTCTTCTACCTTGGGGGCTAGCTGGGACAGGTATGCTGTGTTCAGCTCGGGGCCCACAATGGTAATATTTATAATGCCGCTGTCGCGCCCCTCTGCGTAATCACCGGTCAATATCACTTGACGCACGTCGCCCATGCGGTCGAGCACCTTGGTAACAATGGTATCCAAGCCCAGGTATTTATGGACGATATCCTGAAGGTTACCGAATAAGGGGTGTTTAACGTTGGCGCGGTAGGAGACTCGGTTGCGCTCGGCTTTTTTTTCCAAATACCCCGCTTCAGAGAGGTTGTTCAGCTCCTTACGGATGGCATTGGTCGACTCGTTGAATTCTTCGGCCAGCCCGCGCATGTGTCCGCGGTTGGCGGTATTGACGAAGAATTTCACCAATAGGCGAAGCCGGGTTTTTGACGTGATGATAGAGTCTAGCATAAAAAGCAACCTAAATTGAGCAACAAAAGTACTCATTTTTTGCGTTTCTGCAAATTGTTTGTCAAATAGCGAACTTATTAAGCTGCCGCTATAGGCGCCTTTTCGTCTTCGGCCATGACATCCCGATACCACTTAATCCCGACAAGAGTCAAGAGTGTGAGGAAACCAAAAAGAAACCCTCCGATGACGATACCTTTGGCTTTACCCAAACGCTCTACCGGCAATGGGTACACCGGTCGGTCTACTAGCTGAATCAACGGCTGCTCTTGCATTTGTGCCATTCGGGCCATCTCGAGGTTCTGTACCAGCTGGGAGAGCATGGCTTGGTTCGCCTCCGCAGTAAACTGAGCCTCTTGAGCTGGCACAACACGTTGACTCTGCCGTGTCGGGTTCAGGTTTGGGGTGGCGTCCGAAACCCGGGCCGCCGAGTAAATAGCCCCGGTCATCACGGTTCGTACCGAGTCGACTTTGGCTTCCAAAATGGCAATATTATCTGTAGACTTCTTCGTTTTCGTCCGAATATAAAAATCATTCACCCGCCGCACCAAGTTTTCATTGAGTGCCTTCGAAAATGTTTCATCCGGCGAAGTCACCTCCACTTGGATAATCGACAAGTTCTTATCGGGCTTACTTACGTTCAGCAGGTTATTATTGATGGACGTTACGAATCTAGTAATGATGCTGTCACGAGTCCGCAAATTTTTGGGACTCAATTCCGAAGGATCCTTTCGGAAATCCAAAGTCGCCAATACGGGGTCACCTGCCCAAGCCTCGTCTAATCCATTATAAGCAATGTAGCGCTCAATCAACAGCTCATCGGCATGGGGCGCTGTTTTAGACAATAACGTTTGCTCCAGCATGCTGCGGGATTTGTAGAGTTCCAAGATGTTATCGCCCTGAAAAAGCCCACCACCACCACCAAGACTGATGCCTACCATGGCGGCCATGCCGGCATATTGTGAAAGGCCACTCTTACTATCCCCGCCTTCTAACACAAACGTGGTCGTAGCCGTGTATAATGGCTTTTTCCATAGCGAATAACCCAGACCCGCAATGCTGCCAACGATACCGGCAATAAGCAAGATTTTCCATTTTGACCACAAATAGCGTATCCACTCTTGGATATTCAAAATCAATTCCTTGACTGATAATTCGTCGTCTTCGATATGGGGAGTCGGTTCAGTTGCCATCTTTTCTTACCTTAATAAGCTTACTACCACCGCTGCCAACGACGTCGCCACACTCGCCATACTAAGCCACGCTTGTACACTCAATGGCTCGCGCTCGGGCTTCGCCGGGACAATAATCTCGCTGCCCGGCTGCACACCTGGGTATCCCCAACCGCTGCCTTCTACCGCCCCATTGGCGTGTTGGACAAACGTTTTCTTCTTATGCGCATTGGCCGTAAAGCCGCCGGCTTGGTTGATGTAGTACTTCAATGATTTCCCCGGTTGATATACCACCCGGTTCGGGTTAAGCACCTGCCCCCGTACCATTACCGTACGCAACTGCCGCGGTACGATAATCACGTCTTCGTCTTCCAATGGAATATCGTATTTTTGATTACCGTCGAGTATCTTATCCAACTTGATGCCTACATAGTCACTAAAAAAGAGACTAGTACTCGTTCCTTCCTCTGTTGTATTGGCTAAAACGGCCTCTCGAACGTCGGCCTGCTCCTCTTCCAGCTCGGCCAGTTCGCGCTTCGACTGTCCCGATAAGGCCGTATGACCTTGGGCCACCATGGCATCCGATGCCTTGCGCTGCAGCGATGCCCCGGGTAGGTAAGCAAACTCCGTAACACCACCGGCACGGCGGATAAGGTCCGAAATGGTCTCGTCTTTTTTAAGGATGGCGTATTCACCGGGATACATCACCTCACCCTCAATGCGCACCATGCGCTGCACTTGGTAGCCCGTGCTGGTGTGCACGCTCACGATGTCAAACGGTTGCAGCACGAAGCCCGATTCCAACGCTTCCTCACGACTATCGAAATTCACCCGAACAAGCTCCGAAACCACTGAATCTTGTACGTTGGTGTTACGCCGGATACGCCGGGCAATATCCACCTGCTCAATGTTGGCCGCCTCGGCCAGGCCGCCACTCATCTGGATGAGGCTTCCCAAAGTCATATCTTCAACATACGGGAACTGTCCCGGCCGCCGTACCTGCCCGCTGATTGATACCGTGTACTCCTCGCGGAGGTCGAAAATAGACGAGATAATCACCCGATCCTCCCGCTGCAACACGTGGTTGGCCTGCTCATTGCCGGCCATCAGGTCGTTGAGGTTTACCGTTATCAGCTCTTGGGTATTGTTTGGCTTCAACCGGTTGATGTAAGCCCGGGCCATGAAGGCGTCTTCCTTCAGGCCCTCGGCCTGCTGGATGAGCTGGCGCAACGTAAGGCCCTCGCTAAGGGCGTACTTACCGGGCCGGAATACGGCACCTTCAATCTCCACCCGGTTGGCATACCGGTCTAATACCTCTTCCACAATATACTGGTCGCCGTTCTGCGGGGTGTAGCTGGCGTAATCGTCGGCATAGACATCGGCTACGCTGCGCTCCCGGTCGGTGATCTGCAATACTTTTACCTTGGCGGTATAGGCCTCCGGCGTGAATTCGCCGGCAAAACGCAGTACGTCGGCGAGCGACTCGCTGGGCAACGGCTCAAATATAGCGGGATTGTTTACCAACCCTTCCACGGAAACGTGTCGGTTGAACACGGGCACGTGGATCACATCGCCCTCTTCCAACCGCACATTGCCGGGCTGCAGGCCCTTGGTGAGGAAGTCGTACGTATCGATGGTTTCGATTACCTGGTTATTGCGGATGAGCTGGATATTCCGGTAGGTACCTTTGGCCGATGGACCGCCGGCGGCATACAGCGCGTTGAATACGTTGGCCAGCGAGGGCAGTGTGTAGGTGCCGGGCTTGGTGACGAAGCCGGTGAGCGTAACCTGGATGCTGCGGATGTTGCCCAACGTGAGCGACAGCCGGGTGCCGCCCGAACGTAGCTGCGGGTAGGTACCGCCCATCTGGTTTTTTAGCTTACTGGCAGCATCTTCTATCGTGAGGCCGGCTACGGGGATGATGCCCACGTAATCCACATTAATGGTGCCCTCGGCCGATACTGTAAGGCGGTAGCTCACTTCGTTGTCGCCGGTGAGGTCCAGCAGCAGCTCGTCGCCCGTGCCGATGACGTAGTTCTTCGGGGTGGGGATATTGAGGTTGGGTGTAAACGTGATGTTATTGTTGCGGAAGAGGCTGGAGCCGAACACCACCAGGCCGGTATCAACCGGTTGGGGTTGCGGCTGTTCGACACCATCCAAGAGGTCTACCCCGCCGGTGACGGTCCGGCCCGTATCCTCGGGGCGGGTGGCGATGTCGTTCGCCCGCGCGCCGCCAAGCTTCTGCTGCCGTACCGTGGTGATGCGGTTGCGCAGCTTCTGCTGCTCGCCGGCGGCCATGCCACGCTGGCCGAGTTCCTGGAGGAGCTGGTCGTCGCTTACCCCCCGCTTCTCGGCTTCGGTGATCATCCGCAACACCTGCTCGTCGGTAAGCTGCTCTACACGGACTTTGGAAACGTCTTGGATTTGGGCTTCGGTGGTGGCCAACCAGAAAAATCCTACCAGCAATATGAGGTATCGCTTCATCGATTTGTTCGCTATTAATATGTTATGCAACGTTTGAATGGGGCAAAGGTACATTTTTGCCGCTATTTTACCGCGTTTACAGCGAAAACCAGGCCAATTTTTTTAACCGGCGTTAACCCAGCGAAGCGGTGATGAGCCGCAGGAACTCGTTGCGTGTGCGTTCTTTGGCAAACTCGCCGGTAAATGCCGAGGTGGTGGTTACCGAATTCTGCTTCTGTACGCCGCGCATGCACATGCAGAGGTGTTTGCACTCGATGACCACGGCCACCCCCGCAGGGGTAAGCGTTTCCTGGATGCAGTCGCGGATTTCGTTGGTGAGCCGCTCCTGCACCTGCAGCCGGCGGGCGTAGATATCGACCACCCGCGGGATTTTGCTGAGGCCCACGATATGGCCGTTGGGGATATAGGCTACATGTGCCTTGCCGAAGAAAGGCAGCATGTGGTGCTCGCACATGGAGTACACCTCGATGTCTTTTACCACCACCATCTGGCTGTACTCTTCTTCAAACATGGCACCCCGCAGGATGGACGCCGGGTCGAGGTCGTAGCCGTGGGTGAGGTACTGCAGGGCCTTGGCCACCCGTTCGGGGGTTTTGAGCAGCCCCTGGCGCGTGGGGTCTTCGCCCAGCAGGGCCAGGATCTCGCTGTAATGCGACGCGATGCGGGCCACCTTCTCGGGGTTGTAGCGGTCTATTTTCACATAGCCGTCAATCTCTTCCTCGTTGAGTGGGAAATTATTGTCCATAGTCGTATTTTTAGCTTTTGGCACTACTCATCGCCAAAATATTCCACGGAATTATTTTCAGTTTCAACTAGTTTGACGGCATGCAGCAGGGCCCCGTGTGCTTCAACATGGGGTTTCAGCTGATTGAAAATCTCGATGGCCAGCACTTCGGTGGAGGCCATCTTGCCCTGCATGAAGTCTACATCGAGGTTCACGTTGCGGTGGTCCAGCTTTTCGATCACGTGGGTTTCGATGATGCTTTTGAGTTCTTTCAGATCAATCACGAAGCCCGTTTGCGGGTCTACCTCGCCCTTTACCGTAACGAATAGCTCGTAGTTATGGCCATGCCAATTGGGGTTGGAGCACTTGCCGAAGACGGCCTCATTCTGCTCCTGGCTCCACTCCTTGCGGTATAATTTATGTGCCGCGTTAAATCGTTCGCGCCGTGTAAGGTATATCATAGCGCGCAAAGATACGTTATAATCTGTACTTTTGCGCGGTGGAAACTTCACGCAACCGGTATTTTTTGGAAATCGCTTTCGATGGCGGCGCCTACCACGGCTGGCAGGTGCAGGCCAATGCGCTGACCGTGCAGGAGGTGCTCGACAGGGCGCTGACCACGCTGCTGCGCCAGCCTACCGCCACGGTGGGGTGCGGCCGCACGGATACGGGCGTGCATGCCCGCCAGCTGTTTGCGCATTTCGACTGGGTGGGCACTGCCTTGCCGATGGACGGGCGCAGCTTCATACACCGCCTGAATGCGCTGCTGCCGCACGACATCGCCGCCAAGCGGCTCATTGCCGTGGCGCCGGACGCCCACGCCCGCTTCGATGCGGTAAGCCGGGCGTACGAATACCACGCGCACCTGCGCAAAGATCCCTTCCTGCATGGCCGATCGTGGCTGCTGCGCGATGTGCCGGATGTGCAGGCCATGAATGAAGCCGCCAAGCTGCTGTATGGGTATGAAGATTTCTCGTGCTTCAGCAAGTCAAACACCCAAGTGCATACCAACATCTGCCGCATCACGCACGCCGAATGGCGGTGGGTGGGAACCGACCGGCTGGTATTCCACATCTCGGCCAACCGCTTTCTGCGCAATATGGTGCGGGCCATCGTGGGTACGCTGATGGAAATCGGCCGTGGCGAGCAGCCTCCCCGGCACATGCATACCGTAATCCAAAGCAAAGACCGCTCGGTGGCCGGCGCTTCCGTACCGGCATGCGGCCTCTACCTCTCCGCGGTGGCCTATCCCTTTATCGACATAACCGTATAGATGTGGCCGTAAAATTGTACTTTTGCAGCTGCCCATGAGCGAGCCGAAGGTAACCGGAAAGACGTATGATGCGCAGCTGCTACGCAGAATGCTGCGCTATGTAAGGCCCTACAGGGGTATTTTTGCCCTGTCGGTGGTGCTCACCATCCTGATGGCCGTGGTGGCCCCGGCGCTGCCCATGCTGGTGGAGTATACGCTCGACCGGTTTATCCTCAGCAACGACATCGGCGGCCTGCAGCTGATGCTGCTCTCCATGCTGGGCCTGCTGGTGCTGCAAACTGTGGTGCGCTATTTCCATACGCTGATGACCAACACGCTGGGGCAATCGGTGATCCGCGACCTCCGCATCAACGTGTTTAACCACATTACGGGCCTACGCCTCAAGTATTTCGACCATACGCCCATCGGCCGCATCATTACCCGCACCATCTCCGACCTTGAAACCATCGCCAATATCTTTTCGGAGGGGCTCATCCAGATCATCGGCGACATCCTGCAGCTGGTGGTGATACTGGGCGTGATGTTTTATACCGACTGGAAGCTCACGCTCATCGTGCTGATACCCATGCCGGTGATGATAGGGGCTACCTACGTTTTCAAGGAGGCGATGAAGTCGGCCTTCCAGGATGTGCGCAAGTGGGTCGCTAACCTCAACACGTTCCTGCAGGAGCACATCTCCGGGGTGAGCATCATCCAGTATTTTGCGCGCGAGGCGCAGGAGATGCGCAAGTTTAAGGCGGCCAATGCGGAGCACCGGAATGCCCACATCCGGGCCAACTGGTATTTCTCCATCTTCTTCCCGGTGCTGGAAATCATCATGGCCGTATCGCTGGGGCTGCTGGTGTGGTACGGCTCCAAGCAGGTGCTGGCCGATACGCTCTCGCCGGGGGTGATTGTGGCCTTCATCATGTACATCAACATGATCTTCCGGCCCATCCGAGAGCTGGTGGATAAGTTCAACACGCTGCAGATGGGGATGGTGAGCGCCGAGCGGATTTTTGCGGTGCTGGATACCGACGAGCGGACCCCCAACACGGGCGTGCACCAGCCGGAGCACATCCGCGGCGAGATTGTCTTTGACGGTGTATGGTTTGCCTACAACGATGAGCAGTGGGTGCTGAAAGACATCAACTTTGCCGTGAAGCCGGGCGAGACCCTGGCGCTGGTGGGGGCCACCGGGGCGGGGAAGTCGTCGACCGTAAACATACTGAGCCGCTTTTATGAGGTGAACAGGGGTTCCATCCGGCTGGATGGGGTAGACATCAGGGAGTATGAGCTGAACTACCTGCGCCGCACCATAGCCACGGTGTTGCAGGACGTGTTTCTGTTTTCAGACTCGGTGGCGAGCAACATCAGCCTCAACGATCCGGCCATCAGCCGCGAGCAGATGGTGGAGGCCGCCAAGCAGGTGGGGGCCCACGAGTTCATCATGCGGCTGCCGGGGGGCTATGACTATAAGGTGCAGGAGCGGGGGGCCACCCTCTCATCGGGGCAGGCGCAGCTGATCTCGTTTATCCGCGCGCTGGTGCACGACCCGAAGATATTGGTGCTGGACGAGGCCACCTCATCGGTAGATACCGAGTCGGAAGAGCTCATCCAGCAGGCCATCGACAGGCTGATGGCGGGCCGTACCTGCATCGTGATTGCCCACCGCCTCTCTACCATCCAGAAGGCCGACCGTATCATCGTGCTGGATAAGGGCGAAATGAAAGAAATGGGCACGCACCAGGAGCTGCTGCGCCTAGACGGCTACTACAAGCGGCTGTACGACCTGCAGTTCCACTCGGCAGGGATATGACGCTTGCCGCAGCGACCGCCTGCGGTCAACGCGATTAATCCAATCCACGTTTCCGCATGAGGTGCACCGGATCCGGGTCTGCACCGCGGAATTTCCGATACAGCTCGGCAGGTTTTTCCGTTCCTCCTTTTTCGAGGATGTTGTGGCGGAATGCATCGGCCGTGGCCTTGTCATACAAGCTGGTTTCCTTGAAGGCTGCGAACGCATCGGCATCCAGCACTTCTGCCCAGATGTAGCTGTAGTACCCTGCGGAATAGCCGCCGGAGAAGATGTGGTTGAAGTAGGTGCTGCGGTGGCGGGGGATGATCTCGTCGATCAGCCCGGCTTTGTCCATCGAGGCCTTTTCAAACTCGGCTGCGCTCACGGTGATTGGGCTGGTGATGGTGTGGTAGTCGAAATCGAGGATGGCCGACGCGAGGTACTCTACGGTGGCAAACCCCTGGCCGAACGTGCCGGCACTTTCGAGCTTGGCGATGAGCGCATCGGGGATGGCTTCGCCGGTTTCGTGGTGCTTGGCGTACGACTTCAACACGGTGGGGTCTTCGGCCCAGTTTTCCATCACCTGCGAGGGGAGCTCCACGAAGTCGCGCGATACGGACGTGCCCGACAGGCTTTGGTAGGTGACATTAGACAGCAGGCCGTGGAGTGCGTGGCCGAACTCGTGGAACAGCGTGTTGGCCTCATCGAAGGTGAGGAGTGCGGGCTGGTCGCCCACGGGCGCCGTGAAGTTGCACACATTGACGATGACGGGGGCCATACGCTCGCCGTTTTCGGTATACTGGCGGCGGAAGGAGCTCATCCATGCGCCGGGGCGCTTTGACTCGCGGGGGAAGTAGTCTACGTAGAAGATGCCCACCAGCGTGCCGTCGGCTTCCGACACTTCATACACCTCCACTTCGGGGTGGTAGATGGGCATGCCTTCCAGCTGCTTGAACTGGAGCCCGTAGAGCTTATTGGCCACATCGAAGGCGCCCTGGCGCACGCTGGCGAGGCTGAAATAGGGTTTCAGCTCTTCTTCGCTCAGCGAGAAGCGCTGCTGGCGGATTTTCTCCGAGTAGTAGCGCCAGTCGTACGGGGCGGCCTGGAAATCCTGGCCGCTGGCTTCGATTTCTTTTTGGATATCATAGGCCTCTGCCTTGGCTTTGGCGATGGCGGGCTTCCAGAGGTCGCCCAGCAGTTTCCTTACGTTGTCGGGGTTTTCGGCCATGGCCTCTT
Source organism: Parapedobacter soli (assembly GCF_025460835.1). Classification (GTDB taxonomy): domain Bacteria; phylum Bacteroidota; class Bacteroidia; order Sphingobacteriales; family Sphingobacteriaceae; genus Parapedobacter; species Parapedobacter soli. The sequence goes on along the minus strand of NZ_JAMXAY010000033.1, from coordinate 49,235 downwards.
CCAGCACGTAGTGGGCGTGGGTGGGGTAGCCGAGCAGGTTGGCCTTCTGCAGGCGCAGGTTGGCTATTTCTACCAGGATATCGCTGTTGTCGTTTTCGTTGCCGTTGGCGCCGCGGTTTTTGTAGCCTTCCCAGAGCTGGCGGCGCAGCTCGCGGTTATCGGCATACTGGAGGAACGGCATGACGCTGGAGTTTGACAGGGTGAACACCCACTTGCCGTCGTGCCCTTTGGCGCTGGCGGTGTTGGCAGCGGCGGCCTTCAGGCCGTCCGACAGGCCGCCGAGGGCCTCTTCGCTATCCACCACGAGCTCAAATGCGTTGGTTTCGGCGAGCACGTGCTGGCCGAACTGGGTGGTGAGTTCCGCCAGTTGGGCGTTGACGTCCCGCAGGGTGGCTTTATCGGCATCGTTGAGGTTTGCGCCGTTGCGCACGAAGTTCTTGTAGCTGCGTTCGAGCAGCATCAGCTGCTCGCTGTCCAGGCCGAGGCTATCGCGCTGGTCCCACACGGCCTTGACGCGGCCGAACAGCTTATCGTTGAGCGTGATGTCGTCGCGGTGGGCCGCCAGCTTCGGCGCCAGCTCGGTATCGAGCGCTTTGAGCACATCGTTGGTGGTGGATGAACTGAGGTTGGAAAACACGTATGATACGCGTGTAAGCAGCCCGCCGGCGTGTTCGAGTGCCAGGATGGTGTTTTCGAACGTGGGAGCTTCGGTGATGTTGGCAATTGAGTCGACCTCGGCGCTGTGCTGCCGGAGGGCCTCTTCATAGGCCGGTTTGAAGTGCTCGTCTTTGATTTTATCAAAGGGGGGTACGCCGAACGGTGTGTCGTAGGCGGTCAGAAACGGGTTGTCCGTTATTTGCTTGGTGTCGTCGCACGACACGATGAATGCGGTTGAGATCATCAGTAGGGGTAAAATTCGCTTATTATTCATGTTGTCCTTGATGGATTGGTGCAAGGGGGCAAAGATAAGGAATTGTTGGGTATTGGGAAAGCGGGTATCACAGACCCTAACTCGGATTTGGTTTCGCCTCAGTGTTTCAGTATCTTTACCGTTCAAAGGAATTAAGATATGTCAATTCAATACGTTTCTGATAGTAAGGGAAAAACGACCGGAGTCTTTATACCTGTTAAGGAATGGGAAAAGCTCAAGGAAAAATATGAGGGCCTTGAAGAAGCGACGGAAGCAATGCCGGGGTGGCATAAGGGCGTAGTGCGAGAGCGTCTTACTGAATATAAAGCAAATCCTCATACTGCTGTCCCTTTTGAAGAAGCGTTGACAGCTTTAGAGAACGAATGAAGCGCTATAGTACAGTCATCCTACCTGCCGCCCTAGACGACATCCGAGAGGCAAAAAATTGGTATAATGAACAACAGCCCGGTTTGGGCGCACGCTTTACAAAAGCGGTACGTGCTTTGGTTAAGCGAGTTGCTCGATACCCGCATCATTATGCCGTTCGGTACAGCCAAACCAGAATGGCTCAGTTAACCGTCTTTCCTTACCTTATCCACTACTATATTGATGAAGCTCGAACGTCGGTGGTAATAATTGCTATCCTAAGCGCGTCAAGAGACCCGAAGGTTTGGGAAACTCGGCTTTAACTAAGCCTGGCGCATAGCTCGGCTTCGTTGAGCTTCCATTGCTCGCCGGTGCGCATGTCTTTCAACGAAAACTGGCTGGCTGCGATTTCTTCCTCGCCGACGAGCACCACGTAGGGGATGCTTTTGTTGTCGGCGTAAGCCAGCTGCTTTTTCAGCTTGGCGGCAGCGGGGTAGAGCTCGGTGGCCACGCCGGCGGCACGTAGTTTCTGGAGCAGCGGTAGGGCATACAGCTCGGCGAGCTTATCGAAGTTGGTGATCAGCACTTGGGTGGACTGCGCGGTGGACTGCGGGAAAAGGCCCAGCTCTTCGAGTACGTCATAGATACGGTCGGCACCGAAAGAGATGCCCACGCCGGTGATGCCTTTAAGGCCGAACATGCCGGTGAGGTCGTCATAGCGGCCGCCGCCGCCGATACTGCCCATGGCCACCTCGTTTGTTTTGACTTCAAAGATGCAGCCCGTGTAGTAGTTGAGGCCGCGGGCGAGGGTGATATCCACTTCCACGAACCGGTTGAGCAGGTCGGTACCGGCCGAGAGCTTCTCGACGTACCCCAGCACGGTCTCCAGCTCGCCGATGCCGGCGAGGCCGATGGCTGAGGGCTGCAGGACCTGCTTCAGCTGCTCGATTTTGGCAGCGTTGGGCCCTTCCAGCTTGATGATGGGCGCCAGCTGCTGCAGATCTTGGGTGGTAAAGCCGCGGGCGAGCAGCTCATTGTTTACGCCTTCGAGGCCGATTTTATCGAGCTTATCGATGGCTACGGTCATATCCACGATGAGCTCGGGCTTGCCCAGTATTTCGGCAATGCCGGCCAGCAGCTTGCGGTTGTTGAGCTTGATGGAGAAGTCGCGCAGCCCCAGTTTGGTGAGGGCTTCGTGGTAGATGAGCACGAACTCGGCTTCGTTGAGCAGGCTATCCGACCCCACCACATCCACATCGCACTGGTAGAACTCGCGGTAGCGCCCCCGCTGCGGCCGGTCGGCCCGCCATACGGGCTGTATCTGGAACCGCTTGAAGGGCAGGGTGAGCTCATGCTGGTGCATCACCACATAGCGGGCGAACGGGACGGTAAGGTCGTAGCGCAGCGCCCGCTCGGTGATATAGGGGATGAGTGGGCCCGAGGCTCGCGCTTCGAGCAGCTCAGCAGGGGCCTTGGCCAGGTAGTCGCCCGAGTTGAGTATCTTGAAAATCAGCTTATCGCCCTCATCGCCGTACTTGCCGGTAAGGGTTTGGAGGTTTTCAAAAGAGGGGGTCTGGATTTCGCGGTACCCGTATTTGACGAACACCGATTTAACGGTATTGAAGATGTGGTTGCGTTTTTCCATTTCCGCGGGCGAAAAATCGCGGGTGCCCTTGGCCAACGAAGGTTTGATTACTGCCATGGGGCAAACTTAGCTATATTTGCGTGTATAGGCAAGGCAGATATGAGATGTGAGATGTGAGACACGAGATATGAGATATGAGACGTGAGACGTGAGACGTGAGATGTGAGACACGAGACATGAGACGTGAGATATGAGATGTGAGATGTGGGATACCGAACAACTCAAAGCACACTGAGTGCTTCGCAGGCCTTTTCGGCGGCGATTTTCTCGGCGCTTTTCTTGTTGTAGTCGCGGCCGGTGCCGCACACTTCGCCATCCACCACGGCATCGATGGTAAATATCTTGACGCTGTCGCCGGCGGCATTTTCGGCTTGGATGAAGCTCACTTCTTTGCCGGCCTGCTGGCACCACTCGATGAGGCGGCTCTTGAAGTTGGTTTCGGTTTGCTCCAGCAGCTGGATATCGACATGGGGCTTGATGATGCGGTTGATGAGGAAGTTTTTCACGAATGCGTAGCCTTTGTCGAGGTAGACGGCCCCGATCAGCGCTTCGAAGGCATCGCCCAGGAGGGATCCCTGCTTATTGGGGTAGTGCACCATGCGTGAGTCGTACTGGATAAGCTCATTGAGGCCCAGCTTGCGCGACAGCTGGTTGAGGTGTGCGCGGCTTACGATTTTGGATCGCATTTCGGTGAGGAACCCTTCCCCTTTGTAGGGGTACTTCTTGAAGAGCAGCTCGGCCACTACCGAGCCCAATACGGCATCGCCCAGGAATTCCAGCCGCTCGTTGCTGTTTTTGGTGCCGTCTTTGACGGGTACGGCCACCGACTTATGGCGGAATGCCAGCTGATAGAGGTGCAGATTGCCCGGAACGAAGCCGAGCATGTTCTTGAGCGCCCTCACATAACGCCGGTGGGGTGAAAAATACAGTTTGTAAATCTTCAAAATAGGCATCTGACTACTAACTGATAACCACGCCAAGGGGATTTTCTCCTGTGGTATGGAATGCCTTTTCTTAAACTATCCTTCGAATTTCTTGAAAACTACCGTAGCGTTGTGGCCGCCAAACCCGAAGGTATTGCTCATGGCCGCATTTATGGTTCGCTGCTGTGCTTTATTGAATGTGAAGTTTAATTTCGGATCAAGATTCGGGTCGTCCGTGAAATGATTGATTGTTGGCGGCACCGTGTCGTTTTTTACGGCAAGGATAGACGCGATGGATTCCACGGCTCCGGCAGCACCCAGCAGGTGGCCGGTCATTGATTTGGTGGAGCTGATATTCAGCTCGTAAGCGTGTTGTCCGAACAGCTCCAGGATGGCCTTGATTTCACTGGGGTCGCCCACGGGTGTGGAGGTGCCGTGCACGTTGATGTAGTCAATGGCATCGCTGGTGAGGCGGGCATCTGCTATGGCATTGCCCATGGCCAGGCGTGCACCCAGTCCGTCGGGGTGCGACGCTGTGATGTGGTATGCGTCGGCGCTCATGCCCGCTCCGGCGAGTTCGGCATAGATTTTTGCTCCCCGTGCCAGGGCGTGTTCCAGACTTTCAAGCACGATGGCGCCTGCGCCCTCACCTGCCACGAACCCGTCGCGGTCTTTATCGAACGGGCGCGATGCGGTCTGGGGGTCGTCGTTGCGCGTAGACAGTGCATGCATGGCATTGAACCCGCCGATGCCGGCTTCATTGATGATGGCCTCGGAGCCCCCGCTGATGATGATATCGGCGTGCCCGGTGCGGATGTAGTTTAGTCCGTCTATCAATGCATGTGTGGACGACGCGCAGGCCGACACGGTTGAAAAGTTGGGGCCATGCAGCCCGTAGCGCATGGAGATATGGCCGGGGGCGATGTCTAAAATCATTTTCGGGATGAAAAACGGGTTGAAACGGGGAGTTCCGTCGCCCGCGGCGAAGTTGGTCACTTCATCCAGGAATGTCTTTAGGCCACCGATACCGGAGCCCCATATCACACCGATACGGTTGGTATCTAATTCATCGAATACGAGCGATGCGTCTGCAACCGCTTCGTCTGTTGCGGCCAATGCGTAGTGTACAAATGGATCTACTTTGCGGGCTTCTTTGCGCTCCATGAAGTCTTCGGCGTTGAACCCCTTCACTTCACAAGCAAAACGCGTCTTGAATTTCGACGCGTCAAACCTAGTAATTGGAGCAGCGCCGCTTACCCCTTTAACGAGGCTGTCCCAAAACTGAGGGACAGTATTCCCGATAGGAGTAAGCGCGCCTAACCCTGTTACTACTACTCTTTTAAGCTCCATTTATAATGATTGGCCTAATGAATTTAGTTAACGTTTTTTTCTAAGTAAGCGACTGCTTGTCCTACCGTGCTGATGGTTTCAGCTTGGTCATCGGGGATGGCGACGTTGAATTCCTTCTCGAATTCCATAATCAACTCCACGGTGTCGAGTGAGTCGGCGCCCAAATCGTTTGTGAATGAAGCCTCAGGGGTTACTTCATTTTCATCTACACCTAGCTTTTCAACGATGATTGCTTTAACTCTTGATGCGATATCAGACATGATTCTATAGTTTAATTGTTTAATAAATCTGTGCAAAGAAAAATAAATTTCGGCAAATAGTAAAACATATTTGATTTTTAGCGCATTATTCAGGTTTTTACGTCGCTATCAATGCATTACCTTTGACATATTTTCCCTGCCTGTTTTTCCTATAACCGGGCAGCGGCGAAACCGGTATAGCTGCTGTGTTTTATGTGCAATACAGCAAATTTACCTAAGTTTGCGCTGAATATAGAAAAATACTTTGAATAAACTTGTATTAAAATATGAATTAGACCTGGATTTTGTGCTGATAGCGATTACCTCGCCGCTCCGCGACTACCGGTTGTGCTACTTTATCAATAAGGCCACGGGGTTGAACCTGCATAAGGTAGCCGACCATGAGATCGGTATGCCGCCGCTGGGGCTGGTATCTTTCAGCCGGTACGCCGATTTTGACGAAGCTGCTGAAACGGAGTACTACCTGCTGGCAAACCGGGGGGTAGAAAGCGGTGTATTGGTACCGGAAATGCGGCACTCGGACTATTTCATGATCATCAAAAATTTTATCGACGACGAGGACCTGGAGATGCTATTGGAGCACATTGTGGCCATCAATGAGGTGGTTGCGGCCAGCGAAATCTCACCGGAAAAATTGAAATCCAAAGAAAATCTAATATTTTAGTGCTATATTTACGTAAAGGGTGGCTTCTTATTATCTGCAATTCGGGTACATGGCATGTAAAAGAATTTATCTAAGTTTGCCGGAGTGTATCAAAGTGTATCAATCACACCATAAGACTAGGAAACAAACAGGGCGCTCCTGAGGGGTACGCCATAGAAACATAATAACAAACAGTAATCAATGGAAAAGGTTCAAAAACGAACTAAAATCGTGGCCACACTGGGGCCCGCATCTGCGAAGAAAGAAATACTCACGAGCTTGATCGCTAAGGGCGTGGATGTATGCCGGCTGAATTTCTCGCACGGCAGCCAGGAAGACCACCTGGAGGTAATCAATACCATCCGCGAAATAAACCGCGAATACAACATGAATGTTGGCATCCTGGCTGACCTGCAGGGCCCGAAAATACGGATAGGCAAGATGAAAGAGGGCGGTGCCGTGCTGCTGAACGGGGCACAGGTGGAGATCACCACCCAGGAGCTGGTGGGCGACGAGCAACGGATTTATATTACGTATACCGACTTCCCGAAGGATGTGAACGAGGGCGAAATCATCTTGCTGGACGACGGGAAGATACAGCTGCGCGTGCTGCAAACCAACCGGAAAGACACCGTAGCCTGCGAGGTGGTGCACGGCGGCGTGCTCACATCGCGCAAGGGGGTAAACCTGCCGAATACCAAGGTATCTATACCGAGCCTCACCGATGAGGACCTGGACAACCTCCGTTTTGTGCTGCAGTATGACGTGGAATGGATAGGGATGTCTTTTGTGCGCCACGCGGAAGATATCATCCGGCTGAAGGACGTGATCCGCGAGGCGGGGAAATCATCGCGCGTGATTGCCAAGATTGAAAAACCGGAGGCCATTGAAAACATCGACGCCATCATTGAGGTTACCGACGGCATTATGGTGGCGCGTGGCGACCTGGGTGTGGAGGTGCCGATGGAGGATGTGCCGGTGCTGCAGAAAATGATTGTAAATAAGTGCCGCAACGCTTCCAAGCCGGTGATCATAGCCACCCAGATGCTGGAGAGCATGATTACCACCCCGCGCCCCACACGGGCCGAGGTGAACGACGTGGCCAACTCGGTACTGGATGGTGCCGATGCGGTGATGCTGAGCGGCGAAACATCGGTAGGTGAGTTTCCGGAAATCGTGATCGAGACGATGAGCAAGATCATCGTACATGTGGAGCGGACTTCCTACCCCTACTACAGCGCCAAGAAGGCGGAGCTGGCCGAAGACTCGGTTATACCCGATGCCATCTGCAGCTCGTCGGTGTACCTGGCCGAAAAAACCAGCGCCTCGGCCATTGTGGCCATGACCTACTCGGGCTATACGGCGTTTGAAATATCGAGCCACCGGCCCGATGCAGACATCTACATCTTTACAGGCAACCGGACGCTGCTCAATACGCTGACCCTGCTATGGGGCGTGAAGACCTTCTACTACGACAAGTTTGAAAGCACAGACGGCAGCATCCACGATGTGAACACGCTGCTGAAATCTAAAAAACTGGTGCAGCCCGGACAGATCGTTATCAACACGGCTTCTACCCCGCTGCATAAAAAAGGGAAGACCAACACGATCAAGGTGACGGAAATGGAATAGCAAATGACTAGACGCGGGGCGCCGCCCTGTTGTTAAAATTTGTTAAAAGCTGGCGTTTGCTTCGTAGCTTATGTATTTTTGTAAGGAATGAAGCACAAAAAAAGTATTGGTTTGATCATCGGCCTGATGACGCTGGCCCTTTTGGGGGTGGTGGCCATGCAGTACTTTTTCATCCGCCAGTCTTATGTGCTGAAAGCCCAGCTCTTTGATGAGTCTGTGAAAGCCGCGCTCAATGCGGTGGCCGCCAAGGCGGAGAAACGGGAGGTGATGGAGCTGGCCCTCGCACAGCGCAAGAACAAGGAAAAGCTGGAACGCGAGCAGCGCAAGCTGGAGGAGCAGCTCCGGCTGAAAACGGAAATCGAGCACCTGCGCGAAAAACAGGCCGACCTGCACCTGGCTTTCCTGCACCAGGAAGAGGAACTCAACAAACAGTTCCCCATTGTTATTCCCATTGAAAACGACTTTTACGAGACGTATATCAACAACCCGCTGCACCGGGACCTGGTTTCCATCAGCTACCAATCGAACGTGGTTATCGATAATGGATTCCAGCGCAATGACAACTCGATAGGGCTCTCGGCGATCCGCAGGGTTCCGATGGTGGGGGCGAAGGACGATAGCGTGCGCTACTTCATCCCGATGGGCCCCGATGCCTTCAACACGACGCGGTTGAAATATGCGATCAAGGCGTTCGGCCCCCGGCAGGACCTCAAGGTGAACCGCGAAATTGCCCGCAAGGAACGGGAGCTGCAGTTGCTGCAGGCCAACACCTTGATGGACACCATAGCCATCATCAGCGGCAAGAACCCCTTGATGGTGCAGGGCTTTGAGGCGGAGATGGAGCTGTATAAACGCCCCCTGAGCGAGCGCATCAATGTAGGCTATATACGTACAGAGATGGAGAAGGAGCTGCAGGCCAGGGACATCAAATCGCCCTTTGACCTCATGATCAAAGACCGGAACACTACGCTGTATGCCTCGTTTGCCAACTTTTCGGATACGGAAGAGCCCGACGCGGAGAGCCTCTACACCACGGAGCTGTTCCGGGCAGACAACAGGAGCTCAACCGGCCGCCTATCGGTTTATTTCCCCAATAAAGACGATCTGCTGATGGGCAACATGACGGTGATGCTGTTCTCGTCGGTAGCCCTGGTACTGGTACTGATCGGGTCTTTTACGTACACCATCTTTACGATGCTGCGGCAGAAGAAAATATCGGAGATGAAGACCGACTTCATCAACAACATGACCCACGAGTTTAAAACGCCGGTGGCCACCATCATGATTGCCAGCGAATCGCTCAAGGATGCGGAGATAGCGGCCGACTCGGCCCGGGCCGCGCGGCTGGCAAACATCATCTACGATGAGAACGTGCGCTTGGGCAACCACATCGAGCGGGTGCTCAACATAGCCCGCCTGGAGAAAGACAACCTGAAGCTGGAGCGCCGCCCGGTAGATATGAACGACCTGGCACAGGCGGTGGTTGACAGCATGGAGCTGCAGCTGCTCAAACGCGGGGCTAAGGTAAACATGCAGCTGGATGCTACGGAGGCCGTGGTATCGGGCGATGAGCTGCACCTGTCTAATGTATTGTTTAACCTATTGGACAACGCGATAAAGTATAGTGAGGAAGCGCCCGACATCACCATCAAAACGAAGAGCGACGGGAAGCAGGTGCACCTTACGGTGGCCGATAAAGGTATCGGGATGAACCGCGACCAGCTGTCGAAAATTTTCGACCAGTTTTACCGTGTGCCCACGGGCAACCTGCACGACGTGAAGGGTTTCGGCTTGGGGCTGAGCTACGTAAACGACATTGTGAAGCGGCTGGGGGGGAAAGTACATGTGAAGAGTGAAAAAGACAGGGGGACAGCATTCGACATCGCGCTACCACTCGAACGATAGAGAGACCATTATGCAGAAGATTTTATTAGCAGAAGACGACCCGAACCTGGGCGATATCCTGAAAGACTACCTGGAGCTGAAGGGCAAATTTGAGGTGGCGCTGTGCAAGGATGGCGAGGAGGCGCTGCGGCAATTCAACAAGGAGCCGTTCGACCTCTGTATCCTCGACGTGATGATGCCCCGCAAGGATGGCTTTACGCTGGGTAAGGAAATACGCAAAATAAATGCGAATATCCCCATCATCTTTGCTACGGCCAAGGGGATGATGGAGGACAAGACCGAGGCTTTCGGCCTGGGTGGCGACGACTACATCACCAAGCCTTTCCGCGTGGAAGAGCTGCTGTTGCGCATCAATGCCCTGCTGAAACGCGCCTCACGCGATAAGCAGGAGGAGGTGTATGCCGATGAGTTTGACATCGGGAAATACCACTTCGACTATGTGTCGCAGCTGATCAGCTACGACGGGCACCAGCAAAAGCTATCGACCAAGGAGGCTGAACTGCTACGACTGCTCTGCATCAAGAAAAACGATGTGCTGACACGCGAGGAGGCCCTGCTGAAAATATGGCACGACGACAACTACTTCAATGGCCGCAGCATGGACGTTTTCCTGAGCAAGCTGCGCAAATACCTACGCGATGACCCCAGCGTGGAAATTGTGAACGTGCATGGCAAAGGGTATAAACTGCTGGTGAGTTAATTAATTTTGGATTTTCCAGTCTAAATCCCGACCTTAGCGGCCGCTTATGGAGAAAGGCAGAGGGAATGGACCCTGTGAAGCCTTAGCAACCTGTCTGCCCGCTGGCAAACAAGGTGCTAAATTCTACTCCCGCCCGCGCGGCAGGAGAAAAATAAGCCGACACAACTTACCCTTGTGCCCTCTCCCCGAAGCATCCAGAAAAAGATTCCCGTTGCCTGCATGGCAGGGGCTTTGATGAGTTGTACATTAATTTATTCATAAAATATCATGTTAAAAACCAACAATTTGGGTTACCCGCGTATCGGAGCCCTTCGGGAGCTGAAAAAAGCTAACGAGGCCTATTGGGCAAAAAAGATCAGCCAACAGGAGCTGCTGGAAGCAGGGCGCACCATCCGCGAGGGGAATTGGAAAACCCAAAAGGAGGCAGGCATCGCACTCATCCCATCCAACGATTTTTCGTTTTACGACCAAGTGCTCGACCTGACGCTTACCGTGGGTGCGGTACCGGCCCGGTATGAGGGCTTTGCCCTGGAAGGCAAATCTTCTTACAACCTCGACCTGTACTTTGCGATGGCGCGCGGTTTCCAGCAAGATGGGCTGGACGTGACGGCCATGGAAATGACCAAATGGTTTGATACGAACTACCACTATATCGTTCCGGAATTTGTAAAAGACCAGCAGTTCCGCCTCACCTCGGAGAAGGTGATCAACGAATTTAACGAAGCCAAGGAGCTGGGCATTGCGACCAAGCCGGTGCTGCTGGGGCCCATTACCTACCTGCTGCTGGGCAAGGAGAAAGAGGCTGGGTTTGACCGGCTGGACCTGATAGAGCGCCTGCTGCCGGTTTATGAAGAATTATTGGGTAAGCTGGCCGCAGCCGGTGCGGAATGGGTGCAACTCGACGAGCCGTTCCTCGCCTTGGATATAGACGACCGGACCCGCGCCCTTTACCAAACGGTGTACAACCGCTTGGCGGCTGCCGCAAAAGGCACCAAGGTGCTTGTGGCCACTTACTTCGAGGCGCTGCGCGAGAATGCACAGACCGCCCTTGGGCTGCCGGTGCAGGCATTGCACATCGACCTGGTGCGTGGCGAAAACCAGCTCGATGAGCTGCTGGGCAGTGTGCCGGCCGGGCTGACGCTATCCCTCGGGGTGGTAGACGGCCGCAACATCTGGAAAAACGACTACGAAGCTTCGCTTGCTAAAATCAAACAGGCGGTTGACGCACTGGGTGCCGACCGGGTATGGGTGGCGCCATCCAGCTCGCTGCTGCATGTGCCGTTCGACCTGGACCTGGAAGACAACGAAGAGTCGCTCCCCGCGGAAGTGAAAAACTGGCTGGCTTTTGCCAAGCAGAAGCTTACGGAAGTAACCGACCTGGCTGCACTGGCGACGGGCGACGCGGACAGCGCCGTAACGGCCCGCTTTGAGGCGAATAAAGCGGCACAGGAAAGCCGCCGCACGTCGGCGCTCATCCACCGCGAAGCAGTGAAAACACGGGTGAAGAACATTACGGACGACGACGCCAAGCGTACCAGTACGTTTGCCGACCGCAAGGCGAAACAACAAGCCAAATTTAACCTGCCTGCTTTTGCTACCACGACGATTGGCTCATTCCCGCAGACCAGGGATGTGCGCAAGTGGCGCGCTGACCTGAAGAAGGGTGCTATTACGCAGGAAGAGTATGATAAGCTCATTGCCGAGGAGACGGAGCGGGCGATACGCCTGCAGGAGGACCTGGACATCGACGTGCTGGTACATGGCGAGTTTGAGCGCAACGACATGGTGGAATACTTCGGCGAGCAGCTCTCGGGCTACGCCTTTACGAAAAACGGCTGGGTACAATCGTACGGCTCGCGCTGTGTGAAGCCGCCCATTATCTATGGCGATGTATCGCGCCCGAGCGACATGACCGTGCGTTGGTCGGCTTATGCGCAAACGCTGACCGACCGGCCGGTGAAGGGCATGCTTACCGGGCCGGTAACCATCTTGCAGTGGTCGTTCGTGCGCAATGACCAGCCGCGGTCTGAAACCACCTACCAGATTGCATTGGCGATTTTGGATGAGGTGCAGGCGCTGGAAAAAGCCGGTATCAAAATCATCCAGATAGACGAGCCGGCGATCCGCGAAGGCCTGCCGCTGCGCAAGGCAGACCATAAAGCTTACCTGGACTGGGCTGTGCGTGCTTTCCGCGTATCTTCATCAAACGTAGAAGACGACACACAGATACACACCCACATGTGCTACTCAGAGTTTAACGACATCATCGAGCACATTGCGGCCATGGATGCCGACGTGATCACAATCGAGACGTCGCGCTCGCAGATGGAGCTGCTGGACGCATTTGCCGACTTCAACTACCCGAACGATATCGGCCCGGGTGTTTACGATATCCACTCGCCGCGCGTGCCGAGCAAGGAGGAGATGGTGAAGCTGCTTGAAAAGGCGAAAGCGGTGATCCCGGCGGCGCAGCTTTGGGTAAACCCCGACTGCGGCCTGAAGACCCGCGCTTGGCCCGAAACGAAGGCCGCGCTGGAAGCGATGGTTGATGCGGCGAAGACGCTGCGCGGCGTAGCGGAGGCCGTGTAGCCAGCTGCACTGATATATTATCAAGCCCCGTTGCCAGCCAGGCAGCGGGGCTTTCTTGTGGAAAAAAAGACGATATTGAGACGGAATAATTGGCACGGTTATGATTATAGTATTCTCCAGGAGTAGATGCCACCGGGGATATCAGAGAACTTACATTACCACGAAGCGGCGTGCCAGGAGTTTACTTGATAACCAATTCGTCCGGATTCTGCTTACAAGGCCATAATGTATGGATGACTAAGTCTTCGTTGATAAATTCGTAAAAGACGATATAATCTTTGACGATTAATCCCCGAACTCCTTCAACAGTAGTTTTGACACCAAGCTCCGGATGCTTAAGAAGTAACTTGGTATTCTTGGTAAAAAGTCTATATAATTTGGTAGAGTAGACTGCATTTCCATTACGCTCAGCATAAAACTCCATAATCTCGTAAAGCTTAGTTCGCGCTTTATGAGACCATATTATCTTCCCTTTAACCATGCATTAATCTCGGTGTCCAAATCAGCCTGTTCAATAAAGCGGCCGGCCGCAATTTCCTCGCGCGAGGCTGCTATCTCTTGAACTTGGGCAGGAGATAATTCCAAGGTCTGGGCTTCGGTCTTGGTATCCAAAATCGTCTTAATCGCTTTGAGAAACTGAATATCATCAATCTCTGCAATGCGGCTAATCAGTATATCTTTTAATTCGAGTGTACCCATGCTAACAGCAAATTTAAAGCTAAATCGCTGAAATAGCAAATTATTCCCAAGCATGCGATGCCAAATACCACATCTTCTTTGGTAAGCAGTGTTCCACCGAAAAGGTGTTTCTTGAATTGACTGGATTAGTCGGCTGATCTTCTTCTGAACGGAAAGGTTACCCGATTTCTTCCAAAAAGCAATGTCTTCCAATGCTTGTTCGGAATAATCTACTTCCATAAGTCTTCGGTCTTTACGGTTTTGAACCGACCTTCTTTATACTCTTGGTCACTTCTCTCAATTTTTTTAACAAATTCCGAGTTGTATGGCCTTTCAGTCGTCCGTTCAAATGTAACATTCAAAGCCTTAAGCACCGCCTTTATGGCGTTCGCTTGCGTTTTATTTTCTGTGTGTACAATAAACGTTTCCATATCCACTACGTTTTGTTTTGACTCACGCAAAGTTAATGATTTATCTGCTTAGAATAAAACCTGCACATTGAAGGGAGTGGCCCGGCACCCCGATTACCGGCAAAACGCTATCTTTGTGCCATGCGGTTTGACATCATCACGGTACTGCCGGGCTTGCTCGAAAGCCCTTTTATGCACTCGATACTGCAACGCGCCCAGAAAAAGGGGCTTTGCGAGATTGTGGTGCATAACCTGCGCGACTATGCTGATAATAAGCATAGAAGCGTGGACGACTACCCTTATGGAGGCGGCAGTGGTATGGTGATGCAGATAGCTCCCTTTGCGGCATGCATTGAAAAGTTGCAGGCCGAGCGGGAATACGACGAAGTGATTTTCATGACGCCGGATGGGGAAACCCTCAACCAGTCGATCGCCAACAACCTCTCGACCAAAGGCAACCTCATCATCCTCTGCGGGCATTACAAGGGCATTGACCAACGCATCCGCGATGTTTTCGTGACCCGGGAGCTTTCCATCGGCGACTATGTGCTTTCGGGCGGGGAGCTGCCGGCGGCGGTACTGGTGGATGCGGTGGCGCGACTGCTGCCGGGGGTGCTATCGGATGAGACATCGGCACTCTCCGATTCGTTCCAAGGGGGGCTGCTGGACGCACCGATTTATACCCGGCCGGCCGACTGGCGGGGGCACAAGGTGCCCGATGTGCTACTCAGCGGCAATGAGGCCGCGATAAACCGGTGGCGCGACGAACAGGCGCTTGCCCGTACCGAAGCCCGGCGGCCCGACTTGCTGGACGACTGAGCAAGCGGCAAATAGCAAGAAAATAAAATTTGTTTCGTTAATTTTTTTCCTATTTTTGCTCTGTATGATTACGGATAGGTTCCTCATCGGATTATGGTGGTGGCTCGATAGCGATAGCGTCGGGCTTGAGGGAACTGTGATACATTCCTAATCAACCAAAGGCTTTGGAATATTTAGCCCGACGTTCTGAGAATCCGTCGGGTTTTTTTATGTGATTTAGTTAACAAGTGAATATGGCATACCGATTTAAAACCGTTTACAAACAATTGCTGGCAGATACGACTACGCCGGTAAGTACATACCTGCGGCTCCGTGATGTGTTTCCCAACAGCCTGCTGCTGGAAAGCTCTGACTACCATAGCCGCGAAAATAACATGAGCTACATCTGCTGCGAACCGATTGGGGGCATCAGGCTAGACCGCGATGCGCTGGAGATTGAATACCCCGGCCAACCGGCGACACGGAAGGCAGCATCAGCGATTAACCTCCGCCAGGAGGTATCGGCTTTCAGGAGTGCTTTTGTGAGCAATAACAGCGACGAGTTCAACTTCATCTCCAATGGTCTTTTCGGTTTCTTCACGTTCGATACGGTTACCCATTTCGAGGATATACGCCTGGAGACCCCGCCGGAGCCACAGCGGGATATCCCGTATCTGCAATACCACGTTTACCGCTACGTGATTGCGATCGACCACTTCCGCAACCAGCTGTATATCTTTGAGCACCAGCTGGAGGGCGACACTAGTCCATCGGGGTTGGAAAAAATCCAATACCTCATCCAGAACAAAAACTTCCCTGAGTATAATTTCTCGCTCAATGGGGCCGAAGCGTCGAACATGGTCGATGCGGATTTCAAGGCGCTTGTAGCTAAGATGAAAACGCATATTTTCCGGGGGGACGTATTCCAGATTGTCCCATCACGGGCATTTTCACGCCCGTTTCTGGGCGATGAGTTCAACGTATACCGTACGCTGCGCTCCATCAACCCCTCGCCATACCTCTTTTACTTTGACTATGGCGACTTTAAGCTTTTCGGCTCATCGCCCGAAGCGCAGCTGACCATCCGCAACCGGGAAGCTACCATTTACCCCATTGCGGGTACATTCAAACGAAGCGGCAACCAGACGCAGGACGAAAAAATTGCGGAGGCATTGAAGGAAGACCCGAAGGAAAGCGCGGAGCATGTGATGCTCGTGGACCTGGCCCGCAATGACCTGAGCCGGCATTGTGAGGATGTGCACGTGAAGACTTACAAAGAAGCGCAGTATTATTCGCACATCATCCACTTGGTATCTAAGGTGTGCGGTACGCTGCGCGAGGGGGTGAACTCGTTCGATGTGGTCGGCGACACGTTCCCGGCGGGTACACTCAGCGGTGCACCCAAGCACATGGCCATGCAGCTCATCGACCGCTATGAAAACTTCCAGCGGAGTTTCTACAGCGGCGCCATTGGCTACATGGGCTTCAACGACGATTTCAACCACGCCATCATGATCCGCTCCTTCTTGAGCCGGAACAATACATTACATTACCAGGCAGGGGCGGGCATTGTGGCCGATTCTGACCCGGAGAAAGAACTACAGGAAGTAAACAACAAGATTGCCGCACTGCGTAAAGCATTGGAGCTGGCACAGGAAATTTGATATTAGGAAAAATGGACAGCGCACAAAATCAATCACCCCGGATACTGGTGATCGACAATTATGATTCATTCACATTTAATCTGGTACACCTCTTACATGAGTGCGGGCACGATGCCACCGTATGGCGCAATGATAAATTCGAGCTGGAAGAGGTTGCTGCTTTTGACAAGATCCTGCTTTCGCCAGGGCCGGGCATACCCAAAGAGGCGGGCCTGCTACTGGACGTGATACGCCAATACGGTGCAACAAAGAGCATCCTCGGCATCTGCCTGGGCATGCAGGCCATAGCCGAGGTATATGGCGGCACCCTGTACAATTTGAGTAAACCGGTGCACGGCACGGCGACGCCGCTGATCATCAAGGTAACCGATGAGCCGATTTTCGGTGGGCTGCCGCAGTCATTCCCCGTAGGGCGCTACCACTCGTGGGCCGTGGCACGCGAAGGGTTCCCGGATGTGCTGCGCATCACCGCTGAAGATGAGCAGGGCGTGATCATGGCCCTCTCGCATACGGCACTCGACGTAAAAGGATTGCAGTTTCACCCCGAATCGGTGCTCACACAGCATGGCAAAGCCATGATCGCTAATTGGTTGGCCCCGGCACAGGAACCGTCGCCGGCTATTGGACACACCTCACAAACCGCAGAACAATGACTATCTTAGATAAAATAATTGCCAGCAAATTTGTTGAAGTTGAACAGGCGAAGGCTGCCACGCGGCATGCCGACCTGGAGCAGAAGCCCCTTTTTGCACGCACTTGCCTCCCGCTACACGATGCTATAAATGACCGTGGGAAGAACGGTATCATTGCAGAGTACAAGCGCGCGTCGCCGTCAAAAGGGATGATCAATGACCGCGCGACGGTGGAAACCGTGGTGCAAGGGTACCAGGAAGCGGGTGTTTCGGCGGTATCCGTACTTACCGACGGCCCTTTCTTTAAAGGCAGCCTCGATGATCTGGCTGCCGCACGGGCGGTATTGCGGGTGCCGCTGCTGCGCAAGGAGTTTATCATAGACGAGTACCAGATTATAGAGGCCAAGGCCTACGGGGCCGACATCATCCTATTGATTGCGGCGGCACTGGATGCGGGCCAGGTAAAAGCACTGTCTGAATCGGCTAAGTCCCTTGGGCTGAATGTGCTGCTGGAAGTACACAACCGCGAGGAGCTGGACCGCAGTGTGATGGATAGCATAGATGCGATCGGCGTGAACAACCGTAACCTGAAAGACTTCACGGTATCGCTCGACCACTCGCTGGAATTGGTGGAGCTGATTCCCGATAAGTTTGTAAAGGTTTCTGAAAGCGGCATCAGCAATCCCGACACGATCCGCCAGTTGCGCGGTGCCGGTTTCGACGGGTTTCTGATCGGCGAGAACTTTATGAAGACCGCCGATCCGGTGAAAGCGGTGAACGAATTTGTGAGCAACATCTAAAAACCCCACCAGAGCCGATTATAAACGGATATAACCGGATATATCCGTTTATTATACGGATAATCCCTTTTGAAGCCCCCATCTTTGTGATGTCGATGGCGGTCAGTAATGCCATCGGTCGTTAATTGAATGTTTCACTCATTAATTTTTAAGCATCATGGCTTCATTAAAGAACAGTGTCCGGCTGACCGGATTTGTGGGCAGGGCCCCCGAACTGAAAACCTTCGGCGAGAACAAGAATCTGGCCCGTGTATCATTAGCCACCAACGAGCGGTACCGCAACGAGCAGGGCGAGTGGGCTACCAACACGCAGTGGCATCACCTTGTGTTTTGGGGGCGGCAGGCGGCTTTTGCGGAAAAGTCGCTGACCAAAGGCTCGGAGATTGCCGTTGAGGGGAAATTGGTAAACCGCCAATATGTTGATAAAGACGGTATAACCCGCTATGTTACGGAGGTAAACGTGAAGGAGGTGCTGCAGCTCAACCGCAGCCCAGAATAAATAGGCTGCTTTTAGGCTTTTTTCCTTAGCTTTGCGGCAGCAATTAATTGTGTGTATTTTATGATAAAAAACACCGCACTTACCGATCTGCACATCGCTTTGGGTGCCAAAATGGTTCCTTTTGCGGGATTTAACATGCCCGTACAGTATTCGGGCATCAACGACGAACATGAGACCGTCCGCAAGGCGGTCGGGGTATTCGATGTAAGCCACATGGGCGAGTTTATCCTCAAAGGAAGCGGTGCGCTCGACCTTATACAGCGGGTCAGCTCCAATGACGCATCCCGGCTCACGGATGGCAAGGTTCAATATGCTTATTTGCCGAATGAAGCCGGGGGCGTGGTAGATGACCTGCTTATTTACCGTATCGATGAAGAAACCTACTTCCTCGTGGTCAATGCGTCAAACATTGAGAAAGACTGGGACTGGATTTCCAAGTACAACACCAACGGTGTGACCATGAAGAACATCTCGGACGAGACCTCGCTGTTCGCGGTACAGGGGCCGAAGTCGGCCGATGTGCTGGACAGCCTCACCGACATGGATCTGGCCACCATGAGCTATTATTCATTTGCCAAAGGTTCTTTTGCCGGGGTAGACAACGTGCTGGTTTCGGCTACCGGCTATACCGGGGCGGGTGGATTTGAAGTTTATGTGGCAAACAAGGATGCCCGGAAAGTTTGGGACGCGATCTTCGAAGCGGGGGCACCACACGGTATTAAGCCCATCGGGCTCGGTGCGCGCGATACGCTACGCTTGGAGATGGGCTTCTGTCTCTATGGCAACGATATCGACGATACGACCTCGCCATTGGAAGCTGGCTTAGGGTGGGTGACCAAATTTACCAAGGACTTCGTCAACGCGGAGGGACTGAAAAAACAGAAAGAAGCCGGGTTGGAAAACAAGCTTGTTGGTTTTGAAATGGTGGAGCGCGGAATACCCCGGCAGGGATACGCGATACAGGATGGAAACGGCAATGTGATCGGCCGGGTTACCTCCGGCACCCAGTCGCCCACACTCAAAAAGTCGATCGGGATGGGATACGTCGCCCTGGCCCATGCCAAGGAAGGAACCGAATTGTACATCGCCATACGCAACAACCCGGTGAAGGCCGTGGTAGTAAAACCCCCATTTGTAAAGTAACAGTACCGGATGACTCTCAGAAGCGTAAACGTATGCCTAAGCCCCGCGTTATTACCTTATTACGACTTGGATGACACGACCGCGGTTGTGATCGATATCTTCAGGGCATCATCTTCCATGTGCTATGGGATAGCCAACGGTGCGCGTGCCATTATACCCGTGGCTGAAATCGATGAATGCTTAGCATACCGGGGCAAGGGCTACCTGCTGGCTGCCGAGCGCGACGGTGAAGTGGTGGATGGGTTCGACTTCGGCAACTCTCCGTTTTCTTATACGCCCGAAAAAGTGGCCGGGAAGACCGTTGTACTGACAACCACGAACGGTACGCGGGCCATCCAGCAGTGCAAAGGTGCGCAGACAATTGTCATGGGTTCGTTCCTCAATATCAGTGCACTGACCGATTGGTTGAAAAAACAGCACGGTAATGTGCTGCTGGTGTGTGCGGGGTGGAAGAACCACGTGAGCCTGGAAGACTCGGTGTTTGCCGGGGCGGTGGTAAACCGGCTCGAAGCGGCCGGGGTGACCTTAGACGACGCGGCTTATACCGCACAGAGCCTTTACGTCAACGCCGAGAGCGACTTGGCGGCATTCCTTACGAAAGCCTCCCACGGCAGGCGGATGCGGCACCTGAAAATCGAACGCGATATCGCGTTCTGCTTACAGGAAGACCTGGTGACGGCCATCCCTGTTATGAAAAACGGGGAGCTGGTTGGCCTGCCGGAATACGTGCCGGCGGCACAGTAGCGTCAGCTGTCTTTTGTAAACTGCCGGACCTGCTTGAGCAGCCGGATTTTCAACCATACCAATACGATAAATATGGCTACCGTGATGGCCAATATGGTGTAATCAGCTAAACGGTAAGCTGCCCAAACCGCCAGACCCATCAGGATCAGCCCGATATTCAGCATAACGTTATACAGGAAGTATTTTTTCATCGGCGACTCATGAAGCGGAATGTGCTAGTATACTTCCATATCCGGATCGAATGTGTCGCGCCATTCCAGGATCCCTCCCTGTAGGTTGTACAGGTTGTCAAAACCTTCCCGTTCAAGCAGCATGATGGCCTGGGCACTCCGCTTGCCGCTGCGGCAGTGGATAATCACGGGTTTATCGCGGGATATTTTATCTTTTTCGAGAACGACATCAGCCAAAGGGATGTGTGTGCCGTTGATGTTAGACGTTTCGTATTCAAACTCTTCGCGTACGTCAATCAACTGGAAGTCTTCGTTGTTGTCAATTTTCGATTTGAGCTCTTCGACGGTAATCTCTTTCATCTGCTTATTTTCATTTAGTGTTATCGGCACCTGCCCGCCGGGACTGGTTGCCTTATTCCTTTTTTGTACTCAAAGATAGCGGTTATCTGCCAAACCGGCGCAAGATAATACTGCTTTTTATTTAGGCGATGGTAGTTTTGCATATCAAACTAACTTTATCTAAGTTTGGGTAATCAAAACGGTTAAGCGATGTTCAGGTGGTTAGGTTCCGGTGTTTTGGCGCTTTGTTTACTGATGGGGTGCGCCTCGCGGCAGTCGCCGCAGCGGCTGGTCGACGCTGATGAAGTGCGGCGGGTACTGCATACCCTTGCGGCCGATGACATGCAGGGCCGGGCAGTGTTTACGCCGGGTGTGGAACGTGCTGCTGATTTCATTGCTTCGGAGTTTACCAAAATCGGGCTGGAGCCTTATGCCGGCGAGCCTGGTTTCAGGCAGACATGGGAGGTTGTACAGATCCGCCCGGCCACGTGGGAGGTAACATTTGACGGGGAGGAGATACCCGAAGACCGTATTATTGTATCGAGTAACAGGCCGGGTGTAAATTGGAATACCGATCCGGATGTCGCGTTGATCCAAATAAAGGCTGGCGATGACTTTGCGCAGCGTTTCAGGGAGGTGGCTACCAGCGGCGGCGATGCCGTGGTGGTGGTCGACACGAGTTTCGCCAACCTGTTCGGCCGGTACCGCAGCTTCTTGATGCGCGAGCGGGTCAACCCGGAACACAGCGGCGCCCCCACGCCCTCGGTGGTGTATGTGTTAGCCGGCAGCGTGCCCACATCATTCCGCGTGGCGTTTACCAACGTCATCGAAAAGCAGCCGCTTTTTAATGTGTTGGCCGTACTGCCTGGCAAATCGCGGCCGAATGAATACGTCATTTTCTCGGCCCACTATGACCATATCGGTATCATCGACCCTGTGGGCCAGGACTCCGTTGCGAATGGCGCTGACGACGACGCTTCCGGCGTATCGGCAGTAATAAGCTTGGCTAATTATTACAAAAAGCTAAATGACAATGCGCGTACCCTAATCTTCGCTGCATTTACGGCAGAGGAGATCGGCCTCGTAGGGTCGAAATATTTTTCGACAACCATCGATGCCGACGAGGTGGTGGCGATGATTAACATCGAGATGATTGGTAAGGATGCCCGGTTCGGGCCCAACTCGCTATACGTAACGGGCTACAGCCAAAGCGACCTGGCGGAAATCATGCAGCGGAATGTGGAGAACACGGGCTTCACGTTCCATCCCGACCCCTACCCCACCCAAAACCTGTTTTACCGAAGTGATAATGCCTCGTTGGCTGCCATGGGCGTTCCTGCCCATACGTTTGCAACGGTGCAGATAGACCGCGACAAGTACTACCACACGGTGGCAGACGAAGTGGAGACCCTGGCAATCGAAAACATTGTTTCGTCTATCCATGCCATCGCTATGGGGGCCGGAAGTATCGTATCGGGTGACGACACGCCCTCGCGGATTCCCAAGCTGGGACAGTAAACGGCAAACTTTTAGCCTGAATTTGCGTTATCATTATAAAGGCGGGCCGTAAAACTAAACTAAGGTGCCCGCATGTAAGATCAGATACCGTGAGTAAAACTATTATTGTATCCAACCGGCTACCGATAAAAATTGCGGAGGATGGAGACGGATATGCGCTGCAGCCGAGTGAGGGCGGTTTGGCAACCGGCTTGGCTTCTATCCATGCAGAGGGTGAGAATATATGGATCGGCTGGCCCGGCGTGATGTTAACCGACCCCGAACAACGGTCTTATTTCACAACGCTGTTGAACGATCGGCGGCTTGTGCCTATTTTCTTGGACGAGGACGAGATAAAGGGGTTTTATGAGGGTTTCTCGAATGAAGTGTTATGGCCGATTTTCCATTATATGCCCAATTATGCCCTTTACGAACTGGAAAACTGGCAAACGTACGTGCGGGTGAACGAAAAGTTCTGCGAGCGGGTGCTTGAGGCCGCAGCACCGGACGACACCATCTGGGTTCATGACTACCAGCTGCTATTGCTTCCGGGTTTGTTGAGGAAGGCGTTGCCCGATGCTTCCATCGGCTTTTTCCAGCATATTCCTTTCCCTTCGCAAGAGCTCTTCCGCCTCATCCCGTGGCGGCGCCAGTTGCTGGGAGGGATGCTTGGGGCTGATTTGCTTGGTTTCCACACGTTTGACGATGTGCGCCACTTCATAAGCTCGGCCACCAGGCTTACCGAAACAAACAACAATTCAAACAAGCTAGAGGAAGATGGGCGTACCATCGTTGTGGAGCCTTTCCCGATGGGGATAGACAGCCATCGGTTTTCCGAGCTATCGTCAGACGGGAACGTGCTGAAGCGGGTGGATGAGCTGAAGGCCAACTTCAGGGACCAAAAGATTGTCTTGTCTATAGACCGCTTGGATTACAGCAAAGGGATCATACAACGGTTGGAGGCATTTGAATTGTTCCTGAAGGAAAACCCGGCTTTCCACAAGTGCGTAACGTTGTACATGGTGGTGGTGCCTTCGCGCGATACGGTGCCCCAATACCGCGAACTGAAGGACCAGATCGACCGATTGGTGGGGTATATCAACGCGCAATTCGGCTCGTACGACTGGTACCCGGTGGCGTATTTCTACCACAGCTATCCGATGGAGGAGATATCGGCATTGTATAATGTAGCCGATGTTTGCCTGGTGACCCCTATGCGCGATGGGATGAACCTGGTAAGCAAAGAATACGTAGCCAGCCGAAACGACGACACGGGCGTGCTTATACTGAGTGAAATGGCCGGGGCGGCCAACGAGCTTATCGATGCGCTGATTGTGAATCCAAACAATGTGCACGAAATCCGGGATGCGCTGCTGCATGCTCTGAATATGCCCCTGGCCGAGGTAAACAAGCGGATGAAAGCCATGCGCCAAATTGTATTTAAATTTACCGTGCAACACTGGGCAACGTTATTTATGAATAGACTTAAAGAAGCGAAAACAATCCAAAGCAACACCAGGGCAAGGTTGGTGGGACCGGCCATCGAGAACCAGATCATCAGCCACTACAAAGCGGCAGACAGCAGGCTTTTGCTGCTCGACTACGACGGCACGTTGGTGGGCTTCCAGGGCGATATAGACAAGGCATCGCCCGACGAAGAGCTCTACCGGCTACTCGATATCCTTGAGGCCGACATCAATAACCACTTGGCCATTATCAGTGGGCGTAAGCACAGTACGCTGGAGAAATGGTTCCAAAACAAGCCGTATAGCCTCATTGCGGAGCACGGTGTGTGGACGAAAGAGCCGGATTCGGAATGGCACCTGAAAAGCGGCCTATCCAACGCGTGGAAGGCTGAAGTGGGCACACTGATGGAGTCTTATGCAGACCGGACGCCGGGTGCATTTGTGGAAGAAAAGAGCTTTTCACTCGCTTGGCATTACCGCAAGGTGCAGCGCGACTTGGGTACGCTGCGGGCACACGAGCTGATTGCGGCGTTGCAAAACTATTCTGCATCTTACGGGCTGCAGCTGCTGGATGGCGACAAGGTGGTGGAAATACGGAGTGCCGAAGTGAATAAGGGCCGGGCCACCTTGGATATCCTCCATGAAAACCACTATGATTTCATCCTCTCGATAGGCGATGACCGCACCGACGAAGATACGTTCAATGCGCTACCTAAAGAGGCGTTTACCATTAAAGTGGGCACGGAAGTATCAGCCGCTAGGTTTTACGTGAAGCACCTCCGGGATGTACGGGCACTGCTCCGGAAGCTCGCTGACGCAACCGCTGCAGCGGCTACGCTATAAATATCGGGCGGTCGAGCTTCATCGAGATACGGTATGCCGCATTCATCAGGCCCACATGGCTATACGCCTGCGGGAAATTGCCCCACTGGCTCCCATCGGATTCGTCCACATCTTCACTGAACAACATCAAGTGGTTGCCGTAGGTGAGCAGCTTTTCAAACGTTGCGATCGCTTCGTCTACACGGCCTACGCAGGCCAGTGCTTCCACGTGCCAGAATGCGCAGATAAGAAACGTTGACTTGGGTTTGCCGAAATCGTCTGAGTGCAGGTAGCGGTAGAAGAGCCCCTGTGGGGTTTTGAGCTCCCGTTCGAGGGCCTTAAGGTGGTTGCGTGCGCGGTCGGATGCGGGGTCGAGGTAGTGCATCATAATGAGCTGCAGCGTGCTGGCATCCAGGTGGGGGCTCCCCACCGCGTTGACATACACCTGCCGCCCGGGGTCATAGCACGACTCTATATAATGCGCTGCGCGCTTCATCAATGCCTCTGCGCGGCTAATCATCTGCTTGTCGCCCGTGAGTTTCCCTATTTTCTGTGCGGCCGCGCTCCCGGCCCACTGAAAGAGGTTGGTATAACAATGGTGGTTGGCAAAACTGCGGAACTCCCAAATGCCGGCGTCCTTTTCGTCGATGGTCTTTTCGATTTTATCGAGTATGTAGTTGACCCAGCGCCCTGCATCGGAGCGCTCGTTGAAAACGAAACGGTAGTCGGTATATAATGGCAGCAGTGCAATCATCGCCTGTCCGTACACATCGTTCTGGATATGCTCGTAGGCCTGGTTTCCTATGCGGACCGGTTTATTGCCTTGGTAGCCTTCCAGCTCATCGAGGATCTGCTCGGTAAGTTTGGTCTGCCCGTTTATTCCGTACAGTGGCTGGAGGCGTCCTGTATCGGCATGGGTGATGTTTGTGATGTAATTGGCATACAGCTCCATCTCCTCAAACTGGCCGATATGGTTGAGTGCCGTGATGACGTAATAGCTATCCCGCAGCCAGCAATAGCGGTAATCCCAATTGCGGCCGCTCCCGGGATACTCCGGCAGGCTGGTGGTGCCTGCGGCGATAATGGCGCCTGTATCTTCATACTGGTGGATCTTCAGGGCCAGCGCCGACCGTATAACGGCCTCTTGGTAAAAGGTGGATATGGTGGCATGCTTAATCCATTTACGCCAATAGTTGATGGTTTCCCTGAGGAAATGTTCTGCCGTGCGTTCCAGCGGGGCCTCAAGGGGTTGGCCATAGGTGAGGGCCAGGTATTTCGTTCCGCCCAATACAAATGCTTCTTCGCCGAAAAAGTGGCTCACCGGGACATCGGTGGTCAACCGCATCTGCTCGATTCCGTTGCTGAACTCCACGTGGTTGCTCCCCCGGAATTTGTTGAACGTTTGTCCGCCATAGCCGCTTACCGGCTCGCATACGATACGGATGCGTGGCCGGCCCGATAGCGGCTCGACCTTCCGCATCAGCATCAATGGCTTGAAATACCGTTCATACTGCCTGAAGCGGGGGGCGAAATCGGTGATTCGGTAAGTGCCGTCGCTGGTTGTTATCTCTGTGCGGAGTACGTTTGTGTTCTCCACGTAATACTGTTTACTTGTGAACTCGCCCACCGGCTGGATAGAAAACCGGCCTCCTTTCTTGCTGTCCAGCAATCCGCCGAATACGAATGAGCTATCAAAAGAAGGCCAGCAAAGCCAAGATACGTTGGTGTCTTTGTGGATGTGGGCTAAGTAGCTGCAGTTTCCAATAATCCCGCTGTGGTATATATGCCGATTTCCCATATGTTTTTAGTTATTTGCATTTCGGTGTACCGAAACGCAAATGCGATGATTTCCAAACTTAGGTAAATTTCTGCTATATGCCATATAAGGGAGCCGCATTTGGGCTCCTTAAATCCTTCTGCATCACATAGTCATTCAATACGTAGCCATGATAGGGGGTATCCACCGTATCGACCACGGTGAACCCCAGCCGTTGGTAAAACGTCACAGCGGGGTTGTTCCGGTTTACATTTAGCTCCAGCTGCGGTCGGCCGCCGGCGAGCGCCGCCTGGGCAACATGGTTGATCAGCAACTTTCCTGTTCCCCTTCCCTGCTCTGAGGGCAGAATGTAGAGTTTTTCGATACGCATGGTGTGTGGTTCAGCCGGTTTAGGCTGGAACCCGGTAAACCCTACCGGGGTATGGCCCCGCATGGCTAGTGTAAAGGATTGCCCCGTTTCGAATTGGGCCAGCAGCGATGCTTCTGAATAGATCAGCTCCAGCATGAGGCTGATTTGGCCGCGGTCGAGGTACCCCCCGTAGGTAGTCCACCAGCTGTCATGTGCCAGCTGCCGAATAGCTGGTGCATCTGCTGCGGTGGCGGCTTTCAACGTCACATCTTCGGAGGTCATGGGTGTAAAATCATGCGTAGCCGAGCCGGCGCAGGGTAACATAAGCCATCAGGCCGGTACTGAGGGCCAATGCGCTTTCATCGATATCGAATGTGGGGGTATGTACGGCCGAGGTTATGCCTTTGGCCTCGTTTCGGGTGCCTAACCGGTAAAAACAGGCATCGGCTACCTGCGAATAATAGGCGAAGTCTTCGGCGGCAAGCCAGAGGTCGAGGTCGACCACATTCTCCTTGCCGAGGAACTCTTCGGCATATCCGCGGATTTCAGCCGTGAGCTTTTCGTCGTTTACCAGGAATGGGTATCCGTTTCGTACTTCGAAATCACACGAGCCGCCCATGCTTTCGGCAATACCTGTGGCCATTTTTACCATCCGTTTATGCGCTTCCTTACGCCATGTCTCATCGAATGTGCGGAATGTCCCTTCGAGATATACGGCATCGGGGATGACGTTGGTAGCTCCGTTGGCAATGACTTTGCCGAAAGACAGTACGCTTGGCATTTTGGGGTCGGCAATACGGCTCACCACCTGTTGCAATGCGGTGATGATGTGCGCGGTGATGACGACCGGATCGATATTTTCCTGGGGCTGGGCGCCGTGGCCGCCGCGGCCCTTGACGGTTACATATAATTCGTCGGTTGATGCCATGTACTTGCCTTCGCGGAACCCGACTTTTCCGGCCGGTATCAGCGGCATGACGTGCTGCCCGATTACTGCCTGCGGAACGGGGTCCTGCAATGCACCGGCTTGGATCATCAGGCTGGCACCGCCGGGCAACCGTTCTTCGCCGGGTTGGAAAATGAGTTTGACTGTTCCCCCGAAATCGGCTTTCAACGATTGGAGGATACGTGCGGTGCCCAAGAGCGAGGCGGTGTGTGCGTCGTGCCCGCAGGCGTGCATCACGCCCGTACGTTTCGACCCGTATTCGCGACCGGCTACTTCCGTGATGGGGAGGGCGTCCATGTCTGCCCGTAGGGCTACCACCTTGTCGGAGGGCTGCTCGCCATGGATATGGGCAACCACGCCGGTGTCGGCCATAGGTACATAGGCGATTCCCATTTGGCTTAGCTGGTCTTTTACAAAGGCTGAGGTTTCGTGCTCCTGGAAAGAAAGTTCGGGGTGTTGGTGCAGGTGCCGCCTCCACCCCACGGCTGCCTCATGGATTTGGGCAGCAAGGGCATGGACTTTATCTTTCATGACGGCTTCCCTTAATGATATACATATATTTCTTCGGTAAAAACAAACACATTATTGAATTGCTTCCGAAGGCCTTGCATGAGGTCTTGGGCTTCACTTCTGTTCCTGAAGTCGCCGACCTTTACCCGATAGTTGGGTTCCTCATAGCTCAGGTAAGTATCGATATCTTTATACAGCCGTTTGAATCGGGCTTGTTCGGCGTATGCCTCGGTGCGGTCTGAGCCGGAATAAATCTGTACACGGAACCCCATGGTGGTGGTACGGGTTGCGTTTTCCTTATCAACCGGGGGCGGGCTGGTAGAGGTGGCCGTAATGTTGGTGCCTTTGCGGCTCCGCTGCATCAAGCTGATCAGTGGGTCTACCACTACCTCTACGGTACCGCGTTGCTGGCCAAACCCGTCCATACAGGAGAACCCCAGGAACAGGATAATGAACATTGCAAAACCTCTTTTTTCCATGACGATATCCGATTTACGCGCCGTGGCAGTTTTTGTATTTTTTGCCGCTGCCGCAGGGGCAGGGGTCGTTTCGGCCTACTTTCTGTTCATTCCGGATGGGCTGGGTGCGTTGTACCTCGCGTGTATCTTCTACGGGAGGAGCGCCCCCGCCCGCCCCTACGAGCTCGGGCTTCGACGTCTTTATACGCGCCTCTTGCCTGGGCGCCGGCCGGGCCTCGCGCACATCCTGCGGCTGCTGCTGGGGTATCTCACCCTTGAACAGAAAACCGACCACGTCCTTATTCATCTCGATCAGCATCTCGCGGAACAGATTGAAGGCCTCCATCTTATAAATGATAATGGGGTCTTTCTGCTCGTAGACCGCATTTTGCACCGATTGTTTCAATTCGTCCATATCGCGCAGGTGTTCTTTCCAGGCCTCATCAATCAGCGCGAGGACCACCCCTTTTTCGAACGACTTGAACACTTCCTTACCTCCGGACTCGACTGCCTTTTTGAGGTTGGTGGCCACCTGAATTCCCCTGACGCCATCAGAAAATGGCACAACGATGTTTTCTATCTGGTTGCCACGGGTGGCAAATACGTCGGTGAGCACCGGTAGCGTTTGCTTGGCGATCCTGTCTGCCTTTTCGTGGTAAAACGCGATGACGCGCTCTGACAACCGCTCGCTGAGCGACGCGATGCCACTATCGGTAAACTCGGCCGCATCGATGCCGGGATCCAACGAGAACACCCGGATTACCTCCAGCTGGAAGTCGTCGTAGGTGCCCGCTTCTTTGTATGTTGCCACGATATCTTCCGCCACATCAACGATTGTGTTGTTCAGGTCGACATCGAGACGTTCGCCAAACAAAGCGTTCTTACGCTTGGCATAGATAACGCTCCGCTGGGAGTTCATCACGTCGTCATATTCGAGGAGGCGCTTACGTATGCCGAAGTTGTTTTCTTCCACTTTCTTCTGTGCACGCTCGATAGACTTGGTAAGCATGCTGTGCTGCATAACCTCGCCCTCTTGCACGCCCATACGTACCATGATGTTGGAAATCCGCTCGGAAGCAAACAGCCGCATCAAAGGGTCTTCGAGCGATACGAAGAACTGGGACGACCCGGGGTCTCCCTGGCGGCCTGCACGGCCGCGCAGCTGGCGGTCTACCCGCCGCGATTCGTGGCGTTCGGTGCCGATAATTGCCAATCCGCCGGCATCTTTCACGCCGGGCCCGAGTTTGATGTCTGTACCACGGCCTGCCATATTGGTAGCAATCGTTACCATACCCGGCTGGCCGGCTTCGGCAACGATATCAGCTTCACGCTGGTGCAACTTGGCATTCAGCACATTGTGTTTAACGCCGCGCAACTTGAGCATACGGCTGAGCAGCTCGGATATTTCTACCGAGGTGGTACCTACCAACACCGGGCGCCCCTGCTGGGTAAGCTGATGGATTTCTTCTGCCACGGCGTTGTATTTCTCACGGGCGGTCCGGTAAATCAGATCATGCCGGTCATCGCGCTGGATGGGTACGTTGGTTGGTATTTCGACTACGTCCAGCTTATAAATCTGCCATAGCTCGCCCGCTTCGGTAACGGCCGTACCCGTCATACCGGCAAGCTTGTGGTACATGCGGAAATAATTCTGCAGGGTAATCGTGGCGTAGGTTTGCGTGGCATCTTCGACCTTTACGTTTTCCTTGGCCTCGATGGCTTGGTGCAGCCCATCCGAATAACGGCGGCCTTCCATAATACGCCCGGTCTGTTCGTCTACGATTTTTACCTTACCCTCGTCGATGATGTACTCGTCATCACGCTCAAACAGTGTGTACGCTTTAAGAAGCTGGTTTACCGAGTGTATCCGCTCTGATTTGACCGAAAAGTCGCGCATCAGCTCCTCTTTCTTGGCCAACTTCTCTTCCGGGCTTGCGTTTGATTTCTCAATCTCCGCGACGTCGCTGCCCACATCGGGCATGATGAAGAAGTTGGGGTCTTCGCCCGACGCGGTAATGAGCTCGATTCCCTTTTCGGTGAGCTCTACCTGGTTGTTTTTTTCGTCGATGACAAAGTAGAGTTCAGCATCTACTTTGGGCATGTTTTTGCTTTGCTCTTGCAGGTAATAATTTTCCGTCTTTTGAAGTACCTGCCGGTTGCTTCCTTCGCTCAGGAACTTAATGAGTGCTTTATTTTTCGGCAATCCGCGATGGGCACGTAGCAGGGCTAGTCCGCCGCTTTCGACTTCTGTATCGCCTGCGGCGATGGCTTTCTTTGCTTCATTGAGCACGCCGTTGATGTAGGCTTTCTGTGTATTGACCAATCGCTCGATACGGGGTTTGAGCTCATAAAACTCGTGCTGGTCGCCGCGCGGTATCGGGCCGGAGATAATCAACGGTGTACGGGCGTCGTCAATCAGCACGGAGTCTACCTCATCGACCATGGCGAAATGCAACTTCCGCTGAACCAAGGCATCTGGCGACTGTGCCATGTTGTCGCGCAGGTAATCGAACCCGAACTCGTTGTTTGTTCCAAACACGATGTCTGCTAAATAAGCATTGCGTCTGGCGGGCGAATTGGGCTGGTGTTTATCTATGCAATCCACGCGCAGGCCGTGGAACTCAAATAACGGCCCGTTCCACTCGGAGTCACGCCGTGCGAGGTAGTCGTTCACCGTTACGATATGGACGCCCTGGCCGGATAATGCATTCAGATAGGCAGGCAATGTACCTACCAGGGTTTTACCTTCACCGGTGGCCATCTCGGCAATCTTGCCTTCATGGAGCACGATACCACCGATCAGCTGGACATCGTAATGGACCATCTTCCACGTTACCTCTGTGCCTGCGGCTGTCCAGGTGTGTTGCCACACCGCTTTGTCACCCTCGATCTTTATATGTGGTTTTGAAGCGGCAAGCTCCCGGTCGAAATCAGTTGCTGTAACGATTAGCTCGCTGTTTTCAGTAAAACGCCGGGCAGTTTCTTTGACCACTGCAAATGCTTCTGGAAGCAGCTGCAGCAACACCTCTTCCAGCTTGCGGTCGCGGTCTTTGCTCAGCTTATCCACCTTGTCATAGATGGCTGTTTTTTCGCTCATCTCAATGCCCTCGCGTTCAGCCTCCGCTTTTAAATCAGCAATTTCCTTGTCGATGTCAGCAAGGAAATCAGTAATGCGCTGCTTGAAATCAATTGTTTTAGCGCGCAGCTCATCATTCGTAAGGGATTCTAATTTCGGATATTCTTCCTTGATTTTATTTACCAGGGGTTGAATATGTTTGATATCCCGCTCTGATTTGCTGCCGAATATTTTACTTAAAAATGTTAACATCTGCTATTGTTTATTTCTGACACACGTCATTGTCAATAATGACACCAAAAACCCATCTCCGCCAATATGGCATACTGGGCAAAGTTAGTCATTACATTTTAGATTGCAGGGGTTAGATTGTAGATTCTAGGAACAAGCTTTTGGAAGTCTGGGGCACCAGCTTCAACTCCCATGCCTTGTTAAAGAGGGTGTATATAGCTGCGCGTCCTTCTTCGCCGAGTTCGACTGAAAACCGGTTGACATACAAATCGATGTGTTTATACATTACCTCGTCGCTCATTTCCTGCGCATGCGAACGGATGAACTCGATACCGGATTGCGGATTGGCCAGGGCAAACGCTACGCTCTTGCGTAGCACCCGGTTAACCTTACGCTTGATGTTATCGGGCAGTTTGCGCCGTGCCACGATGCCCCCCAGGGGAATGGGTGCCCCTGTTGTCTGCTCCCAATAATCGCCGAGGTCCATGACCTTATGCAGCCCTTTGGCCTGATAAGTAAAGCGGTTTTCGTGGATGATGAGGCCGAGGTCGATATGGCCATCGACCAATGCCTGCTCAATTGTTGAGAATACCATCTCCTGCTTACTGGCTAATCCCGGAAAAGCCAGCCCTAGCAGGAAGTTTGCTGTAGTGTATTGGCCCGGAATACCCACGGTGAGCGGCTTACCGGTGTATACCCCTTTGCCTTGTGCTTGCACCTGGCTGGCAAGTGCGGGGTCTTTGCTGATCAGCAGTGGTCCAACGCCAAACCCTAGTGCACTGCCCGCATCGAGCAGCACATAATCGTTTGCGGCGTAGGCATAGGCGTGGTAGCTTAGCTTGGTGATATCCAACTCGGTATTGAACGCTTTATGGTTAAGCGTTTCCACATCTTCATAGTACACATCAAAAGTGAGACCTTCGGTATCAACTTTGTGATGGATGAGCGCATCAAAAATAAACGTATCATTGGGACAGGGGGAAAACCCGAGCGAGAGTTTCATGCTAACAACGGTTTATCAAGAATAATCAGAAATAACAGGGCTACAAACGTAACCAACAGTAGGCCGCGTGCCGTCCGGTCGAGCTCCCGCCGATAGAAAAAGCGGATGAGCAACAGATTGACGACGGCTGCGATAACATATAAGCTTAGCGGATGCATGGTAGCGCCCAATGGTGAGAACACTTTGAGCAGGCATGCTACCGTGGGGGTGATGGCACCCAGAACACCGCCCCAGAAAAATGAATTTTGCTGCACTTACTTATTGTCAAAGCTCCACGAATTGAGTTCGGGTATAGCGTGGTGGGCGGTCATGTCAAACTGGACCGGCACGATGGAAGCGTATCCATTTTGCAATGCCCACACATCGGTATCTTCCCCACGGTCGCGCAGCTCGAATATGCCGGTGAGCCAGTAGTAGCTGCGGTTGCTTGGGTCTGTGCGTTCGTCAAACTCCTCGGCCCATTTTGCGTCGGCCTGTCTACAAATTTTTATTCCTTTTATGCGATCGGCCTTGGGGAAATTCACGTTCAACAGGGTTCCTTTTGCCAACCCATTGGTGAGGACCTGTTTAGTGATGCTCCGGACGTATGGCCGGCAGGCAGTGAAATCGGCGTCGTAGTTCAGGTCGTCATAGGAGAACCCGATTGAGGGGATATCCTCAATTGCACCTTCCACAGCGGCCGACATGGTACCCGAATAGAGCACGTTGATTGAATTGTTAAGGCCGTGGTTGATACCGGAAACACAGATATCGGGTTTTCTGCCTTTAAAGACTTTATTTACGGCTAATTTGACACAATCTACGGGAGTCCCCGAGCATTTATACATTTCGACTCCGGGGTAAATGTAGATGGGATCTATGCGCAGGGGTTTGCCGATGGTTATTGCGTGTCCGGTGCCCGACTGCGGCCCTTCGGGTGCCACTACGGTGACATCACCGATTTGCTGCATCTCTTCGATCAGTACTTTGATGCCGGGGGCCGTGATGCCATCATCGTTCACCACGAGTATAGAAGGCTTTTTATTTACCATGGTGCTAAGTTAAAAAGAAAAAGCGTTATGGGCTGCTGTAACCATAACGCTTTACTTAAATTTTACTTCAACTAAGAAAAACGGCCAATCCGTATGGATTGGCCGTTTTTTATCGGTAGTTTCTTAGAAACTAAACTTAGTTTTTGATTTCTACACGACGGTTAAGTACGCGGCCTTCTTCAGTAGCGTTAGAAGCGATCGGAGCAGATTCACCGAAAGCCTGAACGTTGATTTTAGCTGCGTCTACGCCAGAGTTAACCAAGTATTGTTTTACTGAGTTAGCACGGTCTCTTGACAGGGTCAAGTTGTAAGCCTCAGAACCTTCAGCAGAAGCGTGGCCGTCTAAGGTAACGGTTGCACCGCTTTCGCGCAATTCAGAAGACAACCGATCAAGGATTGAATATGATTCGGTTTTCAACACAGAGCTATCAAACTCGAACTGGATGTTCGGATAAGTACCGGCAACAGCCTTAGTTTGAGCTTCAGGGAATTTGATGGGGCAACCAGCACCGTCAACCTGAGTACCAGCAGGCGTACCTGGGCATTTGTCGAAGCGATCAGAAACACCGTCACCGTCTTCGTCATTGTTCAACTCATCAACAATGCCTTCCAAAGTAGATACGCGTTGTTTCAATGCTTCAAGCTCGTTGCGCAGTGAAGGATCTTTCAACTCGTCATACAAGGTAGACACAGGGTTGTGCCAGGTCAAATCTGGTTTTGAAGAAGAACCCAAAGAGAATTCTAAACCAGCATAGGTGTAAGAGAATTTGTCGTTAGCCGCGCGGTCAACAACTGGGCCGAATAATGCTTTGTCATCAACAAAGTTCATGGTATAACCCAAGTTGAGGGCAACGCGGTCAGACAATTTGAACTTCACGCCAACACCTACAGGAATGTAAGTTTCGCGTTTGAAGTCGCGCGAGTTATCGGGAGTACGCTCACCTGGGAATTCTTCACCCCAAGCACCTTTGTTATCCCAAGCACCGGAAGAACCGTCAGCATCGGTATAACCGATCGGGTTGAAAGCGATTACACCATAACCTACGCTTGCGTAGAAGTTTACAGCGTTTTCACGACGCAGGAAGTCGATGGTGGCCAATTGGAACACGCCATTCAAGCTAGCAGCGTACTGTACAGAAGTTTCTGCTGACTGATAACCTGCAGCACCAGCAGCACCGTTAGCTGCATTATACAAATACGTGTTAGCTGCGCCGTTGTTGTTGTAGGTAAAAATACGACCACGGTTACCAGCAGCCTCCAAGCCAAACCAGCTTGATAGTTGCTTGCGAACA
Source organism: Parapedobacter soli (assembly GCF_025460835.1). Taxonomy (GTDB): domain Bacteria; phylum Bacteroidota; class Bacteroidia; order Sphingobacteriales; family Sphingobacteriaceae; genus Parapedobacter; species Parapedobacter soli. The sequence goes on along the minus strand of NZ_JAMXAY010000033.1, from coordinate 13,977 downwards.
GTGATGCCGTAGTATTCGCGCAATTTGTACTCGCCAAAACCTACTTTTTGGTTGAACGCATTGGATCCACCGATGATTACTGAAGGCGTAGTAAAACCACCATTCACACCGATAGACCATGTCCTGTATTGGGATCTTCCTCCAAATACAGTCGGCTCTTGTGCCTGCACTGTATCTGTGAGCCCGAAGGCCGCTACAAGCGAGCAAGCAACTGCCGTTTTGATTGTAGAATAATTCATACTCTTGTTTTTTTTAAGGTTAAAAATTTTTAATTGTCTAATTTCTCGCAAAAATAACCAATAGTTTGATTCACGCAATATTTGCAAATACTATTCCAGTTTTTTATCTTTTTTGGATTTTCTAAAAAAAAACACTCAAAAAGAGCCTACTGCTTCTGCCAGCCGTCTAATACTCCGCTAACAATCAGCCATTTGTAAAAAAATCACGTTGCTTCACTAAACTTCCATTTTCGGCAGACGTGTCGCATTTATCGGCTCACGGACTACAAAACGGCGCAACTATTTCTTTCTTGTCCACCAGCACCTGATGTCTATTTTTATAGTCAGTCTGGCAAAAGACTGTAAATCTACAGATTAATTCCTTCCATTCCTAAGGAAAAGAAGATTTAATGTTTCACCCCGGCGTGTGGCCCGGTGTGCCAATTAAAAAAGATAATGGATAATTGTATAGGTGATGCCAGCCAATACCGCGGATACTGGGATGGTGAGTACCCAAGCCCAAAGCAGGCTGATGGTAACGCCCCAGCGTACTGCTGAAACACGTTTCACCACGCCCACGCCTATGATAGAACCGGTAATGGTATGGGTGGTGGATACGGGGATACCGAAGTGTTCCGTTATACCCAATGTGATTGCTCCGGCAGTTTCGGCCCCTACGCCTTCCAGCGCATTCACTTTCGTTATCTTGGTGCCCATCGTTTTTACGATTTTCCATCCGCCGCTCATGGTACCCAATGCTATCGCCGAATAACAGGTCAATGGTATCCACTCGGGCATGCTGTCGCCCGACTGCAGGTATCCGCCGGCAACCATAGCCACGAAAATAATACCCATTACTTTTTGTGCATCGTTGCCGCCGTGTGCGAAACTCAGGGCTGCCGACGAGACCAATTGCAGCTTCCGGAACCACCACTCGGCCACGGAGGGCTTGGCCCGCTTGGATATATTAATAATGATGAGCGTGATGATGATGGCGATAATCATTCCGATGGCCGGGGCCAATACAATAAACGAAATGATTTTTAAGGTTGCATTCAAATTGATTGCCCCGATTACACTATCGCCCAAAATAAATGCGTGGGTCATGCCCGCACCTGCGAAGCCCCCTATCAACGTGTGTGACGAGCTGGACGGCACTCCATAATACCAAGTGAACAGGTTCCATCCGATTGCTGCTGCCAGACCAGCAAGTATCACTTCCAGGTTGATGTATTCTTCAAGGACCGTTTTGGCGATGGTATTGGCCACCTTGTGATCGGTGAAATAAAAATATGCGGCAAAATTGAAGGTCGCCGCCCACAGTACGGCTTGGAATGGCGAGAGGACCTTGGTAGACACGATGGTTGCAATAGAGTTTGCCGCATCGTGAAAGCCATTGATATAATCAAATGCGATAGCTAGGATAATAACAACGACCAGTAATGTAGTGATCATATAATCTGACGGATTATGGCTTAGGCGTTTTTCACTAAAATACTCTCCAATACGTTGGCCACATCCTCACATTTGTCGGTAGCGGTCTCCATAGCAGATAGAACCTCTTTGTACTTAATTAACACGATCGCGTCTTTTTCGAACTCGAACAGTTCACCCACCGCTTTGTCAAAAATATAGTCTGCTTTGTTCTCGATACTATTGATGCGCACGCAAGAATCTGTGATGTTCCGGATATTTTTCAGGTTTCGGAGTTCGTGAACTGCCTTGGCCACATCTTCGGTTGCTTCCAGAATCAAATCGGCCATTTCGATGATGGGTTCCGTTATCCGCTCCACCTTATACAGGTCGATGCGGTTTGACGCCCCGTGTATAAAGTCGGCAACATCGTCCAGGGAGCTTGTCAGCGTATGGATATCCTCACGATCAAATGGTGTGATGAAATTCTTCCCCAGCTCCAAGTGGATTTGATGGGAGATATCGTCACCCTTGTGTTCCAGGTCCTCAATCCTCCTGCATATTTCCTTTCTTTTTTGTGAATCTGTGAGGTTTACCAACTCCTTCAATAGCTTTGCCATTTCGATAAGGTTACTGCTGGCTTGTTCAAATAAGGGAAAAAACTTTTTGTCTTTCGGGACAAAATATTGGAATATGCTATTGAGCGACATAAGCAATAATATTTGCACAAAAATATAACGCCAATGTTAACTTAATGTTAATTAACAGCTCTTTTTCGAATTTATTGCTTTCAGGTCATTATTAAGCCTGTCATCGGGTGCGTTACATGGAAGGCTTCACTTTTTCCAATGTGAAAGCGAATGTGGTGCCCACTCCTTCCGTGCTTCGCACGTTGATTGTTTGCTGGTGGGCTTCAATGATATGCTTTACGATGGACAGGCCTAGGCCGGAGCCGCCGACCTTGCGTGACCGGCTTCTATCCGTCCGGTAGAATCGTTCAAAAATCCGCGGCAGGCTTTTCTCGTCGATGCCGATACCGTCATCGGTTACCTCCACCAACACCGTTTCAAAAAGTTCGTAGATCCTTATATCGGTTTGTCCGCCTTTTTTCCCGTATTTTACTGCGTTGCTGACGAGGTTGACGAATACCTGCCGGATTTTCTCACGGTCTGCCCTTACCATCATGGGATAATGGTATTTTTCTTTAAACACCAACCTGATGTGATGGGCAGATGCTTTATCTTCCATCAACTCCATTATTTCCTTAACCAGAATGACCAGGTCGAACTTCTGGTAGTTGATTGGTATCTGCCCACTTTCCAATTTTGATATTTCATCCAAGTCTTTCACCAGAAACGAAAGCCGGTCGAGGTTTGACGATGCTTTCTTCAAAAACTGGTCTGCCATCTCGATATCGTCTTGCATCAAGCCGTCTTGCAGCGCATCGACATAACCCTGCAGCGCAAACAGTGGGGTTTTAAACTCATGGGCCACATTGGAAAGGAATTCACGCCGGAACCGTTCCTGCTCTTTCAGTCGGTCTATTTCCTTTTTCTTCTCTTTTGCCCAGTCCCGCACTTGTTGTTCGACATCGTTGATCGGGTCATCGCTCATCTTCTCGCCCAGCGCATCTTTCAGGTCTTTGCCCAGTTTGAGGTTATGGACAAGCTTATAAATAAGCTTTATCTTACCATAAATATAACGTTGGAATAGGTAGTAAAACGTGAGAAAGCTTATGACAAACGAGATGGCAAACGTAATGAGGAAATGCTGCCAACTATGCTGGAAATAAAAATTAACACAGGCGATAGACAGTCCTACAGCACAGGCGTTGATGAAAACAAGCAGAATAAACCTCATGGCATTAACAAATCATCGGAAGCGGCCAAGGACGGTTAAACCACCGGAAACCTTATCACCGATATTTACGTCTATCTTTGTACCTATCGGAAGGAAAACGTCCACGCGGGAGCCGAATTTGATAAACCCGAACTCTTCACCCTGCGTTACTTCGGTTCCCTCTTCCACGTACCAGACTATGCGCCGGGCCATGGCTCCCGCTATTTGGCGGAAGAGGACTTCTTCGCCGGTTATAGTTTTTACGGCGATACTCGTCCGCTCGTTGAGCGTGGAGGACTTGGGATGCCAGGCCACCAGGTATTTGCCCGGATGGTAACGGAAAAAGCTGACTTTTCCGCTCACCGGGTTACGGTTGACGTGCACATTGACCGGTGACATGAAGATAGATACCTGCACCCGCCTATCGCGGAAATATTCGCTTTCTTCCGTTTCTTCTATGACCACCACTCTACCATCTGCCGGGCAAAGAATGGCATTCCCGTCTGCCGTAATGTGTCGTCGGGGGTTCCGGAAAAACTGCAAAACAGCAACAACTAGCAGAAATGAGAGAACGTATGTTGTCCACACCACGAATGTGTTGTGTGACAACCAGTAATGGACCGCGGCATTGGCTAGGAAAACCACCAATGCGACAATAGCTATGCTCGTATATCCTTCTTTATGGATAGTCATCTTTCTTTTTTAGAAATTAACGGACAAACTTACACAAAATCCATCATATCCCGCCCGCTCGCCGAATAGCGATGTTATAAAACTGCATCTTGCGATACCGGAGATCCAGAAATGCCTCCATGGTCACGGAAAATGTGTCATCAATGTATTCGCCGGCTGCGTATGAAGGAATCCAATAGGTTATGCCGCGCAATGCTTCGTACAACAAATCCGCATATTGTTTATTGTCGAACGTTGCTTTTATATCTATGTTTCTGGGCTCGCCATTACGCCTCACCTGAATCAAAAATTCGATTGGAAACGGCCCGGCTGCTTCTTCTGACAATTGATCGGGGCTGAACCATTCTGATAGGTGGACTGCAAGAAATTCGGTAAACCCGGTATACTCATCTATGGTACAGCCTTTGGCAATCATTGCTTCAGCGCCATTGGAAAAGTCGATCGGTAATATACCGTATCTTGATGTATCGGAAAAGGGCTCATCGGTGTATGCTTCATAGCCCTGTATAAATCGCCCTTTATGATACAACTCGTAGCCGGCATTTCTTTTTTTGCCGTCGTCAAATATATATTCTATGGACCAGTTGCCATGGGGGTATCCATCTACCACCTTCCCTTTGCGGTTATACCTGATATAACCAAACTCGTTGTAGCCGTCTGCCAAAACGGAAAACTCGTAACGCCCTTCTCCGTCGGTAACGCGCTGCCGCCCCTGCCGGTCCCAAAAATTGAGGATACGTGCTCCTCCACCGGTATGCGATACTTGAAGCAGTGGTTTCCCGTCTGGGTAGAAGAAACTAAGGATACCTTGGGCCACACCATTGGAGTAAGAGACCTGCCATTTTAGCTGTCCGTTCGGATGGTATGCTCTAAAATCGCCTTGTTTTCTGCCGTTTTCGTAATACCCCTCCAAAATGACCTTGCCTTGGCTATCGAAATCAGTAAAGCCACCGACGAACATCTGCTGCTGGAAATCATAGCTGCTTACGCGCTCTATGGCCTTGAACTCACAATGCTTATCAACCAAATAGTAGTGGTCGTCGTAAAAAAAGCGAACGGTACCATCAGTCCCGCGTTCATAAAATACGGGGTGTGTGTCGATGGTATCGATATTACTGCAAAGTGCTATCGACGACGACATCACCGCAAGCCATAAAACCGACCAACGTGCCTTGATCATGCCTTTAATCAATGTGCTTCGAGCCAATTCTTTCCTTCGCCAAGTTCCACGACGATGGGTACGGACATATCGAGGGCATTTTTCATGTGTTTTTCAGCAAGCTCTCTGAAAATAGTTACCTCGTCTTTCGGTATGTCAAACACCAACTCGTCATGCACCTGCATGGTCATCTTGCCACGTAGGCCGGCTTTTTTTATCGCCTCGTGGATAGAAATCATCGCCACCTTAATCATATCGGCTGCAGAGCCCTGGATTGGTGCGTTGATTGCATTTCGCTCTGCAAAGCCGCGCACCGTTTGGTTGGCCGAGTTGATATCTCTCAGATACCTGCGGCGCTTCAATAGCGTTTCCACATAGCCGTGTTCTTTCGCAAAATTGATGACATCATTCATGTACCGCTTGATGCCGGGATATTGGGCAAAATACTGCTCAATGATCTGTGCGGCTTCGGTACGGGTGATGCCAAGGTTTTGCGATAGGCCGAAAGCAGACTGCCCATAGATAATGCCGAAGTTCACCGCCTTGGCATTTCTCCGCTGGTCGGGGGTCACCTCGTCCAGCGAGACACCGTACACCCGCGCGGCGGTGGCCCGATGGATATCCAAGCCTTTTTCAAATGCTTCCAACATGCCCTTGTCGCCGCTCATGTGCGCAACCAGCCGTAACTCAATCTGTGAGTAATCGGCCGATAGGATCACATGGCTATCATCCGTCGGGATGAATGCTTTGCGTACTTCGCGCCCACGTGCTGTGCGTATGGGGATATTCTGCAAATTGGGGTTGGTAGAGCTTAGTCGCCCGGTGGCTGCCACCGCTTGGTTGTATGAGGTGTGCACGCGGCCCGTCAATGGGTTAATCATAGCGGGTAGGGCATCCACGTATGTAGACTTGAGCTTCTGCAGTTGGCGGAACTCCAATATGTCTTTAACGATATCACTCTTTGATGCTAGTGCCAGCAAGACATCCTCGCCCGTTTTATACTGCCCGGTTTTTGTTTTCTTGGCTTTGGGATCGAGCTGGAGCTTCTCGAAAAGCACTTCGCCCAATTGTTTCGGTGAGGCAATATTGAACCGCACGCCTGCCTTTTCGTAGATGGTTTTTTCAAGTACCGCCGCATCGGTGGTCAATGATTCAGACAGTTGTTTGAGTACGGGCACATCGACCTTTACACCAGTGCGCTCCATTTCTGCCAATACTTGAATCAACGGGAATTCGACCTCTTCTGCCAGCTTGGCTGCCTCGGCCTGTTCCAGAAGTGGTTCCAAGACCGTTTTCAGCTGGAGGGTGATATCGGCATCTTCTGCTGCATATTCTGTAATAACAGCAACGTCCACGTCTTGCATATTGCCCTGTTTTTTTCCTTTCGGGCCAATCAGGTCACTGATGGGGATGGGGGTATAGCCGAGGTAGTTTTCGGCCAGCATGTCCATGCCGTGGCGGCTGTCGGCGTCGATCAGGTAGTGGGCCAGCATGGTATCAAACAGGGGTCCGTTTACCGCCACCCCATAGCGGGCCAGCAGTAGGATATCATATTTGATATTCTGCCCTACTTTTTCAATCGATGCGTTTTCGAAAACGGCTTTAAAACGGTCCAGTACCTCCTTGGCGCCTTGGCGATCGGGCGGTGCCGGAACGTACCAAGCCTTTCCGGGCTCAATTGCAAAAGAGAGCCCTACCAGATCGGCGGTGTTTGCATCCGTACCGGTGGCTTCTGTATCGAAACAGAAACTACGTTGCCTAGCCAATAACGAGGTAAGCTCTTGCTGCGACTCGGGGGTATCGGCTAATATATAGGAGTGAGGGGTATTGTGTATGTCTTTTCCGGCGGTAGGCGCCTGATATTCGCTGCCTGTTCCCGCACCACCGGCCGTATTTGAGGCAGCCGCGCTGCCAAACAAATCCATTTGCGTGCCGGATGCTGGCTGGGCAGCCAGCACACTGAATTCCTCTCCGAAAACGCGCTTACCTAACGTCCGGAACTCCAGTTCGGCAAACAATGGTTCCAGTACGTCTTTGTTGGGCTGGCCGAGTACAAGCCGCTCTTCATCCAGTTCGATGGGAACATCGAGTTGAATGGTAGCCAATTTCTTTGAAATGAGGCCCTGCTCCGCGAATGTCTCCAAGTTTTCCCGCTGCTTTCCCTTGAGCTGGTCTGTATTGGCCAGTATGTTCTCCATAGAACCGAACTGTTTGATTAGGCTCTTTGCGGTTTTCTCGCCAATGCCGGGAATACCGGGAATATTATCGACTGAATCGCCCCAAAGGCCCAGGATATCGATGACTTGTTTTACATCGGAAACTTCCCATTTTTCCAAGATTTCCTTGACGCCGAGCACCTCGGCCCCATTACCCAGCCGGGCAGGCTTATAAATAAGGATATTTTCTGACACCAATTGGCCGAAGTCCTTATCGGGCGTCATGCAATAGACCGTATATCCCTTTGCCGCTGCCTGCTTGGCTAGCGTACCGATAATGTCATCCGCCTCATAACCATCCAGGGTAATGAGCGGGATGTTGAATCCTTCTATCAATTTGTAGACATATGGGATCGCTGCCGCGAGGTCTTCGGGAATAGCTTGCCGATTGGCTTTGTATGATTCGAATTCGATATGGCGGTTAGTGGGCGCCATCGTATCAAATACAACGGCAATATGCGTGGGCTGCTGTGTGCGCAATAACTCCAGCAAGGTATTGGCAAACCCGAATATTGCAGAAGTGTTGAAACCGGTGGATGTAATTCGCGGATTCTTGCTTAGTGCAAAATAAGCCCTGTAAATCAAGGCCATACCGTCTAAAAGAAATAGTTTCTTCACGCAGCGAGCATATTGGTGTGGCTACAAATATAGGGATATTGTGCCGTTTTTTTCCGACTTTTGCCAATATGGCAATAAGCACTTCTACTAACAATAGGATATTTGGATGAAGGCCCTTGTAACCAAGTCGACCGGCAGCTGGTATGAGGTGCTTACGGATGACGGCAGGGTATACAGCTGCCGTATCAAGGGTAAATTTCGGACGAAAGACATTAAAACCACGAATCCCATCGCGGTTGGCGATTGGGTAGATATCGAAGTGGAATTGGACACGGCGTCACACAGTGCTGTCATCGTCCGATTGCACGAACGGCGAAACTACATTATCCGCAAGTCGATAAACCTATCGAAGCAGGCGCAGATCATTGCGGCTAATCTGGACCAGGCTTTCCTCGTCGTAACCCTTGCCTCGCCGTTCACTTCGCTGGGGTTTATCGACAGGTTCCTGGTTACTGCTGAGGCCTATGATATACCAGCCGTATTGGTCTTCAATAAATTAGACTTGTTTTCTGACGCTGGGTTGGAAGTGCTGGAAGAGTACACAGCGATTTACTCGGTGCTGGGTTACCCATGCTATGAGGTATCTGCGTTGCAGGGTACGAATGTTGAGGTCATCCGTGAACTACTTCGGGGACGGACCACGCTGCTGATGGGCCACTCTGGTGTGGGCAAGTCTACGCTGATCAACGCGATATACCCCGCTGCCGAAATGCGAACAGCCGCAATATCCGACTGGTCTGATAAGGGGCGGCATACGACTACCTTTGCTGAGATGATCCTGCTGCCAGATGGTGGGCGGCTAATCGATACGCCGGGAATACGAGAGTTGGGTATTATCGATATCGAGCCGGAGGAGCTGGGGCATTTTTTTCCGGAGATGCGGGAGCGGATGAATGATTGCCGGTTCAATGATTGCCGGCACATCAATGAACCCGGCTGTGCCGTACTTGCAGCCCTTGAGCGCGGGGAAATTGCACCCGACCGATACGACAGCTATCTGAGTATATACCATGGTAACGACACACGTGCGTAGCGGGGTGAGGCACGTGCCAGGCATGCACCGCTATATTGGGCGGCTTTCGGTTAGTGCAGCGGGAACAATCACTGCTGCCAAACCAAAAGTGACATTAATATTGAAAGAATTGGTAGCTTTGCAAAGATGAATATCCGGCTACACGTCTTGCTGATTTCACTATGTTGCTTTTCGTTCCTGCCGGGACTGCACGCCCAAGTGGAGGACGAATTCAGCAGCGCGCTGGATTCTGCGAGAGCAGCCGAAGACAACAAAGAAGATACGGTAATTTATACGGCAAGATACGTTCGTTATACCACGCTAGCCATGATGAAACAGGGGACATTTACCTACCAGATTGATACCCTTCATAAGAACTTCCAATACTATAGCCCGCAAAACCAACCAAAAAGCCCGACAATTCATTTGGGAAGTTATGGGTTGGCGACGCGTGAAATGCTCTTCGAACCGAACAAGACTATCGGGTTCCAGACTGGCTTTCATAGCTTGGAGCGCTATCTCTACCAACCCGATTCGATCAAGTATTACCGGGCGCGTGCACCGTTTTCGGAGCTATACAATGTAGGCTTTTTCTTTGACGATCAAATCATCCGTGCCAAGGTGACGCAAAACATTAATCCGCGGCTAAACATCGGGGGAGAATTCCATGCAGCGCGGTCAGATGGCTACTACATCAACCAACGGTACAACGATTTGAAGTCGGCGGTGTTTGCCTGGTATGAATCGGGAAACCACCGTTATAACTTACTTGGCAATGCGGTGTTCAACAAGCTGACATCGACCGAAAACGGGTCGATCCTTAACGACACGCTGTTCCGCGACCCCGACCGCGGGCCAAGCGATGCGGAATCGACACGCCTGCGCGGCACCCGCGACAATCGGCCGCGGCACACTTGGCGCGACAACAGTGCTTTCCTTAGACAGAGCTTATTCATAGGGCGGCTGGATACCATCAATGCCAATCTGCCAGAGCAGCAAATCCTTCCGACCAACCGGATATCGCATAGTGCCCAGTTCCGTGTACGGAACTTCCAGTTCTACAAAAACGAAGATGACGTCAATGGCGCCTTCCCCTTTGGAGAAAGCATCCTCTCGGCGGACACGACCCAGCTTACGACCATTACAAACGACTTCGGCTACAGCTTTTACCTGCGGGGTAAATCATTGGCCTTCATCAAAAACGAAGTAAAGCTCGACCTGGGGTACCAACACGATATGCACTGGTATAGCGACCGCGGAATGAGTACATTTCTGCAAAACAGTATCCTCAAGGCAGGTGTTGGCTACCGATTTAGCGACCGGGTTGCGATAACGGGCGACCTGAACCAGATTGTGCAAGGCGCCAACTTCGGGGATTACCTTTATGACGCGAAGGCGGATATCCTATTGGGTAACGCCGTGGGGCGGGTGGTACTTGGCGCTTATACACAGAATAAGTCGCCGGAACAGCTATTCCAGCGGGTCAATTATACTTACCACCAGTGGGACCATGAGTTTGAAAAAACCAAAACGACCAACTTTTCTTTTGCCTATGAAAACAACCGACTTGGTTTTTCTGGTAAGGCTGAATATTTCTTGATTTCAAACCACCTATATTATAAGGAAGTTGATAACCCTACCAATAACCCCAGAATGCTCCGTAGCGTTGAGCCGGCACAGTTGGGCAACAGCATCAACGTCTTAAAGGTATCTGTAGGGCAGAACTTCAAATTGGGTAGGTTCCATCTGGATAATTTTGCGGTGTACCAAAAATCAGATTACAACGAAGTACTGGCAATACCTGAGCTATATACATGGCACAGCTTCTATTACAACGGCCTGCTTTATAAAATTGTTGACTTTAACCTGGGTTTTGACGTTCGTTTCAATACGCCATTCCGGACGCCATCCTATGCCATCAACATAGGGCAGTTTTATAATGATAACGTAGGTATCGAGTTTTCGACGTATCCTATCGTAGATCTATGGGCCACAGCTACACTCAAGCGGGCTAATTTATTCTTTAGCTACAATTTCGCGAATCAGCTTGTGTGGCCATCGGGCTATTACACCGTGCGGCGGTATCCGATGAATAATGCGAACCTGCGTGTAGGCATTGCTTGGAAGTTCTATGACTAGGCGTATGCTACTACCGAGTGGCTCTCCTTTTCTTACGTTATTTTGTATTACCTTTGCCCGTCATGGACGCAATGAATTGGCAACGATTGCTCTCGGCGAAACGATGGGGTTACGAGTCACGGCACATCGGAGACCCGCATGACGCCCGTTCGGAATTTCAACGCGACTACGACAGGCTGATTTTTTCCTCACCTTTCCGCCGTCTGCAAAACAAAACACAGGTATTTCCATTGCCAGGCAGTGTCTTTGTGCACAACAGGCTTACGCATAGCCTCGAAGTGGCAAGTGTGGGCCGGTCGTTAGGCCGCATTTTCTACAACGAGATGCGGAAGTCTTTCCCTGCAATCGACGCCGAGGCTCCTTATTTACAAGAGGTGGGCAACATTGTTTCGGCCGCCTGCCTGTCGCACGACTTAGGGAACCCGGCGTTTGGGCATTCGGGCGAGTCCGCTATCTCCAGTTATTTTACCGATGGCGACGGCCGCAATTTCGAGGGCCGCGTTTCTGAAGCCGAGTGGGCAGACCTGGCCCATTTCGAGGGCAATGCAAACGCCCTGCGTATACTGACCCACGCGTTTGCAGGCAAAGACGAGCATGGGTTTGCACTGACATACAGTACGCTTGGCGCTATTGTAAAGTACCCCTGTGCAGCTATCGATGGCCATGATAAGCAGGTTCACCACCGGAAGAAATATGGTTTTTTCCAATCGGAGCAACCTGCTTTTGAACGGATCGCGGAAGAACTGGGGCTACTTGAAGATAACATGCAGCAACGGGGGTTCAAACGGCACCCCCTAGTATATCTCGTAGAAGCCGCGGATGATATCTGCTATAACATCATTGACCTTGAAGATGCCCACCGGCTTGGCATATTGACGTACGACCAAGTTGCACGCCTACTAATACCTATTTGTGGAGACAGCCAGTTGGAACCCCGCCTGGCAAAACTTGACGACGCAGACAGCCGGATAAGCTTACTTCGGGCTAAAGCGATAAATACATTGATCATAGCCTGCGCCGAGGTGTTTCTACAGCACCAGGAAACCATACTGAATGGGCAGTTCGAAAAGTCGTTGATGGACGCTTTGCCCGCCGGTTTAGTAGATATGATGCACGCAATAGAACGAGTTTCTGTTGAAAAAATCTATAACGCGCAGTCTGTTGTACAAATTGAAGTGGCCGGTTATAAGGTGATGAACGGTCTTTTGGAAGAATTTATCCCTGCTTACTTGAGTGAAAAAAAGACGAAATACCACGGCAAGCTCTTGGCGTTGATGCCTAAACAGTTCCATGCTCAGCAAGAGACCGCTTACGCGAAGATACGTTCAGTACTGGACTTCGTTTCGGGAATGACCGACCTGTATGCTGTGGAGCTTTATAGGAAAATTAAGGGTATTTCGTTCCCTTCACTGGACTGAACAGGTGTTATTTAGGAAAAAAACAACATAACGTTACTATTATATAAATACACATGCATATTGCCACGTACGACCCTTTCGAGGACTTCCGTTTCGACAACACAACCTGTTTCTTAAGCGGACAGCCATTGCAGTCGGCCGGAGAACAGATACAGGTTTTTCCCGATTGGCTAATGCGTAAGTTTGGCATCGAAGATAAACCGTTTAAACTGCTCGACGAGAGCTTCCGTACGTACAAGCAGCTACGCCTCCCCTGTTCATCAGCTGTGGCCGAGTGTATCTCGGTGTTGGACGCCCGTATTGAAAAAGCATTCGAAGTGGGGTATGAAGCGGTGATAGGCTTGGATCAGGTTACATTGTTCCAATGGGTAGCACGTATGGTATACGGCATCGTATTCAATGAGATTCAGGCGGGGGTACGCCAGCAGGAGCTCAGTGGTGAGGCAATGAATTTCTCCCAAGTGCTCGTGCATAAGTTCAAAAACCTTCATCTCATGCTGCAATCATTGATTATTCCAACCGAATTCGATGGAGGAATGCCATTCTCGATTGTTATTACCCGTGTAGACAACCCTACAGATACCTTTAATTACCGTGACGAGATCAATACGTTGGTGTACTCACTCAGGATGAATGATTTTGGCCTGATTGTGTGTTTGCAAGACAATGGGGCAAACAAGATTTATCATGAGACGTTTGTATCGACCGTAGCGGGGCAGCGGCTCCACCCGATTCAGTTTGAAGAGTTATGCGCCCGTTTTTTTTATTCGGCTTATTTATTCAACCGGCTGCCTACCTATACCGTTTTGTGCACGGAAGATCGGGTTTATATCGAGCCGATGCCGTTGGCAGACATGAGTATGAGGCCTGTCTTCGATCATTGGCAGGTGAAAACGTATGGACAGGTCCTTGAGAACTTCTGGAAACCCTGGGGGTTCACATTATTTGAAATCATCAAGGACCCTGAAAATCCGATGTCTTTCCTTTTCGACAGTAACGGCAAGCTTAACAGTGCCGAGGAAATCGGCTTGCCTAACGGCTGAAAGGGCTGAAAGGTATAATATGGGGCGTTTTGTCTCTGCCAGTGAGGTTCTTTTGACGGCAGGTTTCATTTTTTTCATTTTATTTGTATTAATAGAAAAGGTTAGTACCTTTGCAACCCGCTTCTGAGGGGGCGTTTGTTCATTGAGGGCTTTCATTTTCATCATTCCTTTCCCCGGTTGCGGGGTATGGGTTGCGGTTGCAGGGATGG
>NZ_JAMXAY010000032.1 GCF_025460835.1 Parapedobacter soli | reverse complement strand
CTTCAAAAAAGAAATATTGGGCTTTTTAAGGGTTGACTATTTACTGACAAAGTAGGAGATGGTGACCACGCGGACATCCACATTTTCTGCAAACTTCATGTAAGCATAATTGGCCAGCAGACCAATAAAATTGGCGCCGACTACCAGCACCGTCAATCCCGTGCGGTTGGTGCGGAGCCAGAATGCCAACGACCCGACCAGTATCAAGAAGAGCGTAAAGACCAAGCTCATTACCAACACATAACGGAGCGCCTTCACGCGGTTCCCGGCCTTAGTTTCGGCCACATTATCCCATAACCCCTGAAATACCCGCGGGACACGCTTTCGGCGATACGCCCAATCTATCAAGACAACGCACAGTATCAACGCCGCGATGGTGATGATGGCAATAACAGGTTGGCTTGGAAAAAATGAAAGGACGGTAACATAGAGGAAGATTACCCAGGGTAAGCTCGCAAAGTACCGGATCGGGAACTGCACTCGCCCGGTTACGGTATCGCCATTGTACAGCGCGATGAGGCCGCCGAATAACGGCTGGGACCTGACAGGCCGCCGCATGACCAACGCCCATAGATCTATGGCTAATACAGGGATTACCCAATTGCTCAGGGCAAGCAGCGAGAATGCTGCGATAAGTAGTGGAATATTCAAATAATTGTCGCTACCCTGCTCGGTGAGGCTAACCACGATGTCGCGGCCCACCTGTACTTTCCACAATATCAAGGGTACGGCCAGCGACAAAAGGATATAAAATACGTTGTGTTTGACGGTACGGTAGAATTTCAGGAAGAAATCATAATATTTATTTGCCCTCATTGGTCATCGGTCTTTCAGTAACGGATGCATGCTCCCTACCATTGATAAATCATTGTGAATCTCGGCAAAAGCACACCGATAGCCAATACCTAAAAAGGGGTATTTTACAAGGAGTGGATTACTTTTCCCTAAACAGCAAATAACCGACGGCGTATATGCCACGGCTCGACGCCTCATGAGGGGCAAGGAAATCACCATTCACCTGGTCAAGGAGCAGTGTTATGGTAAAGCGGGGCGTCTCCCGGTGTATTTCCATCTTTTCCGCGGGATATAGAAACCCGGTTCCGTCATTTTCGTTCGGCGTAAGCTTCCTTTCTTTGTTGGCTTGGTAGATTTCTTCAACTAAGGGTTCCAAATCGAAGAAGACGGTTGTATCGTTTCCCATTTCTACCTCGACGGCGAGTAAGCTGTCGCGTTCCAAAGAAATACGCACGCTGCTTTTTCCGATGGCTATCACCGTGGAGTCAGATCCATAGGGCTCAATCCGATAGACATAGTCGTATCCCCGCACCGGTATGACCGCCGCACCTTCCCGACGGATTGTGAGGTGCCGCCCGTCTGACACCCCGGTCGGTGGCACATCCAAGAGGCCAAAGATGCTATCTCGTTTTAACCACGTAATGCGGTATGGGGGCAGGTCAGCGTTGGCCGCCGTAATTTCCTTATCCAGGCTATCCAGGTCCGTCTCGGTAAACAGCTGCATCGATTGCAGGCCATGTGCTTCCAAAAGGTAGGTAATGACGCTGGGGCGCTCGTCCGTGCCTTCCGTCGTGGCGTTAAGCAGTTCCGCCAGCCGTTGCTGCTGCGAATGGCGCGAAATGGCGGTAGCACTCTGCGGGCCGAAGGTGCTTGCCAACGCCAGTAGGGCAAGGCTGACCGGTATCAGCCGGATGTCGTCCTTCCGGAAATAAAGGAAATAGACGGTGATGGCCGCCAGCCAGACGGTCAGCGCCATGAGGATGTAGCGCTTTTCGGTAAATCCATAATAGGATACACGCTGGTACACGGCGAGCGCCAATAACAGGATGAGCGGTATCATCGTAAGGTAAAACGACTTTGAAAAGAACCTAACCCAGCGGTTCCCGTCGGCGTTGTGTATGGGCCAGATAAGCAGGAGTGAGAGCACGCCAAACACTGCATAACCCAATATGAGGGTGGCCACGATCCCCTTTGGCATTTCCCATTCGACCAATATCTTGACTTCGTACACCAGCAAAATGGCCAGATAAATCGTCATTAAGGGTATGAGCACGTATTGCGTAAATATCTTGAGCCCTTTTGGATAGGATCCCGCCGCTGGCGTGGTTTCAAATGCCGTGGGCACCCCTGCCAGAAAAAACAGGGTGTTGAACCCGATAGCTACCAAAACGAAAAGGCGCCCATAGGTTTCTGAAGGCACATCGAGATTAAAAAGTTCTTCGATGCCAAATAGGGCTACCGCGAGCCCGGCGTATAACGATACCGAGTAGAGCACAGCGGTGAGGAAACGGAGGAATAACACCTTGTTGAAGTTCCAGAAGTCGCTGTTGCTGCCGCGCTTGATAAAGGGGGCGAAAGCCACAACTTGGTGGAACGCAAAAATAAATAGGCCGAATCGCACCATATCTGTTTGGTATTCGGCAGGGTCAAGCACCGTGTACAGCAGGCCGCACACGACGAATACCGCTGCCCGAAGGCCCCATTTGCGGATGCCGTTGAATGCCCTCGATTCGGCAAAAAGGTCGGTGGCGAGGCCGAGTGTAAGCAATAGATCGCACGTAGCCAATAATTGCCAAAGCTGATGCTCCACCCCATCGTCTAACGGGGGATCGCCCATTAAAAAGTACGCTAAAGCTGTAGCGAACACCACGACAACAAACAGCGTAGGGAAGCGTTTGAAAACGGCGACCGAATTTCTTGAAAGGCTGATAAGGGAAGGGAATTTCATGGTGCGTAGACTCATTAACCGATTACAGGAGTTAAAAATAAACATAAACCAACAATTATTTTTACCTTGATGGGAAATTGCCATGCAACATTTTTGAGCACTCCGCGACTTAACAATGAATCACATAAGGAAAAACTCTTGCAGCCTACGGATAAAAAGGACGAAATTGAATTAGTTGCTCTGTGCCATCATGGGCACGATACCGGCTTTACCACGTTATATAACCGATATGCCCGGCCGGTCTATAACTCCATCTGCCGTATCGTATCGCATACCGCCGAGGCCGAAGATATCTTGCAGGAGTCGTTCTACCATGCGTTTTCCAATATTCACCGGCTGCAGAATGCCAGCAGTTTCGGTTCTTGGATCCATCGGATTGCCTTAAATCGTTCGATTACCCACCTGCGGAAAAGGAAAATTATTTTTTTCGATAACGATGAACTTGATGTGGCGGACGAGGAAGCGTACGACCTAGAGGCAGACCAACTATTTGATTGCAAGGTTGAGGATGTCAAACTGGCTATAGATCAATTGCCCCAAGGGTATAAAACCATATTGAACCTGTATCTCTTTGAAGATATCCCGCAAGAGGAAATCGCTGGGATGCTGGGCATTTCACACAGTACGGTGCGGACGCAATACCACCGTGCCAAGAAAAAAGTAATACAATCACTGAAAGATAGGACATGATCATGAATGACCCGCTAAAGAAATTCGTACAACAGCACCGCGAGGCGTTCGACGGACTGGAGCCGCCCACAGGTGTGCTGCGGCGCCTGCAGATGCAGCTTAAGCCGGAAAGGCGGTATCGGCGTGCAGCCTGGCTGGTTGCAGCGTCGCTGCTGATCGGGCTGGTCTGTACATACCTGTTTTTTGATGGTGAGGCGATACAGCGCCACAGCGAACCTCAAATCGTACATCAGCCTGTTGAGCCCGCACCACGTACCGCCGATTCCTCCGTTACTGCTCAAGTAGAGCTACCGGTGGAGGCGCCCGTGGAGGAGCAGCCACAAGAAGCCCGTCATAGGGTCGCGCCCCGGGAACCGGCACCGGTACCCCTCGCTGTTCGGCTGGCCGACAGCACATCGGCAAGCACGCGGCTGGCGGCCATCTTGGAAATCGAGCAATCGGGGCGGATGAACGGACGTATCGTAGCCATGCTATCGGAAACCATGAATCGCGACGGAAACACGAACGTGCGCCTGGCTGCCCTAGACGTACTCAGCCGCCGCATCGACGATCCGCAAGTAGCCGACCTGCTGGCCGCTGCGCTCACCACACAGGATGACCCGCTGGTGCAGTTGGGGATTGTACGGATCGCCGCACGGATAGATCACGTAGGAATTGAAGAAGCGTTGTTTGCGGTGGCGCGCAACCCGTATACGTTTGAGGCGGTGAAAGACGAAGCCTATGCCGTATTGTTATATCAAGAGAAACTTTAAACATACTTAAAAAGAATACAATGAAGAAGCAAACAATCACTTGGACACTCCTTTTGGCCCTTAGCCTTCCGGCATTGGCGCA
This sequence comes from Parapedobacter soli, assembly GCF_025460835.1. GTDB lineage: Bacteria > Bacteroidota > Bacteroidia > Sphingobacteriales > Sphingobacteriaceae > Parapedobacter > Parapedobacter soli. Next base: position 55,376 of record NZ_JAMXAY010000032.1, on the reverse strand, counting down.
GAAGGAATATCGGGTCGACAAGCCTGCCGGCAAACTTTACCTTAACCTTAACGGCGCCCGTATCGAGGGTTATGCCGGAAATGAAATCGTTTTCAGCAATCAGGGCGTTCCTGAGGAGGAAGATGAACGGGCCAAAGGGTTGCAAGCCCTGAGCAGCTCCGGTTTTACCGATAACACCGGCTTGGGGATCAGCGTAACCAAAAAAGGGAGCGATATCGAAGTAAACCCTGTGGGAAACAGCAGCCGTGGTGATATCTTGTACATCCGGGTGCCCAACGCCTTAGACATTGTTTTCAACAACAATAAGTCCATCTTCGCCGACACCTTGTTGATCAAGAACATAAAAGGGGAAATTGAAGTCTCCACGTCGTATAATGATGTCGTCCTGGAAAACAATAGCGGGCCCATGAACATTAAGAGTCTTTACAAAAATATTGAGGCCACTTTTGCCAACGATGTCAAGGGCCCCATATCCATTGTTTCAGTCTATGGGCATGTGGATGTGGCTATGCCGGCTTCAACGAAGGCCAACCTGACCATGGGTACGAGCTACGGCAAGCTATATGCCGCGAGTGACTTCAATATCGCTATTAGGCCCGAAGCAGCTGATGAAGAAAGAGTTGCTATCAAGGCCCCGGATCGTGTGACAAGCGTTGAAGGCGGAGAGGTCAAGGTGGCCGAAGGCATTGCCGTTCCATTGGATTCCATGCGCGATATCCTGATTGCATCACCGCCGTCATCGGGTACGGGCATTTCTATCGCAACCATATTCCGCGGCGGGATAGGGGAAAACATCGAAGGCACCGTCAATGGCGGAGGCATCGATCTCATTCTGAAGTCGACCTACAAGAACGTGTATTTGCGTACCGACTGAAAAAAGCGGGCCCTACTCTGGATAAAAAATCGGACATTTGTGCAAAAAAGTTCAGGTGCATCCGGTATATCAGAAGTGGGGCCTGTTGGCCATTCTCACCCTCACTTGGGGGAGTTCTTTCATTCTTATCAAACAGGGACTATTGGTATATACACCCATGGAAGTGGGTGCTTTGCGCTTGTGCGTGGCAGGGCTGGCCCTAGTGTTCTTTGGTGTAAGGAGTTTTAAGCATATCCCGAAGAAGCTGATTCCCTGGGTCATTGCCGGCGGGGGCATGGGCAACTTCATTCCGATGTTTCTTTTTCCCTTGGCCCAGGAGCGGGTGAGTAGCTCTATGGCAGCCATCCTCGATTCCCTTGTGCCGATGTTTGTCCTTTTATTCGGGTTTCTGTTTTTCGGGGTCCGGAGCCGGTTATGGCAGGTTGTGGGAGTCATCATCGGCTTTTCCGGCGCAGCCTTATTGATCGGTGCCGACACCGATGGCGGCCGGAGCGACGTATCACATTCGCTGCTCATCATATTGGCTACTGCCTTTTATGGCATGAATGGCTTAATCATCAACCGGTATCTTTCGGGCATTCCGTCGTTCAAACTTTCTGCCGCCGTTTTTACCATCTGGTTCGGTCCTGCGCTCATCATACTGGGGTTCACTGATTTTTTCTCCACGTTTGCCGGTACACCAGCGCAGTGGAAAGGCCTCGGATATGTGGCCATACTCGGGTTGGTGGGCACGGCCCTGGCGATGATCCTTTATTACAAGCTGCTTCAGCTTACCTCCGCACTGTTTGCGTCGATGGTTACCTATCTCATACCCATCGTTGCTGTGATGTGGGGGGTGCTCGATGGAGAACGGCTGGGGTGGTCGCATGCCCTGGGGGGCATGCTGATCTTGCTGGGGGTCTACCTGATCCAGCGGAAACCCAACACAGGCCCCGCAACCCTAGTGGCAGCCCCCTCGGTGCCCGATGAAGCACTTAGCCAAAGAGATAACCCAGCAAGTAATAGAGGATAATAAAAATGATGATGGTGCCGAAGCATCCGAAGCCCATTTTTTTCGCGCCCCACCCGGCAATCAGTGGCCTGAATAATTTGTTCATAGTCGTTACCTAATTGGGCTTATAACAACAAAACGGCGATAAGGTTTTGGTTGGGTGCCGCTGGTAGCCTTGCTGTTTTATATGCTTAATCCTATATTAGCCGGCATAGACAGCGAAGAACCATGGATAATCATTTTGATGAGTATGTAGACAGAAAAGGAACCGATAGCATCAAGTGGGATGCCGCCGGACACGATGTGTTGCCCATGTGGATTGCGGATATGGATTTCAAGACTGCGCCAGCCGTCCAAGCGGCTTTGGAAAAACGGGTGGCCCATGGCGTCTTTGGCTATACGCAGACCCCCGACCGCTTCTTCGATGCCATTATCGGCTGGTGGCAAAAGCGGCACGGCTACATGCTGCAGAAAGAATGGATCCGACCGGTTACGGGGGTAATACCCGCCTTGTCTGCCATCATCAGGGCACTTACAGGCTCTGGCGGGAAAGTGTTGGTGCAACCGCCGGTTTACAACCATTTTTATATAGCTATTGCCCATTGCGATCGGGAGGTGGTCGAGAATACGTTGCTTTTCGAAGATGGCCGATACCGCATCGACTTCGGGGATTTGGAAGTAAAAGCGTCAGACCCAGCAGTGAAACTCTTGATGTTATGCAACCCCCACAATCCCGCGGGACGTGTGTGGACAGCGGAAGAACTCACCAGAATAAGGGAGATATGTGCACGGCACGACGTATTGGTTCTATCGGATGAAATCCACTCCGACTTGGTTTACGACGGGTATAAGCACATTCCGTTCGCCTCATTGGGCAGCGGCGACGGACTCCGGTCGGTTACGGTCAGTTCGCCGAGCAAAACGTTTAACCTAGCTGGATTGCAGGTTGGCTATTTATTTTGTGAGCACCCCGACCTTATGAAGCGGATTCAGCATGTGCTCACCGTACAAGAGAGGGAGCTGTTGAGCCCGTTTGCGATAACGGCATTGATTGCGGCATACGAGCAGGGGGAAGCTTGGCTCGATTCGCTCAAAGCATACCTCAGCAGCAATTTTGCTTATTTGACGGATTTCTGTTCGGAGCGCCTGCCCCAGATTAAGGTCGTACCCTTGGAGGCTACTTACCTGGCGTGGTTGGACTGCCGTGCCGTCCTCACTTCGTCGGCAGATTTTTCCGATAAACTGGTAGGGCAAGAGAAGGTGTGGCTTAATCCGGGCACGCTGTACGGCAATGCTGGCGAAGGTTTTCTGCGCATGAATATTGCTTGCCCCCGGCCGTTGCTCGAAGAAGGGCTTGAACGCCTCGCCAAAGGCGTTAAAAAGGCCTGATCCCCAACCGGGGTTATATCAGATCAAACCCGATATCCCGGCGGAAGTTTTTGCCCTCGAAATAGATGCGCCCCGCATCGGCAGTGGCTTGCTGCAGCGCATCGAACAATGTGTCTTCCAATGCGGTGACCGCGATTACACGTCCGCCAGCAGTCTTTACCACGCCATTTTCCGTGGTCGTGCCTGCGTGGAAAACGATGGAATTTTTCACACTTTCGATGTTGTCGATTGTCTTGCCCGATTCGTATGTGCCGGGGTATCCGCCCGACACCAGCATCACGGTTGCCGCCGTTTTGGGCGAAAGCGTGAACGAACGGTCCTGCAGGTTCCGCTGAGCCACTCCCTGGAGTAGATCTAACAAGTCGCTTTCAATACGGGGCAATACACTTTCGGTCTCGGGGTCGCCCATACGCACATTGTATTCGATTACGTAAGGCTCTCCGCCCACATTCATCAGGCCGAGGAAAATAAACCCTTGGTATGGGATGCCGTCTTTTTTCAGGCCCTCAATGGTCGGTATGATTATGCGTTCTTCGACTTTGTCGAGAAATTCATTATCGGCAAACGGTACGGGCGATACGGACCCCATCCCCCCGGTATTGAGGCCGGTATCCCCCTCGCCGATGCGCTTATAGTCCTTGGCTGCCGGCAGTACTTTGTACGTATCGCCATCCGTGAGCACAAACACAGACAATTCGATACCGGAGAGGAACTCCTCTATGACTACCGTACTGCTTGCCTCGCCGAATTTGGCATCGGCCAGCATAGCCTTCAGCTCAGTACGGGCTTCGTCGAGCGTCGTACAGATGAGTACGCCCTTTCCACCGGCCAGCCCGTCGGCTTTCAGTACGATGGGAAGCTTCTGCGTTCCAAGATAGGCCAGGCCTTCCTCCAGGGTGGTCTGATTGAATGATTGCGAGGCAGCAGTAGGGATACCGTGGCGCACCATGAATTGCTTCGCGAAGTCCTTGCTCCCCTCCAGTTGGGCACCCGCCCGCTGTGGGCCGATGACCGGAATGTGGCGCAGGTCCTCCCGTTCGAGGAAATAATCGTGGATACCTTTTACCAAAGGCTCTTCAGGACCAACAAGCACCATGTCGATACCATGCCCGAGCGCAAAATCAGCAATACCGTCGAAATCGGTCACTTTAAGGGCGATATTCTTTCCATAGCGGCCTGTACCGGCATTACCCGGTGCAATATACAGCTGGTTAAGTTGCGGACTTTGGGCTATTTTCCAAGCGAAGGCGCTTTCCCGGCCGCCTGAACCTACGATAAGGATATTCATCTTGCAAAGATATTTTTTTTACCTATATTTACCATATTAGGTTCACCAAATGAATTATGGGCTTACATCGTTTTCTTTCGATATTGGTGATATGTTGGTTTACCACACCGATGGCCTCTGGACAAGGCACCCCCATAATCGAAGAAGTCTTGTCCAAGCTGGAAAGCCATGCCAACCGATACCCGCAAGAAAAAGTTTACCTACACTTAGATAAGCCTTACTATGCCGTTGGTGATGACATCTGGTTTAAAGGCTATGTAACCATAGGGGCCTATAACCAGCTTTCGGGCCTGAGCAAAATCCTATATGTCGATCTGGTTGGGCCTGAGCAGACCGTCGTGCAATCCGTCCGGTTGCCGCTTGTTGCCGGGGTGACCATGGGCGATTTCCAACTGGCTGATTCGCTTAGCGAAGGAAACTACCGGATACGTGCGTATACCAATTGGATGCGCAATTTTGATACCGATATTTTCTACGACCGCATACTGCCTATCGGCAATGCCCGCACCGATAATATTGTTGCCCATAGCAGTTTTTCTTTCGAAAACTCCCCGGAGCACCAAGTCCATGCCGAAATCAAGTTTACCGATCTCCAAGGTGGCCCCTTTGCAGATATGGATGCCAACTACCAGGTGGTGATGGAAGGGCGGAACATTGCCCGCGGGCGGGAAACAACCGACGGTGACGGACGTATCGCGTTTGACTTCGTCAATAAACAGCCCTTCAACCTCAAATCGGGCGAAGTGCTGCTCCGGCTGTCTACGGCCGACCGGCGTACGGTACATAAACGGATACCCTTAAAAACGACATCGAACACCAATAGCATCCGTTTTTTTCCGGAAAGCGGCCAAATGCTGGCCGGCAACCTCACCAAAGTGGCCTTCAAGGCACTGGCATCCGATGGTATTGGGATCGGCGCGGCTGGCTCTATCTACGATGGTGCAGGCACCCGGATAGCCGAATTCGAAACGGACTACGCAGGGATGGGAAACTTCAGCTTCATACCAGAGGCCGGGGCCCGCTATACTGCCAGCATAATGTACGCCGATGGGAGCGAGAGCAAGGTAGACCTCCCCGAAGTGCAGATCTCCGGATATGCCCTAGCGGTGAACAACCAGCTCGATAGGCAGCTCATTGTGCAGGCCTACGCATCGGACGACCTTGTACAGGGGCAACAGGTTTCCGTCGTCCTCCACCGGAATGGCGAGGTGTTTTATGCGTCGACGAATAAGCAGGCAAAAAACGAAGCTGTTTTCGCCATTCCAAGGGAGCATTTGCCCGCAGGGGTTATCCAGATAACGCTGTTTGCCAACAACCGGATACCGGTGGCCGAGCGTACCATCTTTAATACCAACGATGCTTCACTGTTGCCACTGACGATTGAAACGGACTGGGAAACATACCGCCGGAAAGAAAAGGTAACCGTAAAGCTCACTGCCGGGCAGCCTTCGGACACAAGCCGTATTGCCGCGCTTTCTGCCGCTGTAATCGATATGGCCCGGGTACCGATCGATAGTGGCGTGCATGAAGGGAGCATATATCCAAGTCTATTACTCAGCGCAGATATTAAAGGATATGTTGAAACACCGAACCGTTATTTTAAAGATCCCGATTTTGCCCGTGGGCTGCAGCTCGATAATGTGATGCTTACCCAGGGTTGGAGCCGCATCGATTGGCAGGACCTGGTGGCAGGTAAAAGCCCAACGGTTACTTATTCACCCGAGCAAGCCCTACGGATTAGTGGTGTAGTAACCAAACGAAACGGTAAAATACCCGTGCCCAATGCCAAGGTAACCATATTGTCTACAGGGAATGTGCTGGCGGTGGTGGATACGGTGACCGATGCTGAGGGTCGTTTCAACTTTGATCGGCTGTTGTTTTACGACGATACAAAATTCGTTGTGCAGGCACGGGATGAGCGTGGCCGAAAAAATGTAGACGTTGTGTTGGACGAAGTGCCCCGGCAGCAAGTGACACGCAGTAAAAACGCACCCGACGCCACCGTCGATGTGAACCAATCGATCCAAACGTACCTCAAAAATACCCAACAGCAATTTGAAGAGCTGGAAAAATACGGACTCAAAGAGAAGACCATCCTTCTGGAAGAAGTAAAGGTTACCGAGCGAGCCGAAAAGAAGGTCAAGCATTCAAGCAACCTGAACGGACCGGGCAATGCCGATCAGGTCATCACCGCCGAGGAGTTGTCCATGGGTTGTTCTACCTTGGATATTTGCCTGCAAGGACGGTTGCATGGGGTGATTTTCCGGAATGGGGTACCCTATTCGACTCGCTCACCCAACCAGCCGATGCAGATCGTCTTGGATGGCATGTATATGGAGGCTGAGGCCCTTCCGATGATCAATCCGTTTGATGTGGAAACCGTGGAAGTATTGCGCGGTATCGGTAATACAGCCGTTTACGGAAGTATGGGCAGCGGTGGCGTAATCATCATCACTACGAAACGGGGCGACAGCGGGGGGTATGGCCGCGATATATACACCCCCGGTATTGTTACCCATAGCCCGCAGGGGTATTATGAAGTACGTGAGTTTTATGCACCAGACTACAGTGTCTCGGCCGATTCGCTGGCAGCGATGAAAGACCTACGTACCACCATCCATTGGGCCCCCAGTATCGTTACGGGTGATGATGGGATGGCATCTTTCGAATTTTATACCGCCGAGTCGCCGGGTGTATACCGTATTATGGTGGAAGGGCTGGATATTTCCGGCCGATTGGCACATGCGGTGCACTACATAACCGTTGAATAGGAAAAATGGACTTTATTAAAACAACAGCTGAAGATCGGATATTGCACATTTACCTCGACCGTGGCCGGTCTAACGCGCTTCACCAACAGATGCTCGAAGAGCTTAGTACAGCCGTGACCGAGGCACAGAATGACCCGGCTATAGAAGGGTTGATTTTGCATGGTAAGGAAGGGTTTTTCAGTGCGGGGCTGGATCTCATTTCCCTATACGATTATAACGAGGCGGAAGCCCGTCGCTTTTGGCATACCTTTATGGACGTAATCCGGCAACTTGTGGCGTTTGATAAACCCGCTGTGGCTGCGATCAGTGGACATAGCCCTGCGGCAGGATGTGTGCTGGCGAGCTGCTGTGACTACCGGGTGATGGTTGAAGGCGATTTCATTATCGGTCTTAACGAAGTGCCGGTGGGCCTCATCGTGCCCGAAAGCATCTTCCAATTATATGGATTCTGGCTTGGTCCGGCCCGCGCATACCGATACTTGCTGGAAGGGAAGTTACTGAAACCGCAGGAAGCCCTCGAAGCGGGACTGGTGGATGAGTTGGTCGACAGCCGGCGTATCCGGTCGGCCGCGGAGCGCCAGCTCCGTACTTATACCCAATACGAGCGGAATACGTGGCGGCAAAGTAAGCGGAACATGCGGCAGGCATTGGTTGCAGCGTTTGAGGCTAACCAAGAAGAAACCATCGACGCGGTGTTAAAGCAATGGTGGTCGCCCGCCACACGCTCCATCGTTAAAACAATTATCGACAACTTAAAAGGAAGTAAGTAATGGCGGTAGCAGGTGCTTTACGTGATGATGCCCTTCGGGGTAAAACCATCGTGGTAACGGGTGGCGGTACCGGACTGGGTAGGGCCATGGCCACTTATTTTTTGCGATTGGGTGCCCAGGTGGTCATCGCCAGCCGCAAGTTGGATGTACTGGAAGCAGCTGCCAAGGAGATGGCGGCCGATACCGGCGGTGAAATATTGCCGGTGGTGTGTGACATCCGGGATAGCGGCCAGGTAGAGCAGCTATTGGCCAAGTCGCTGGAACGGTTCAGCCGGGTGGATGCGCTGCTTAACAATGCGGCGGGTAACTTTATCTCACCTACCGAGCGGCTTTCAGCCAATGCGTTCGGTACCATCATCGATATCGTACTCAAGGGGACGGCCAATTGCACGCTGACCTTCGGCAAGCACTGGATTGCCCACCAGCAATCCGCTAGCATATTAAACATCGTTACCACCTACGCGTTTACCGGCTCGGCCTATGTGGTGCCCTCGGCGGCAGCCAAAGGGGGTGTATTGGCGCTCACCCGATCACTGGCCGTGGAGTGGGGTAAGTATGGTATCCGCAGCAATGCCATTGCTCCCGGCCCGTTCCCTACGAAGGGGGCCTGGGAGCGGCTGTTGCCGGGCGACCTCGCCCAGCAGTTCGATTTCAAAAAACGTGTGCCGCTCAAACGGGTGGGCGACCATCAGGAGCTGGCCAACCTGGCGGCTTTCCTGCTTTCGGATTTTGCTGGCTACATCAACGGTGAGGTCGTCACCATTGACGGAGGAGAGTGGCTGCAAGGGGCCGGGCAATTCAGCGGATTGGAGGCGGTGCCCGGCGACTTGTGGGACGACCTGGAGAAAATGACGCGGCAAGCGAAAAGTTAAACCCATTCTAAATAGCTTTTTCTTTTCGGTGTTCGGATGGTAGATTGCTATATTTACCCTATATAAACTGAACACTATATGACATATCGAATGATTGCCGCCGTCGTGGCTGTATTCGCGGGCATTTTTGCGCTGAGCTCATTTGCACCGGAGACCCAGCCGCAGCCCCAGGAATGGAAAGCAACCAATCTCAAGGTGCTTCCCAAAGACATCACCCAAGAGGAGATGAAACAGGTAATGGATGATTTTAAGGTTGCTCTGGGCGTTAAATGCGGCTTCTGCCATGCCCAAGATGCCAACGACCCCAAGAAACTGGACTTCGCAAGCGACGCCAACCCCCATAAGGAAACTGCCCGCTGGATGATGAAAATGACCCAGCGGATAAATAGAAAGCACTTCAAGCACCGTGATGAGAAGACCGGGGAACTCACGCAGATTACCTGCATGACGTGCCACAACGGTAAAGAGCATCCGGCAACGGTAACGCGATAATTTGTGCTTGTATGTAACTGGGTTTTTGCATAAGTTTGGCACAATAGGAAAATTTTCACCGCATGACAACACCGCAAATAGACCCAGCGATAAAGGCAAACGCTGAAGTTTGGCTAAAAGCCCCTTATGATGAAGAGACTGTCCAGTCTGTCAAGCAGCTTTTTGACACCGAGCAGTATACTGAGCTGACCGACAGTTTTTATAAAGACCTGGAGTTCGGTACCGGTGGACTGCGTGGCATCATGGGCGTTGGCACCAACCGGATGAACAAGTACACCATCGGTAGGGCTACGCAGGGACTGAGCAACTACCTGCTCAAAACCTATCCGGGGAAGCAAGTCAAAGTGGCTATCTCATACGATAGCCGTAACAACTCGCAGGCGTTTGCACGGTTGGTGGCTGGTGTATTTTCCGCAAACGGCATAAAAGTTTATCTATTTGCCGAATTGCGCCCCACGCCACACCTTTCCTTCGCTGTGCGCCACCTCGGGTGCCAAGCCGGCGTGATGCTGACGGCTTCGCATAACCCTAAGGAGTACAATGGCTATAAAGCGTATTGGAATGATGGTGGCCAATTGGTGCCGCCGCACGATAAAAATGTCATCAAGGAGGTATACGCGATCAAAGATCCGAGCGAAATCCGCTTCGGGCCGGTTGAGGAGAATATCTCGCTGCTAGGTAAGGAGCTCGACGATGCGTACCTTAATGCCATTTCAAAACTTATTATCCGGCCGGATGTGGTGACGAGGCAAAGCGATCTCAAAATCGTGTACTCACCCATACACGGCACGGGGATTACCTTGGTGCCCCCGACGCTAGCACGATGGGGGTTTACCCATGTACATGTCGTTGAAGAGCAAGCTACGCCGGATGGTAACTTCCCGACGGTGATTTATCCGAACCCCGAGGAAGAAGAGGCGATGTCGCTTGCGGTGAAAGCAGGGCAACGCATCGATGCCGACGTCATTTTCGCTACCGACCCGGATGCCGACCGCGTAGGGGCAGCGGCCAAAAACATCCGCGGTGAATACCAGTTGCTGAACGGCAACCAAATCGGGAGTTTGCTCGTCGATTACGTGCTTTCGTCGAAGAAGGAACAAGGTGATCTGCAGCCGGACGACTACGTGGTGAAAACCATTGTGACGACCAATCTCATCGCGGATATCGCCAACCGCTACGGGGTCACCTATTACGATACATTGACCGGATTTAAATATATCGGTGAACTAATCACCGGGAAAAACGGCAAAGGCCGGTTCCTTGTGGGCGGCGAAGAAAGCTATGGCTACCTTGTAGGTGAGCTGGTAAGGGATAAAGACGCTGTGGTTTCGGCCGTATTCATCGCCGAGATGACGGCGTATTATAAAGATCAGGGTAAAACCCTTTTCGATGCGTTGATCGACCTCTATGTGCAGCACGGTTTTTATAAGGAGAAGTTAATCTCGTTGACGAAAAAAGGTAAAGCCGGAGCTGAAGAGATCAAGGCCATGATGGAGCGGTTGCGGAGCGAGCCACCGCAAACACTCGGAGGCATCGCCGTGGCTGAGATTAAGGATTATGCATCCAGCGAGTCGTACAACCTCAAAACAGGCAAACGGTCGGTCATCAACCTGCCCAAGTCGGATGTGCTGCAATTCATCACGGTAGATGGTGATGTGATTTCGGCAAGGCCGTCGGGCACGGAACCCAAAATAAAATTCTATTGCAGCGTGAGGCAACCTCTGGCCGATCGGGCAGATTTCGAACGCGTGAGCCGCGAGCTCGAAGGGCGGGTAGAGCGTATCATGAAAGATATCGCCTGATATGCAGTGGGAAACCTTGTCGTCCGAATACCTTGTGCGGGCACCGTGGGCTGTATTGCGCAAAGATGTATGCCGAATGCCCAATGGCCATATCGTACCCGAGTATTATGTATTGGAATATCCCGATTGGGTAAACATGGTGGCACTTACAGACGACAACCGGTTTATCCTCGTGAAACAATACCGGCACGGTGTGAGGGAGAATGTACTCGAGATTCCCGGAGGTGTTATCGACCCCGGCGAGGATGCTGTTGAGGCTGCACGCCGCGAATTACTGGAAGAAACGGGATACCGGTTTGATACCATCGAGGAATTATCCACGCTCTTTCCCAACCCTGCCACCAGCACCAATAAAACAACGACCTACCTGCTCACGGGCGGCGTGAAAGTGCAGGAACAGGACCTCGACGACCAGGAAGAAATCGAGGTCGTGTTGGCATCACCCGCAGAACTGAAGCAGTTGCTACTCGATAACCGATTTGGCCAGGCATTGCACACTGCTGCGCTTTTTTATGCGTTGGTGAAGCTGGGTTTGCTTTCGTAATACACCGAGTCAAGGTTTTTTTGTCAATGAAGCTTAGTGTCCGATATCGAACACCACTGTTCGATACCGGACACTTTCGTTATGACCTCCTTTTTTTGCTTATTTGAAAAACAACAAGTTAACTGTTTGGTAGTGAATTTGGTGGGGTAATATAAATGAATAACCATGAGTTTGAATAACCTGAAGATAGCATGGCGGAATGTACTCCGGTCGAAGGTGCTTACATCGCTAAATGTCCTCGGTCTGGCACTGGGTTTCGCGGGATTTATCCTGGCATACCTGTATATCAACCGCGAGACGAGCTACGACCGCTGGAACCCGAACTATGAAAATATCTATTTGGTGGGGCTCACTTATCAGGGAACGAACACCGACCTGACACCGCCGGCACTGGCTACGGCCATCAAAGCGAAGCTGCCGGAAGTCGAGGAAGTTGGCAGGGTGTCTTATTTCCCGTGGGAAATGGCGTTTATACATGATGACGGTGAAGCCATGGTGAAAGACTGGAAATCGGCCGACCTCTCCATTGCCAGGATGTTTGGTGTCGAAGCCTATGGTTTAAACCTTACGGATGAAAATCAAACCGAGGTAAACCTGGTGACATCCGGCATTGCAGATGCGATGTTTCCGCAACACCCTGAACGGGTATTTGAACCTCGGCAAATTGCGCTTCAGAATGAGCAAAGCGGTTTTTTCCCATACGTACACGGGGTTGCCAAGGCACGTGGATTGTCCAATCTTACCTATGATGCGATTTTCTTCAAGGCAGACCTCGCCGGTGACGCCGAGGGTGATCCACTCCCGTATCAAACCTATATCCAGGTAAAACCGGGCACCGATGTCGCGTCATTAGCCCACAAGATCAACGAACTCTACAGACAGGAGGTTTCGCAACAGCATCATACCGTTACTTCGGCATTTGCCAAGGGTGAGACGTACCTTAATCCCCTGAAAAATCTACATTTGCAACCCCGACATGGTTCGAACACCGGTTACATCACAGTGTGGGCATTGGGGATATTGTCGGGGGTCATTTTACTGTTGGCCGGAATCAATTTCGCTAACCTCATGATTGCGCAGGCAAATAGGCGGGCCAAGGAAATCGGCCTGAAAAAAGTATTCGGGGTGAGCCGGAGTAGGTTGACCATCCAATTCATGGGGGAGGTTTTGCTTCAATGTTTGCTGGCCGCGTTGCTTGCGTGGAGCTTGGTGATTCTTTGCAGGAACGGACTGCAAAAATGGTTGGCGTATGACCTTGCAGCATTTGCCGTAAATGGCCGGATTGCCTGGCAATTGCTGACAGCAGCCGTGCTCACAGCCCTGGTGTCAGGCATCTATCCCGCTGTGATTCTTTCCGGCTATCATCCGGTTACGGTATTAAAAGGCAGTTTCCAGACCAGCCACCGCACGGCTTGGTTCCGCCACGCACTATTGACCTTTCAGTTCGTTATCGCACTTGTATTCATTTCGGGCATGCTTATCCTCAATCGTCAATTGAATTATATGCGGAATGGAGACAAAGGGTTTGACCCGGCACAGCTGGTGTATATCAAGAACGCGATGCTGCTCAATAACCCCGCGGATTTCAAACCTTTTCGCGATCGGATGCAGGCATATCCCGGCATTGTAAATGCCACGGCGGCGACCAGCACACCAGGAGGCATCAGCCCTGTTGAGAAGGAGTTCCAGCATGTGGACGAGGTGCGTAAAGCAAACCACGTAGCCGTGGATTTCGATTATATGGAAACGATGGGTATGGAGGTGTTGAAGGGAAGGTCATTTACGGAGACTTTTGCGGCCGACTCTACGAAAGGGGCCATTGTTAACGAAACGTTGGTCAAGGTCTTTGGAATGCAAAATCCCATCGGGCAGACCATCCGCGGCTGTGATACCGACTTCGAGATCGTCGGTGTGGTGAAAGATAGTAAAATGCAGGGTTTTGAAAAGTTGGTGCACCCCACCGTTTATTCGATCAATAGTGTATGCGGGCAATTTAAAACAGAGATACTAATCAGGATTAAACCCGGTACGGCACAGCAAACACTTGCTGCATTGGAAAAAGACTGGAAATCCATTAATCGGCTCGACGGTGAGCATTTCCGTTATGAATTCGTGGATCAGAAGTATGCAGCGTTGCATGCCCAGCAGGAACAGCTCGAATCGGCATTCAGCGCATTCACCGTTCTTTCCATTGCCATTGCCATGATGGGGCTGTTCAGCATGTCAGCCTACAGCATCAGCATCCGCCAGAAAGAAATGAGTATCCGTAAGGTGTTGGGAGCGTCGGTAGGCCAGTTGTTTATGCAGCTCAATAGACCATTCTTCCGTATTTTCGTGGTAGCCAACCTGATCGCCCTTCCCATGGCTTACCTATTGGTAAATCGATGGCTCGCCACGTTCGCCTACCGCATTACCGTGCATTGGTGGATGTTCGCGTTGGCTGGCACCGCAGCATTGCTCGTCGCCCTGCTTACCGTCGCGTACCAGTCGGTACGTGCGGCACGGGCTAACCCAGTGGATAGCCTGCGGGATGAGTAGCGGCCGCTAGCAGACCGGCTCGGGCTCTTCGGCTACGGTAGTGTCTTCCATCGCCGGTTGTTGCTCAATAGGGAGGGCGGTTTCCATGGATTCCGGCACCATTGCCAAACGCGCTGCCCGTTTTTGATGGGCAATAAAGGCCAAAGCAAACAAAGCCCCACCCCCCGCCATGGCCGCGCCCACCCATTCCGGCGAACTATAGCCATAACCCATGGCGATGGGCAAGCCGCCTAAAAAGGCGCCCAACGCGTTCCCGATGTTGAAGCTTGCCTGGCTTACCGAAGCGGCCAGCATTTCTGCCCCTTTGGCCGTATTGATCATCAACATCTGTATCGGTGCACCTAACGCGAAAGAAGTACCGCCCAAAAGGAATGTCATCACCAATGAGGGGATGGGATAGACCGCCACGTAGTGCAGCACAACCAGTTCGACCACCATCGCAGTGAGCAATATAATGGAGGCTTTGGCCGGCGAAACGAGGTCGGCCAAACGGCCACCCAATAGGTTGCCGAAAAACATGCCGAGGCCGGCCAACATCAGGATGTAGGTCATCGACGACTCGGAGAAACCCGCAACCTTGGTCATCAACGGCGAAATGTAACTATACCACGAGAACAGGCCACCCGTTCCGATAGCGATCATGCCCACAATCAGCCAAGCTTCGCGCCGTTTGAAGAAACGTAATTGCGTCTTCACGCTGGCCGCTTGCTTCGCAGGCATGTTGGGCATCCAGAATTTTAACGCAAGCAAGGTGATGATGCCTACCAGTACTACGATGGCAAACGAATAGCGCCACATGAAGTGGTGGCCGATATAGGTACCCAGGGGCACACCAATGAGGTTGGCAATGGTGAGGCCGGCAAACATGACGGAAATAGCTTGGGCGGCTTTGCCCGGTTGCGCCAGTCGGCTGGCTACCACCGAGCCCACGCCGAAGAATGCACCGTGTGGCAACCCGGCAAGGATCCGCGAAATCAATAACGACCCGTAGGTCGGCGCAAATGCCGTAAATGCATTGAAAATGGTAAACAGCAACATCAGTCCGATGAGGATGCGCTTTGGTGGATACTTGCCGGCAATCACCACAAGCAGGGGAGCCCCGATGACCACACCAACCGCATAAGCGGCGATCAGGTGACCCGCAGTGGGAATATCAATAGTTAGATCAAGGGCAATCTCTTCCAGCAAACCCATCATCACGAATTCCGTAATGCCGATGCCCAGACCGCCAAATAAAAGCGCAAGTAAGCTTTTCTTCAATTGCATATATCTATTGTTCTACAGCCTTAGTGTAAAACGGACACAAAGGTACGTCATTTTCCGATGTGTTTTATAGGTAGCAATAAAACAACAAAAAAATGATATTATATTGATATGGAGGCAGCCACGTTGAACGAGACAGTGTCCGGAACCGGACATAAAGCTGTTCGGAACCGGACACTTTGCTGTTTCTGTTTTTGTGCAAACCGCTTTCCATTAGCTTGTTATAATAATGGATGGGTTTTGGCAGGCGCTTACGCGATATATTAATATATTTGAGCATGGGCAGTTGACAACGGAGCGGGCTAACTACTAAGTACTAAATACTCATAATGATTCAATTAACTAACATATTCAAATGGTACAATGTGGGTGGGACCCGTGCATTTGTATTGAAAGATGTCAACCTCCACATTAAGGAAGGAGAATTTGTATCTATCATGGGCCCCTCGGGTTCGGGGAAGTCCACCCTCCTCCATATCCTGGGTTTGCTGGATGAGCCTGATGAGGGCGAGTACCAGTTGATGGGCGACAGCGTGCTGCGGCTGAAGGAAAAACAGCGTTCCGCACTGTATAAGCAGTACATTGGCTTCGTCTTTCAGGCATACCACCTCATCGATGAGCTCACGGTCTATGAAAACATTGAAACGCCGCTTATCTATAAGAACCTTAAGAGCAGTGAACGCAAAGCCATTGTAGCCGACATGCTCGACCGCTTCGGAATCGTGGGCAAGAAAGACCTGTTTCCCACACAACTTTCCGGAGGGCAGCAGCAGTTGGTGGGCATTGCCCGTGCGTTGGCTACCACGCCCAAGCTGTTGCTGGCTGATGAGCCAACAGGGAACCTAAATTCGAAACAGGGAGACGAAATCATGAACCTGTTCAAGCAGCTCAATGAAGAAGACGGCGTTACCATTGTGCAGGTGACCCACTCGGAGAAAAATGCGGCATACGGCAACCGGATCATCGAGTTGCTTGATGGGCAGATTGTGAAATAACCCCGGCGGTTACTCGCCCTGTAGGGCGAGCAATGCTTGGGCCACCACCTTATCCGAGCGGTTCTTCACCTTGAAAAACGCCTCACTGCCGAAATAATAGCGGCCTAACAACGCTTCGATATCGGAGCGTACCATTGATTGGGTGGCATCCACCTCATCTGCACTGTATTCCAATCCATTATCACGGATATACTGTAGGAAACGACCGTATTCCTCCTCGGGCAGGAAGTAGCCTTTGAGGTAATTTTCAACCGAGTAGGTTGGCACAGATTTCGTCAGCCGGCTATAAACATAGGTTTCAATGAGGCTTGCCTTCCGTATCTTGCGGTATAAGGTACTAGCCCGGTTACTGTCTGCCGGTACGAATACATCCGGCGATATGCCGCCACCGCCATAAACATGCTTGCCCGAAGTGGTGGTGTACGTTACGGTGTCGGGTTGGCCCAGCGCCGGCAGATGGGCAGTGTATAGGATGCTGTCTGAATTTGCTTTATACGATTTCTGGATGCACCGCCCCAACGGGGTGTAGTACCTGGCCACCGTCAGGTTCAGGGCAGAGCCGTCGCCAAAGCCGAACTGCTCCTGTACCAAGGCTTTGCCATAGGACTTCCGGCCCACAATGATGCCCCGTTCGAGGTCTTGGATCGCTCCCGCAACAATCTCACTTGCAGAAGCCGAGTTTTCATCGATCAATACCGCCAACTCACCGTTGCCGAATAAACCATCGGCGCTTGAATAATAATCTACCCGCGGTTCGTGGGCCCCTTCCGTATAGACAATCAGTTGCTTGCTATCGAAAAAATGGCTGGCCAACGCCGTTGCGGCGTTGAAGTAACCCCCGCCGTTTTCGCGCAGGTCCAGTACAAGGCGCTGTGCGCCCTGTTTTTTGAGGTTGCTGAGCGATCGCTCGAAATCCTCCGCCGTGCGGGCCCCGAACCGCCTGATTTTGATGTAGGCCGTCACACTGTCAATCAGGTATGCCGCGTCGATACTGCTCACTTCTACACGGTCGCGCATTACCTTGAGGGGTAGCCCTAGGTCAGTGCCGTTGCGGTGTATGGCAATCTCGATAGCCGTACCCCGGCGTCCGCGGATTTTTTTTTCAAGCATTTTTTCGGAGATGGGCTTTCCGGCGATGGTGTCCCCGTTGATAGCCAGAAGCTTGTCGCCCACACGCATACCCGCCCGTTGGGCAGGGCCGTCGGGAATGAGGCCAACGGTCATCAACGTATCATTCAAGATGTAATATTCGATGCCGATCCCCTCAAAACTGCCCTCCAGGGTCTCGTGCTGTTGGAGCGCTTCATTGGGACGGAGGTATTCGGAATGGGGATCCAGCTGGTCTACAATCTCGTCGATGGCCAGCTCCTGTAATGCGTCGACACCGACACTATCCACGTAGTTTTCGGCAATCAGATCAATCATGCGCTGTACCTTGCTGGAGTTATCGATAATGCCCAAGGGAAATAAATTGTTCCGCCCGGTACGTGAGTTCTCGTCAGTGAAATTCTTTCCCAGCAACAACCCCAGAAACAACACAGCACCATAGGTGCCAGCCACAAACAAATTTTTTTTCGTCTCTCTGCGCATATCCTTAGATAACAGACGCTAAATTAAACAGTTTTCGCCATTTTCCACAGCTAACACGCAAAATTTACAATGTCCTCACGCGGCTTTAAGTTGTCACGGAATATTCCGATTTTTGCAGAAAATGGAAGAGCGATGCACGAGATAGAGCCATATTACCGCTGGAGGGATGATTACATCGCTGCCGAAGATGAACATTCCCCGTTTTACGGCATGGAGTACAGCGAATTTGAGTTTGATAAACAGGTCTATAACTTCCTGCTGCACCCCCAGTGGGACAGCTTCGGCTCCAGTACCCTGTACCTGAAAGTCCTATTCGCCGATTATTCCCGGCATTACGCCATCATCGAGCTGATAGGCGAGTGGAATGATGCCATCTATAATGATATTATGCTGCTCAAAAGGGAGGTAATAGACCTTATGGTGCGAGCCGGAATACATAAATTTATCGTTATTGGCGAAAATGTGTTGAATTTCCATGCTTCCGACGATTGTTACTACGAAGAGTGGTTTCAGGACATCGAGGATGGATGGATTGCGGGTATCAACTTCCGCGACCATGTAGTTGAGGAATTTAAGACGGGTAATATTGATTATTTTATCAATTTCGGTGGTGCACTGGATGATTTAAGTTGGCGGAACCAAAAGCCACTACAGGTATTCAAGGCTGTGGAAGAACAGTTGGTAAAGCGGCTGTACTAACCGGAACCGTCGCGCGGCCTAACGCCAATCGAATGCCCGTTGATAAATCAGCTTGAACCATGCGGTATACCGTTCGGGGTGGGCATGGATATCAGCTTCGATGGCCCGTTGGTCCAGCCATCGGTAATTAGCGACTTCTGCCGGGTTGGGCGTTGGCACATCGTTGCTATGGCCGATGAATACGTGGTCTAGCTCATGCTCTATCAAACCGTTGTCAAACGCCGCCCGGTACTGGAAGGCGAATGCAAAAGAAAGCTCGGTTTCCATGCCCATCTCCTCCTGCAACCGGCGGTGCGCGGCATCGATTGCAGCTTCGCCCGGTAACGGATGGCTACAGCACGTGTTGGCCCACAGGTTTGCCGTATGGTATTTATGAGCAGCACGCTGCTGGAGTAATAGCTTCCCCTCAGTATCAAAAATGAAAACACTGATGGCCCGGTGCAGCAACCCCTCGCGGTGGGCCGCTAGTTTCCCCATTGTGCCAATTGCACGATCCTGTTCATCAACCAATATAACCTGCTCTTCCATACGCTGATCACACGGTTTTTACGTGCCGCTCGTCATAGTTTTCAATGTCGATAATATACTTGTTTTGCACGAGGAAATCAAATAGTGGGCGCGCTTCAGCCGAAACCGGCATATTCGCCGTGGTGATGATTTCATTGCGCTGTCTCTGGAGGTACGGGTAGGCGTACAGCTTGACGTTCTTGCTGAACAGCCCGCTGACGTATGACAGTAGTTCGTCTGTATAATTACCCTTCGTATACTGTTTGGAATTGAAAATATTACGGAGGTTCGATATGTTGGTAGAGATTCCTACGTTGCGGGGCTTAAACTGGGCCAGGTATTCCGCTAGATAATGGTTCCTTGTAAAGTTTGATACTAAAATGTGGTTGCCCGTGCTGCAGAGGTATTCGGCGCGCTCGGCAAAATAACACAGGTCGTCGGCAGTAAACTCCGGTGTCCGGTCGAGCACATTGCTCATAAGCACTTCAATCATCACCACGAGGTTTTCATCCTTTATGCCAACATTGCGCTTGAACTGGTCTACCGCCAAATTGAATAAGTCAAAGTTGGGGTTCGACTTCTGGCGGTACTTGGTCCGCAAGATCATGATGTCTTTCTTATACAGGAAATCTTTGCTCTGGTACGCCAACCCTTCCGGGTTAAAGATTGCGGCCTTTGAGAAGCCTTTGGCAATGAGGTATAAGTTGATGAGCCGCTCGTTTACGCCTTCGAAAACAGGGCCGTTTACTTTCACGAGGTCTATTTCCACCGCACCGGCCGAGAGGTTGTCGGCCAGGGATTCAATCATCGTCTGCACATCACGGATGTAGTAGTGTGCTGCGAAAACGAGGTTGACGCCCAAGACGCCCAGCACTTTTTGCTGAAGGAGGTTGTCGCTGTCGAGCAGCCGTACATGGAAGATGATATCGTTTGGCGCGCCGCCCACCTCATGCTGGAAACGGAGGCCGATCCAGCCATGCGGCTCGTTCGTTTTGTTGAAATTGAGTGCTGCGACGGTGTTGGCAAATGCAAATAATCGCTTATACTGGTATTTCTCGCCCACCAGCCGTTCGGTGAGCAATTCGTATTCATGTTCGAGCATCTTACTCAAGCGCGACTGGCTTACATAGCGGCCCGACTCCTCAGAACCATAGATTGCATCGCTGAAGGCCATATCGTACGCCGATATCGTTTTGGCAATAGTGCCCGATGCCGCCCCTGCGTTGAAAAAATTCCGGGCTACCTCTTGGCCGGCACCGATTTCGGCGAAGGTGCCGTATATTTTCTCATTGAGATTGATCTTTAGCGCCTTCTGTTTGGTTTCATAGATTTCTCGTGCCATGCCGCAAAGATAGCTAATGCCGCGGATTTTGAATTAGCGATTTAATTTTCGACTTTTGACGCTGCACACGGGGCCCGCAACAGAAGACTTTAACTAGCACTTACGAATAGCGGCTGCCAACTTACGATTTTTGACTTATAACTATCATGTACAAGACCCTCCAACCCACATTACAGAAGGAGCTTCAGGCTATTAAAGACGCCGGCTTATATAAAGATGAACGGATAATCGTCTCCCCACAGGGGGCTGATATCCGCATCGACAGCGGTGCGGAAGTGATTAATTTCTGCGCAAACAATTATTTGGGGCTATCATCGCATCCAAAGGTCATTGAGGCCGCCAAACGAGCCATTGATACCCGTGGTTATGGCATGTCGTCAGTGCGTTTCATCTGTGGTACGCAGGATATACACAAGGCATTGGAGGCCAAGATTTCCGAGTTTCTGGGCACGGAAGACACCATCCTCTATGCCGCAGCCTTCGATGCCAACGGTGGGGTGTTCGAGCCATTGTTCGGCCCTGAAGATGCAATCATCTCCGATGAGCTGAACCACGCCTCGATCATAGACGGTGTACGGCTTTGCAAGGCCCAACGGTTCCGCTATAAGAACTGCGATATGGACGACCTTGAAACGCAGCTCAAAGCTGCTCAAGGGACACGCCATCGTATCATCGTCACGGATGGTGCATTCTCCATGGATGGCAGCATAGCGCCGTTGGATGCCATCTGCGATCTAGCCGATAAGTATGAAGCACTTGTGATGATCGATGAGTCGCACTGTACCGGATTTATCGGCAAAACCGGCCGCGGCACGCACGAACTGCATAACGTGATAGACCGCGTAGACGTCATCACGGGGACCCTCGGCAAAGCACTCGGTGGGGCCTCCGGCGGATTCACGTCGGGCCGTAAGGAAATCATCGAAATGCTGCGGCAGCGCTCCCGCCCATATCTTTTTTCCAATACGTTGGCACCCGCCATAGCGGGAGCATCGATCGCCGTGTTGGAGATGCTCAGCGATACGACCGAATTGCGCGATAAGTTGGAATACAACACGAAATACTTCCGCGAAAAGATGACTGCGGCCGGGTTCGACATCAAGCCGGGGGTACACCCCATTGTGCCCGTCATGCTATACGATGCGCCTTTGGCGCAGGAATTTGCGGCCCGGATGCTGGCAGAAGGGATTTATGTCATCGGCTTTTATTATCCCGTGGTGCCGAAAGGGAAAGCGCGCATACGCGTACAGCTGTCGGCCGCCCATGAACAGCGCCATTTGGATAAAGCAATAGCCGCTTTTACGAAAATAGGGAAGGAACTGGGAGTCATCACGGCAGGATAGCTCCATAAAAAATAACAAGGGGCAATAAAATTCCATAGATTTTCCGTACCTTCGCACCCTCAATTTTAATACCCGTACGGGATGCAGAAAATCAGAAATATAGCCATTATCGCCCACGTGGATCATGGTAAAACGACCTTGGTGGATAAAATCCTTCATTTCACCAATCTCTTCCGCGACAATGAACAGTCTGGCGAACTCATATTAGACAACAACGACCTCGAACGTGAACGCGGCATCACCATCGTTTCTAAAAACGTCGCCGTAAAATACAAAGATGTCAAGATAAATATCATTGACACACCCGGCCACGCCGACTTCGGCGGTGAGGTGGAGCGCGTATTGAAGATGGCCGACGGTGTCATCTTGTTGGTCGATGCCTTCGAAGGCCCCATGCCGCAGACGCGTTTCGTAACCCAAAAGGCACTTGCATTAGGGCTTAAGCCCATTGTGGTGGTCAATAAGGTCGATAAGGAAAACTGCCGTCCCGATGAGGTGTACGAAGCGGTCTTCGAATTGTTTTTCAACCTTGATGCTACCGAAGAGCAGCTCGATTTCCCGGTGCTGTACGGTTCATCCAAGCAAGGCTGGATGGGTACCGACTGGAAACAGCCTGCCGAGGATTTCACCCCATTGCTGGAGGCGATATTGGAGCACATACCTGCGGCCCCTTACCAGGAGGGAACGTTGCAGATGCAGGTGACATCATTGGACTATTCGTCGTTTGTAGGCCGGATTGCCATCGGCCGCGTGGCCCGTGGGTCTGTCCGTGAGAACCAACCCGTATCACTCGTCAAACGCGACGGCAAGATCGTGAAATCGCGGGTCAAAGAGCTACATACCTTCGAAGGCTTGGGCCGCGTGAAGGTGCAGGAAGTAAAAGCCGGCGATATCTGTGCGGTGGTGGGCATCGATGGGTTCGATATCGGTGATACCCTAGCCGACTTTGATAACCCCGAGCAATTGGAGGTCATCCATATTGATGAGCCTACAATGAACATGCTCTTCACCATCAACAACTCACCGTTCTTTGGTAAAGAGGGCAAATTCGTGACCTCGCGACACCTCCAGGAGCGGTTGTATAAAGAAACGGAGAAAAACCTCGCACTAAAGGTCGTCCAGACCGATTCGCCAGACTCGTATTTGGTGTATGGACGGGGGATTCTTCACCTGTCTGTGCTGATTGAGACCATGCGCCGTGAAGGGTATGAGTTGCAGGTCGGCCAGCCGCAGGTCATCATCAAGGAAATCGACGGCGTAAAGTGCGAGCCTATCGAAACACTCGTGGTCGATGTGCCGGCAGATGTTTCGGGCAAGGTAATCGAGTTGGTAACCCAACGCAAGGGTGAATTGCTGATTATGGAGACAAAGGGTGATATGCAGCACCTCGAATTCGACATCCCCGCACGGGGTATCATTGGGCTGCGCAATAACGTGCTTACTGCCACAGCCGGCGAGGCTGTGATGGCACACCGCTTCAAGGCCTATGAGCCTTGGAAAGGCCCTATTCCCGGTCGCATGGCGGGTGTACTGGTTTCGATGGAAAAGGGGCAGACAACTGCTTATTCCATCGATAAGCTGCAGGACCGCGGCCGTTTCTTTGTCGACCCCGGCGTAGATATCTACGAAGGCCAGATTGTGGGTGAGCACATCCGTGATAATGATTTGGTGGTCAACCTGGTGAAGGGCAAACAACTCACCAACATGCGGGCCTCGGGCAGTGATGATAACGTGCGTATTGCACCTGCCGTCAAGTTTTCACTGGAAGAGTCGATGGAATATATCCAAGCGGACGAATACATCGAGGTGACCCCGAAGAGCATCCGGCTCCGCAAAATATACCTTACGGAAAACGAGCGGAAGGTGAACGCAAAGAAATTCCAGTAGGTGAACACTTGTTAAGCCGGGCTTCTTCCAAGTCGAGACTACCCTCCAGATCGCGGATTACCTCCTCGTCGTAGCGGCTCTCTTCGCCGATCCGGTGGAGTTCGGCGCTGTAGTTAAAGTAGCTCCAGCGAGATTTTCTTCTGCAGCCTCCGCACGGAGGCGTAGCCGGATGGACTCCATTTGGTCTACCGCTTCATCTATCTCTTCTTCCTTGAGCCAACGTATAAATAACGGCAGTGTGGGCCCCTGGAAAACCAGTGTCATCAAAATCACTACAAAAGTGATGAAATGAAGCTCATGCGTTAGCGAAATAATTCGTAGGTTTGGCTAAAGTCATCGAGCCATGTTGCGTTTTTGCTGGATTATATTAGCGGTCGCGGGGTACTGGGGATGGTATATGCCTGCCGCTGCCCAAACATTGCAATTCCAGCAACTGGATGTAGATGACGGACTGTCGCACAACCACATTACCGCGATCGTTAAAGATGAAAGGGGCTTCGTATGGTTTGGCACTCCCGTTGGCCTGAACCGCTACGATGCACATGAATTCAAGGTGTTCCGACACGTGCCTACCCAGGAAAGCAGCTTGGTCGATAACGGTATAAATGATTTGTTTCTAGGGCCCGGCGGGCGGCTGTGGGTACGCACACCCTTGGGGGTGAATATCTACGATCCCGGCCGGGAGAGCTTTATCCGCCGTGCCGACAGTGTGCTGCGTGAAATGGGCATGCCGGGGGGCGACGTGCTGTCTATCGAGCGCGACCCTCATGGACGGTATTGGTTCCTCTTGGCCAACAACACGCTGTATCGCTACGAAAGCCAGTCCGATAGCGTCACCGCCGTACTTACGCCAGAGCGGCCGGGCCTGACTACAGGCGTGGCATTGGGTGTCGACGGTGATGTCTGGACGGTCGATGACCACGGCTATGTGAAGCGGTTAGATGGACAGTCGCTCTCGGTCAAGTGGTCGCAATCGTTATATCCTGCCGGCGCAGCAACCGTCGCCGACTATCAGGTATTTATTGACCGCGATGGGCGCCCCTGGGTTTATGCCGATAACCTGCCCCTGGGCGTATTCTGGTGGCCCGATACCCAACGGATACCCCGGCATCTTTCCACCACCTCCGACGGTATGCGGCTGAACAACATGATCGTCTTCAATATCAGTCAGGATATCCAGGGGCAGCTATGGATTGCTACCGACCATGGCGGTGTCAATCTGGTAGACCCGCAAAGCGAGCGGGTTACCTATCTGATGCATGACGAGTTCGACGCGCGGTCGCTGAAACACAACAGCGTTACCGCGTTGTATAACGATGGCGACGGCATCATGTGGGTGGGTACCTTCAAAGGTGGTATAAGCTATTATCACCCCCACCAAATCCAGTTTCCTGTTTTCCAGCACCATAGCGGGGCACCAGACGGGCTGCCTTTCGACGATATCAACCGGTTTGTGGAAGATAGCCTGGGGAACGTCTGGATTGGGACCAACGGCGGCGGACTGCTCTATTTCAACCGGAGTACCGGGCAGTTCACCCAATACCGTAACGACCCCGCCGATCCCCGCAGTATCGGCAGCGACGTAATCGTGAGCCTTTTCCTCGATGAGGATGGTACGTTGTGGATAGGCACGTATCACGGTGGGTTAAACCGGTTCGATGGCAAACGGTTTACCCGATACCTGCACGACCCTGCCGACGCCCGTAGCATCAGCGATAACAGTGTGTGGGAAATTTACCGCGACTCGCAGGGGCGGCTTTGGGTAGGTACGCTTTCCGGCGGGCTTAACCTAATGGATAAGGAGACCGAAACATTCACCAGGCCCGAAGTCGGCGATCCGGGGTTTACTCCGGCCGGCTATATTTCGGCAATCCGGGAAGACCATAACGGGGCGGTGTGGTTTGGTACAGCTACAGGCGTGGAGCGGCTGTCGGCCCAAGGGGATTACAGCCGCTATGCCTATAATCCACAAGACCCGCGGAGCCTGAGCAACGATTACGTAACCGATATCGCGGAGGACAGCCGGCAACGGCTGTGGGTAGCAACCCGTGAAGGGCTCAATCTGTACGATGAGGCAACAGGGACCTTCCATACCTTCGGGGTGGAAGATGGACTGCCCGATAATACGGTGCTGACCATCCTCGAAGATCGTCAGGGCACCATCTGGGTGAGTACGGCAAAAGGCCTTTCGGCCATCCATGAGTCGCCGGCCGACGCCACCCGGTGGCGGTTCCGCAATTACGATCGGCGCGACGGATTGCAGGCCACCGCATTCAATGAAAATGCTGCACTCTTATTGTCGACGGGTGAACTGCTCTTCGGTGGCCCGGCGGGCTTTAATATTGTCGACCCGCTGCAAATCCAACATACGGCAAGCCTGGCCGTGCCCATGCTGGTCGATTTCCAATTGTTCGACCGTAGCATCGACGTGGCGGAGTGGCGAACAAAGGAAAACATCACACTCTCGCACGACGAGAACGTGCTGGGCTTGGTGGTTGCATCTTTACAGTTCCTGAACAAAGACCGCACTACCCTGCGTTACCAACTGGAAGGGTTTGATGACACGTGGTTGTCCCTGGATCGCCAGAGTCGTAAGGCGACGTTCACCAACCTCGATCCGGGGACTTATCGCTTCCGGGTTATGGTATCGGCCGACGGTGAGACATGGAGCGAGCCTTACACCCTGGCCCGTATTACCATCTCACCGCCATTCTGGAAAACCGCCTGGGCCTACCTTATCTATACGGCACTTTTTGTAGGAGCTATCCTCACCATCCGCCATATTGAACGGACCCGCGAGAAAACCCGGTTCGCGCTGCAGCAAGAGCGGGAGCAAGCCCGGCAGATTGCGGCACTCGATCAAATGAAAACCCGGTTTTTCACCAATGTGAGCCATGAGTTCCGTACACCTATCAACCTCATATTGGCCCCACTCGACAAATTGATGCGCGAGGCGTCTTCTGAGCCGACAACGCGCCATCTCACCGTGGTGCAGCGCAACGCAAAGCGCCTCCTGAATTTGGTCAATCAGCTGCTGGATTTCCGGAAGATAGATATGCAGGCGCTGAAGCCGAATCTTGAAGATGGGGATATCGCAGCTGCAATCCATCTCCATTTCGATGCATTCACCGATCTTGCGGAAAGCAAGCATGTAAGGTACCGGCTATCCATCAATGAGACACATTACCGCGTATCATTCGATCACGATAAACTCGAACGGATCTTGTTCAACCTGCTTTCCAACGCATTCAAGTTTACACCTGCAGGCGGTGAAATCACCGTTGAAGCGGTCCTCGGCCCCATGCTTACCCTCACCGTAAGCGATACCGGTATTGGTATACCGCCAGCGGATCGCGAACGCATTTTCGACCGTTATTTCCAGCACGATGCGCCTATCGGGATGCTCAATCGCGGGAACGGTATCGGACTGGCTATCACGAAAGAATACATCGAATTGCTCAATGGTAGCATTGCAGTAGCAAGCACCGGTGATAATGGAAGCACATTTACCGTCAAACTGCCCTTGGTTGCCCAACCGCGGCTCTCGCCGGAGCACCCCGGAACATCATCGCGGCAGCCTGATAAGGCGCAAAAGACGGGCCTGAAGCGCGTGCTGCTCGTGGATGACGACGATGATTTCCGTTTCTACCTGAAAGATAACCTGCGGGCTTCTTTTGCCGTGTATGAGGCCAGTGACGCGGCGACAGGATGGACACAGGCCCTGGCACTGCACCCCGATATCGTCGTGGCCGATGTGAGTATGCCCGGCGACGATGGGATTGCGCTGTGCCGCCGCCTGAAGGGCGATAGCCGTACGCGGCATATCCCGGTAGTGCTGCTCACGGCCATGGCCGAAGACAGTATGCAGCTGGCAGGCATCGAAGCGGGTGCTACCGATTACATCACGAAGCCTTTCAACTTCGAGCTGCTGCGCTCCAAGCTCGGTAGTATCCTTAAACAGCAAGAATCCATGGAGCGGACGTTCAAGAAGCGTGTCGATATCCAGCCGATGGCCAAAAAGGTGGTTTCAGCCGATGAGCGATTCATGCGTAAAGCACTGGAGGTGGTGGAAGAACACATGGGCGACACCGACTTTACGGTAGAACTACTGGCCGATAAGATGAATGTAAGCCGGGTAGGGCTGTACAAGCGGGTGCTTACCCTGACCGGGCACAGCCCGTCGGAGTTTATCCGCATCGCACGGCTCAGACGTGCTGCACAGCTGCTGGCCCAATCAGGTATGACCGTAGCGGAAGTCGCCTACGAGGTTGGCTTCGGAAGTCCCAAGCAATTCAGCAAATATTTCAAAGCATTATATAATACATCGCCTTCGACATACCGAAAAGAGGCGTAAAGCCTACTCTGAAACCGTATTGTTAACAAAACTGCCCCCAATTGTTAACGTAGATAGCCCCTGGTAAACAGTACACCATACTAGCTTTGTCACTAGCTAATAGCTACCTCGCCAATGCGGGGACGCGCTATATTATGATAGCCAAATGTTAAACCGGTGCGAGCCGTCATTTTTAGTATGATCATGAAGTTTGTCGTTTTTGCCGCAACTATTATTGCAAGTCTAGCGTTTATTGTGCCAACGATGGCAGCCCCACCGGGGGTTACGGTAAACCGCACCGACCATGGGATAACGGTGATTTACCGAGATGTGCCGACTGCGATAAGCCAACGGTTGGAGCTCGATATCATTGCAGACAACATTATCCATGTGCGGGCCACACCCCTGGGGAGTGGGGTGCTACCCAGCGAGCCATTAACTATCGTAGACTCGCTGCGGCGTACTGCCGGCCCCTGGACGTGCGACGAGGTGGGCGACACGCTCAACGTGTCGACCGCCGACATAGCCGCACGTATTTCCCTGCTCACCGGAGCGGTTGATTTCCGCGATAAAGCGGGCAACCGGCTGCTTGGCGAACGGAAGCGCGATGCGGCAACCTTTGAACCTGGTGCCTATAACGGCGATACGTTTTACCGTGTCCGCCAGCAGTTCGTGGTAACGGAAAACGAAGGACTATACGGCCTCGGACAACACCAGAATGGCGTGATGAACTACCAGGGTAGGCAGGTAACGTTATTGCAATACAATACGATGACGGGCGTGCCTTTCCTGCTTTCTACCAAGAACTATGGCGTGCTGTGGCACAACTACTCCATTACGAAGGCTGGAGACATCCGCCCGCTTCTGCCGCTTTCGGCATTACGGCTTTTTTCCGAGGATGGGCAGCAAGGCTGGCTTACGGCCACCTACCGTGATAAAGCTAACCCCGAAGCGGTATGGGCACGGCGGCCGGAATCGGAGATATCGTATTTGTACTTGAGCGACCAGCCCAAGTTCCCCGAGGGTATCGACCTGGCCAATAGCCTCGTGGAGTATAACGGGCAGGTGGAATCACCATATAGCGGCTTGCACCGGTTGCATTTCAGGTACTCTGGCTATATAAAGGTATGGATAGCCGGGGAGCTCAAGGAAGACCGCTGGCGCGAATCGTGGAACGCCGGGTCTTTTGAGGTTGATATCGACATGGAGCAGGGCAAGCGCTATCCGGTCCGGATTGAATGGCTGCCCGATGGTGGACAATCATACTTGGGCATCACATGGCAGACCCCTATACCGGAGGGCGACAGGGGTACGTTCTCCTTCGACTCAGAGGCCGGCGCGGGCGTGGACTACTACTTCATCGCAGGTGACGATATGGACGACGTAATCGGCGGGTACCGTCACCTCACAGGCCGGGCACCGATCATGCCGCGGTGGTCATTCGGCTTCTGGCAAAGCCGCGAGCGGTACAAGACACAGCAGGAGCTCGAGGCGGTAGCTGCCGAATTCCGCAAACGCCGCATACCGATAGACAACCTGGTGCAGGACTGGTCTTATTGGCGCGAGCACGACTGGGGGAGCCATAACTTCGACCCGGCCCGGTTCCCCGACCCCGACGGGATGGTAAAACGGCTGCACGACAACCACTTCAGATTGATGATATCAGTATGGCCGAAGATCAACGAGGAATCCAGCGTCTATGCCCGTTTCCGCGACAATGGCTGGCTGTATATGCGGAATATCTACGATGGACGTAAGGACTGGATCGGTAAAGGGTATACTTCGACGTTTTACGACCCATTCAATGCGGAAGCCCGTGCCGGGTTCTGGGAACTGATGAATGAGAAATTGTATAAAAAAGGAATCGATGCTTGGTGGATGGATGCCAGCGAGCCCGATGTCCACTCCAATATCAACATTGAAGCACGCAAATCCGTGATGCAGCCGGCTATTGGCTCCTCGGTGCGGTATTACAATGCCTTTCCGTTGGAAAATGCACGTGGTATCTACGAAGGCCAGCGGCATACCGATCCTAACAACCGGGTGTTTATCCTCACCCGCTCCTATTTTGCAGGGCAACAGCGCTACGCTGCTGCCGCTTGGAGCGGCGACATCTCGTCGCGGTGGCACGATATGAGCGACCAGATCGCCGCCGGCATCAATTTCTCCATGTCGGGGACACCCTATTGGACCATGGACGTGGGCGGGTTCCTGGTGGAGCGCCGTTTCCATCAGCCGGAGGCCCGTGACCTGGCCGAGTGGCGTGAGCTCAACACCCGCTGGTACCAGTTTGGCGCATTTCTCCCCATATTCCGGGCACACGGGCAATTCCCCTTCCGCGAGCCGTTTAGTATCGCTCCCGAAGGGCATCCTGCCTACAGTAGCATGGTTTACTACATCAACCTGCATTACCGGATGCTGCCCTACAATTATTCGCTGGCGGGTGAAACCTACTTAACCAACTATACCATGATCCGGGGGCTGGCTATGGATTTCGCAAACGATAGCCGCGTCTTCAATATTGGCGACCAGTTCCTTTTAGGGCCGTCGTTGTTGGTCAATCCGGTCACCCGTGAAGGGGTGACCTCGCGCAGCGTCTACCTGCCCACGGGCAATGGCTGGTATAACTTTTACAACGGCACATTCCATACCGGAGGTCAATCGCTGGATGCTGCGGCGCCATACGAACGGATACCGCTCTTCGTCAAAGCAGGTAGCATCATCCCCCTTGGCCCCGAACTGCAATATACCGATGAGAAGCCGGCTAAGGAGATTACCCTGCTGGTTTATGCGGGTAAGGACGCTTCATTCACGCTATATGAGGATGAAGGTACTAACTACAACTATGAAAAGGGCGAATACAGTACCATCACGTTTACATACGACGATGCGGGAAAAACGCTGCAAATCGGCGATCGGAACGGGTCGTTTGCCGGGATGCTGAAAAACCGTACGTTCAAGGTGGTCTATATCAATCCCGATAATCCGCAGGGCTACGACGGACTCCCCTGGCAGTCTAAAAATATCAGCTACCGGGGGAAAGCGATGCGCATCGCGGTGGAGTAAGCGAGTGTAATACCAACAATTAGTAATCCATATAATAAACTGACAAAAATGATAAAAAAACAACTCAACAGAAGGCTATGGCTTGTTACGCTCCTGTGTGTGATAGGTGCCACGGCATTCGCCCAATCCCTTAGCGGTACGGTGGTGTCGGCCGACGATGGCAGCCCCATTGCCGGGGCCAGTGTAACGGAAAAAGGAGGAACGGCCGCCGCGGTAACCAATGAGCTCGGCCGGTTTACCATCGCGGCACCGGCGGGGGGCTCACTCGTGGTCTCTTACATGGGCTATGCCACGCAGGAAGTAGCAGCACAGGATGGTGTTACCGTACGGTTGATTTCTACCATCTCTGACCTTGAAGAGGTCGTTGTAGTGGGCTACGGCGTGCAGAAGAAGAAGCTTGTCACTGGGGCCAACCTGCAAGTAAGCGGCGACGACCTACTGGCCCAAAGCCAAACCAACGTGCTGCAAGCCCTCCAGGGGCAGGCACCGGGGGTACAGATCACCACAACGTCGGGCCAGCCCGGGTCGGGCCTTAATGTCATCGTGCGCGGGCTCGGCACCATCGGCAATGCCGGGCCGCTATATATTGTGGATGGTGTACAGACCGGCAGCATCGGCTATCTCAATCCGGCGGATATCGAATCGATCGACATCCTGAAAGACGCAGCCTCAGCAGCGATATATGGGTCGCAGTCTGCTAATGGTGTTGTGTTGATCACCACCAAGTCGGGCAAGGCGGGGCGGGCACGTATTACCTTTGATGGATACGCGGGGAGCCAGCAGGTGGCCTCCAAAGCCCGCCTGCTCAATGCCGCCGAGTATGCAGCCATCATGAATGAGGCCCGCATCAACTCGGGTAATCTCCCTTATTTTACGAATGAGGAGGTGGGCGCCATGGGCCAGGGCACCAATTGGATCGATGAGATGTTTGTCGACAACGCACTGACACAAAACTATACACTGGGCATATCGGGCGGTACCGAACAGTCTGTGTATTCGTCGTCTGCCGCCTATACCTCTCAAGAAGGCGTCGTAGGGGGTAAAAGCTCTTCGTTTTACGAACGCTACAACTTCCGGTTCAACTCCGAGCATAAACTCTATAAAGACATTATTACCTTTGGACAGCACCTTACTTATACGTATACCAACAACAACGGTATCGGTGTGGGTGGTCAATACAATAACACGTTGCGCGGGGCATTCAATACCAGCCCATTTGTGCCTATATATGACGAGGCAGGTAACTTCTTCGACAACAGCAATTCCACTTGGAACAACGGTGAAGCCAACCCCTACGCCACCATGGTGCTCAATAACCAGAACCGCAATAACGACCAGAAACTGCTGGGTGACGTTTACTTGACCGTCGAACCGCTGGAGGGGCTAACTTTTAAGACGATGGTGGGCCTGGACTATTATGCCAATGAAGGCCGTTCGTTCCAGCCGATATACCGCCTTTCGGTCTACTCATTCAACGATTTTACCCGTGTAAACCAGTCGATGGGCAAAGGCAGGTCCCTCATGTGGGAGAATTTCCTTACCTACGATTTTGATGTGGAGAACGGCCACCAGTTTACGGTGATGGCGGGCACATCGGCTTATAAGTTTGACAGTTCGGGGATTTGGGGTGGCAATCGCGACCTCATCATCAGCGGGCTAGGCTATGCGTGGTTAAACAATGCAACCAATACCGACGGCACCAACATCACCATCGGTGGTGCGCCGGGCGAACCGGAGCGCCGGATGTCGTATTTCGGACGGCTCAATTACAACTTCAAGGAAACCTACATGCTCAACGCCACCTTCCGCGCTGACGGCTCTTCGAAGTTTGCGCCGGGTCACCAATGGGGTTATTTCCCCTCGGTGTCGGTCGGCTGGATTGCCACCAACGAAGCATTCCTTGCCGGTACGGAGGCTTGGCTCGATTTCTTCAAACTGCGCGCGAGCTGGGGGCAAGTAGGGAACCAAAATGTCTCGGGCTTCCAATACCTCGCGCCCGTGAGCTTCGGAATCAACTATAGCTTTGGCCCAGAAGAGGGTGTGCTCACACCCGGGGCGCATCCGAGTAGGTTGGGTAATGAGCAGCTCCAATGGGAAACATCGGAGCAAACCAACCTAGGCTTTGATGCCCGCTTCCTCGGCAACCGCTTGGATGTGGCGTTCGATTGGTACACCAAGAACACAAAAGACTGGCTTATACGGGCCCCCATCCTGGCAACGGCGGGAGCGGAAGCTCCATTCATCAATGGCGGTGATGTGCAGAATACCGGCATTGAACTCGCATTGTCGTTCCAGGACCGCATTGGTGAAGTTAGCTATTCCATCGGGCTGAATGGCGCTTATAACAAAAACAAAGTGGGCCGGATACCTACGTCAGATGGTATTATACATGGTAACACAAACTCCCTGTTTGATAACTCCCTGGAGTTCTACCGCGCGCAGGATGGTTTCCCGATCGGTTATTTCTGGGGATTGGAAACCGCAGGTATTTTTCAATCAGAGGCAGAGGTGGATGCCCACCGCGCATCGGGCGGACAGCTTATACAACCCAGTGCACAGCCCGGTGATGTGCGGTATGTGGACCTAAACGATGACGGGGTGATCAACGACCTGGACCGGACGATGGTGGGCAACCCGAATCCCGATTATACTTTCGGGATAAACCTGTCGTTGGCATACCGCGGTTTCGATTTCTCGCTCCTAGCATCCGGTGTAGCCGGAAATGAGCTGGTGCAATCGTGGCGGAACCATGCAAACCCGAAAGCCAACTACTCGTCGGCCATCCTCGACCGATGGCACGGGCCGGGCTCATCCAATACCATACCCCGCGTTACCGAAGACGGACGTAACTGGACACAGTTCTCAGATTTATACATCCATAGAGGCGATTTCATGCGCATCAACAATGTCACCATCGGTTACGACCTGGGACAGGTGTTGAAACAACCTTACCTCAGTAAGGTGCGTGTTTATGCGTCAGCGCTCAACCTGTATACCTTCACTTCATATAATGGAATGGATCCCGAGGTGGGTTATGGCGAAGGGTTCTCCTCGGGGGTCGACCTTGGTTACTACCCGCGCCCACGTACGTTTATGGTAGGGGCCAACATCTCGTTTTAATCCGATAACAGTTATGAACATGAAAACACTGATAAAATATACAGCGCTTGCCGCGATACTGGTTACAGGAGGCTGCACCAAGGGTTTCCTGAATGTGGAAGATGTAACCAACGTGACCGAGCAAAGCTTTTACCGAACCCCGGAAGACGCCTATCGGGCGTTGGTAGGGGTTTATGATGGATTGCAGACCATTTGGGCCGAAGGCGTGGCCCTCCCGGTTGCTGCGGAAATTTTTTCTGACAACTGCTTCGGCGGTACAGGTGCTTCCGATGGGTTCGGCTACCAGATGATTGACGAGTTCGACCGCGGCCGGTCACCATCCGATCAGAACCTGTTTGGCGGCAATTGGGAAGCCTACTACCGTGCTATTTACCGCGCCAATATGCTGCTGAGCAAGCTCGATGAAATCGATTGGAGCAACGAGCCTGCCCTGCGTGCGGTATACGAAGGGGAAACACGCTTCCTGCGCGCATACCTCTATTTCGATATGGTACGGCTGTGGGGTAATATCCCGCTGCTCACGGAGCCATCTGCGGATAACATCCCGCAAGCACATCCCGACGAGGTATATGCCGTCATCGCCGCCGATCTGGAATATGCCGCAGCTAACCTACCAGCTGTGGCCTACGTGGCCAACAACCCCGACGCGGGGCGGGCCACCAAATGGGCAGCCCAATCGATGCTAGCCCGGGTATACCTATATTATACCGGTTACTACGGCAAAGCCGACTTGGTGGGAGTGGTTACCAAAGCCGAAGCACTGGCAGGGTTGGAAGAGGTCATCGCCAGCAGCGGCCATGGGTTGGTGGCAGACTTTGCTTCACTATGGCCCGCAGCGTCGGTTGCAAACTACGCGGGAGAAGACAACGAAGAAACCATTTTCGCAGTCAAGTACACCTATACGAGCGATTACGATGGTAATACCGATGGTAACCACTGGATGGTCATGTACGGCATGCGCGAACAATGGAGTTATCCCTACGGCAATGGGTGGGGCGGAGCTACGGTAAACCCCAAGTTGTGGGGGGCCTATAACGACAACGACACACGCAGGGGAGCGTCGATCATCTCCATAGCCGATGAAGGTATCAACTTCACCAATCAGAGCCGCCAACGCGAATATACTGGGTACTATGTCAAGAAGTATTCGCCTATGGTAGATGAAGCGGGCAACAGCTTGCCGGTGAACCAGGGGGCTACCAACTTCATGATCGGCCAGTACCAAGATTACGTAGCTATCCGGTACGCAGATGTATTGCTGATGGCAGCCGAATTGGGGAGTGCCAATGCGCAGCAATACTTTGATGCCGTGCGGCAACGTGCCTATGGCACAAATTTCTCCGCACTTACCGTAAGTACTGAAAACCTGCAGCGTGAGCGCCGATTGGAGTTTGCTTTCGAGGGTATCCGGTATTGGGACCTTCTACGGCAGGGCGTAGACGCCGCGGCGGCGGCCATTGCCGAAACCACGGTAGTGCAAAATGCGGGTGCAGCCACCGATAAGGTGATTGCCGCATCGAATATCATAGGAACAGAAGGCCTCCAGCAAATACCCTACACCCAGATTACCCTATCGAATGGTACTTTGGTGCAAAATAAGGGATGGTAGTTGGACATAACTAATTTGAAACATGAAAAGATTGATAATAGCCATCATGCAACTAGCGGTGCTCCTGGTGGTCACAGCAAGTTGCCAGAAGTTGGATGCCGAACTGGGGCGACTTTTGGACAAGTCCGAGGTTCAGTTCGACGTAGTACAAGACTTAGCTACCGACCCCGGCGGGAATACTGTTATACTGATCAACAATACGCCGGGAACGGTGTCTATGTGGGATTATGGCACCGGGCGCTCCAACCGCGCTCGTGACACGATACAGTTTGCCTTCAAAGGGGAATATACCATTAAGTTTTCGGCGATGACTGCCGGCGGTGTAGTGGAGATGGACCCCGTGACGATAACCGTAACGGACGATAACCTCAATTACGTGAACGATCCGCTTTGGATAGCGCTGTCTGGAGGGCCGGGCGAAGAGAAAACCTGGGTGCTCGACATCGATGCCAAGTATTTCCTCGGGCCGCTCTATTTTTACGGTACCACCAACGGTTGGCTCGGCGAAGGCGGAGCTTGGGACGGTGGAGAAACGGGATGTTACGGCGACGACTGCTGGAACTGGAACCCCGACTATGCGGGCAATACGTGGCTTATGGACTATGGCGACTATGGAACGATGACGTTTAACCTGAAGGGTGGGCCCTTCGTGAAGGTGGAACACCCTATGGTCTCTGCCAGAGGCACCGAACAGGGCACATATGCGCTCGACATAGCCAACAAGACTCTTACCATCACCGATGCCACGCCGCTGCACGATGCGGGACGTGATGCCGTAGTGACCAAGTGGGGCGAAATCAAACTGCTCTCGCTTACCGAAGACGCCATGCAGCTTGCGGTGCTGCGCGACAACGACCCTAACGAAGGCCCCTGCCTGTTGGTGTACAATTACGTGACTAAAACGTACTCCGATAATTGGGTGCCCGGCGAGCAGCCCGACCCCGAGCCGCCGTACGAAGGGAATGCCAACGACGACCTGACGACATCTACCAGCACGACCAAGCGCTGGACACTGTCGTTGATAAATCCCTATGACTGGACAGACCTCGCCGGTGAGTTCCTCAACCGCTGGCAGGCCCCGGGAGACTACCTAGCCACAGGCTGGGCGCCGTATGATGAGGCGATGATCAGTAACGTATCGCTGACGTTGACGAAAACAAGCGACAACGCAGGCGATTATACCTTTACCGATGCGACGGGAACAGCCATCAACGGGAGCTATTCCGTTGATGAGAAAAACAATATCATTTTCGACCGCGCCATATCATTTGCCATTTCAGGGTGGGTTAGCTTGGCCACCACAGCAGAGAACAGCTTGCGGCTGATCCGGACCGAAACCGACGCCTTGGGCAACATTTCGGGCATGTGGCTCGGCCAGCGCGCCAGCGATAAAGCAGAATATGCCGCCTACCACTTTGTGCCGGCGGCATCGTCGGGTACCGCCGATCCATTGGCGGCATGGAAGTCGGCGCTGGTGGGCAAGACATTNCAGAATATGCCGCCTACCACTTTGTGCCGGCGGCATCGTCGGGTACCGCCGATCCATTGGCGGCATGGAAGTCGGCGCTGGTGGGCAAGACATTTAAGCCCGATGCCAACTGGTTTGTCGACTGGGTCGGCTTCCCCCCGGCATTTTCGGGTGGTTGGACGTCGGCAAGTACCTTCGGTGATGATTTCACCAGCAACAGCTGGGTGTGGGATGCCAATGTCAGGGCAGTTGCCGAAAGTGCCACGCTACGGTTCTTCGTGACCGGCGACCAGCTCCAGGTGGAACTGAAGCAGACCAAGGCGGGCCAGCCTTATAGTGCCACCGGAGATGTCTCGATAGATACTGAAGGAAACATCCTGAATATAGGTATCCCGCTGGTTGATTATAGCGGCACGGCTGCCGAATGGGTAGGCTCTACCAACGACAAGTCGGTTACAGGCTCTACCAACGACTGGTATTTTGTTTCCCACGGTGGCTCCAACCTCGGCAATATCGATGCGCAGGGATTCTGGCTGGGCAGGGTCTCCCAAGCTAAGACCCAAGGTGACAATAATGATGAGGTGCTGGTTTTCCATTATGTTTTGGCCGATTAAGTAGGGATAATACGGATGGAGAAGACACACTATTATTGGATGTTCTTGTTAGTGGCGGCCCTCGTGGCAGCACATCTTTCGTGTGTGAAAGATCCGTTGGAACCTGAGCCGACACTGGCCCTATCGATAGACGAGTGGACGGCCACGAATGACGGGGGGACCAAAGAGGTGCGTATAACCGCCAATCGGGCATGGACCGCATCGAGTGCCGAGTCATGGTGTGCCGTTTCCCCTGCATCGGGCAGTGGAAGCGTATCTGTTATCACGATAACGGTGACGCCGCATACTGCAGCAGGGGCACGCAGTACGACCGTTTCGGTAGTGGCCGGAAGCCTTGTTAGGGAAATTACCATTGTTCAGGAAGGCGCCGATGTGCTAGACATTTCGGATAGTGAAGTCGACGTTGATGTAGCTGGTGGCGACTTTACCCTCACCGTCAGCGCCTCGGGAGCGTATGAGGTCTCGGCACTACCCACATGGATAGAGCGGACCACCACAGGAACAGTGCAGCCGGGCCAGGAGCGTGTCGAAACGTTCCGCGTAGGGACTAATGGTAATGTGCTCGCACGTGAAGGCACTGTGGTGTTTGTTTTGGCAGGCATTACCCAGAAGGTCACTATACGGCAGGCCGGCCAGCCTGCCGTACAGGATGCCGACAAGGCCGGTATGGACCGTGATGCGCCGGCACTTGCAGGGCAGCTCCGAATAGGATGGAACCTGGGGAATGCCCTGGAGGCCGCCAGCAGCCCCTTTGTGGCCGGCGAGACCCTTTGGGGTAACCCCCGGACAACCCAGGTGCTGATTAACGCCGTGAAAGGTGCAGGTTTCAATGCGGTACGTATCCCCTGTGCCTGGAGCGGCTACATGGAAGACCAGGAGACCTTCCGGGTAAGCGACTCATGGCTGGCGCGGGTGAAGGAGGTAGTCGATTACTGCGTGGCAAATGATATGTATGTCATCCTTAATACACATTGGGACGGTGGCTGGCTGGAGGAGCATCCCCTATATGCTCACCAGGAGGCAGTTACCGCCAAGTTCAGTGCGCTGTGGCAGCAAATAGCCGTCTATTTCCGGGATTATGATGAACATTTACTGTTTGCCGGCACGAATGAGGTCCACGCCGACTACGGTACCCCCACGGCAGAGCACCTCGCCGTGCAAAACGCCTACAACCAGACCTTTGTAAATGCGGTGCGGGCTACCGGAGGGAAGAATGCCTGGCGTAACTTGGTGGTGCAATCTTACAACACAAATATCGACCACGCTGTAACGCACTTAAAGATACCAACCGACCCGGTGCCCAACCGAATGATGGTGGAAGTACATTACTACGATCCCTATGACTTCACACTTGATGATAAGAGCGACAAATACCTATGGGGGGAAGCATACGCCGGACAGCCGAATGCCTCCAGCTGGGGGCAGGAGGAGTGGGTGGACCAAGCGTTCGGCAAGATGAAAACGCACTTTGTAGATCGGGGCATCCCGGTTATTTTAGGAGAGTATGCGGCAATGCTGCGCTCAGGCCTCGCGGTTGGACTTGCTGACCACATCGCATCCCGCAACCATTACCTCCATTATGTTACTGCGGCAGCCTATGAAAACGGTGTGGTGCCGTTCTATTGGGACAATGGGCATACGGGGAACCTGGGGTCCGGCCTGTTTGACCGTGCTGCCGCTACGCCCGTGCACACCGATGCCATCGAAGCCATTATCACTGCAATACCATAAGGCACGCAAACTTAGGCGTTGTTTTTAAAAACAACAATGCCTAAGTTTGCGTTGTTATTTTAGCAATTGCACGTATGATTCAACGTATCCAGAGTGTTTGGTTGTTCTTGGCTTCGGCCACTATATTTGCCCTTTTCCTCTTTCCTTATCTGCAATATGCCGATTTGGATGGTATAGGCAGGGCGCTGAAAGTGACTGGGGCTTACCAGGGTTTGGAAGGGCAGGCAGTGCGCACCGAGTTTTTTGTGCTCCAGACCATTGCCACGGTATTACTAGGGCTATTCCCGTTATACATCATATTTAAATTCCGGCAGCGCAAACAGCAGTTGTGGTTGATAGCACTTGAAATCATCCTGCTGTTGCTTTTCGGTATCTGGCTGTATGGCTCGGCTAGTGCTACACTCACGGCGGAGGGGCAAGCCCTCTCTGCACGGAATATGGGTGTAGGCCTTTTCCTTTTACCGGTCAGCATCATTTTCCTGTGCATGGCCATAGGGGGCATCCGCAAGGATGAGAAATTAATTAAATCCGCAGACCGGTTGAGGGGATGAAGAAAATAGGTTTGTTCATTGCTTTGGCGCTGCTTTCGGTGTCTGTAGCCGTTTCCGCGCCGCTTAAGGGTGTGCCGGCTGAGCAGGATTCCAGTGTGCTGATCATGGACGACATCCGTTTTGAAGCCATAGCCTATACCATCGATTCGGCCACTAATACCGCTTCGGTTACCCTTACCCTAACTTGCCTTTCGGAGCGCTCGCGCGAGCTGAAGGTGAATGTGTGCGGCACACAGTTGGTGGACGACCAGCGGAATGCCTATTATTTCTCAGCCCTTACGATGGGCCGCGTGTTGATGCGGTTTGAAGACCGCCAGAACTATCTACACTACCTTCTGCAACCCAGCGCCCCCGTGGAGCTGACTATTACAGCACAGGGCATCTCACCGCAGGCTAAGGCCATACACATGGTGAAGGTGGTCTTCGAAGATCGTAAAGATGAAGGACGGTTCTTGGAGGCATACCTCCTGGCTCCGGCAGCCGAATAGCTAGCGGTACCGGATTTGCTGTTGCCTGTCCAGCATGCCCATCTGGTCTTTCATCATTTTAATCTGGTCGGCCAGAAGCTTGTTTTTATCGGCTCTTTTCGCTTCCTGGAGGTATTTGGTTGCCTCCCGTTTATTGCGTTTGGCCATCGCGATGCCGGCCAGGCTTAACTTGGCAAGAGCCACATTGTGGCCCATATGCAGCCCCAATGACAGTGCTTTCTTGAAAAATTTCTCCGATTGCATAGGCGATTTCTGCGACTCCATCAACCCCAGCAACAGGTGGTAGTAACCATGCTGTGCACGGATAAGCTGCTTTTCGTAGTTTTTGATGCGGCCCAGCCAGCCTGCAGCTTTTACCATGTTCTCCTTGCGCAGGTAAAACTGGGCAACAAGCATATTCTCATTGAAAAAGACAGTAACAAAGGCGATTATGGTTATCAGGATACCTAAAATACCCCATCCCCATTCGCCGTAGACAAACAAGGCCACTGTGGCGACCAGCAAGAGGGAAGAAAGGACAATCCGAACGAGATTAGACATGTGCCGCTATATTAGTTGACAAACTTCTTTATTAAAAACTTAACGCAAATATCCGTTTATTTCAGCGCTTTATCAACTAGGTGGTGGGACATTTTACAATAAAGTGTATTTTTGCTTCTCATGAGCGTACAATTGGAACCGGGATGGAATGAGGTGCTGGGCGTCGAATTTGGAAAACCCTACATGCAGCAGCTTAAACAGTTCTTAGTAGCTGAAAAACGTGAGCATACGGTTTATCCACCGGGAAACCTCATCTTCAAAGCATTTAATCACACGCCGTTCGGCGACGTGAACGTGGTGATACTCGGACAGGACCCCTACCATAATGTAGGGCAGGCCCACGGATTATCTTTTTCCGTGCCACCGGGCGTGGCCATACCGCCGTCATTGCGTAACATGTACCAGGAATTGAGTACCGATATCCCCGGATTCCGGGTGCCGGGCCATGGGGATCTTACTGCATGGGCCGACCAAGGGGTGTTGTTGCTTAACGCCACGCTCACGGTAAGGGCACACACGGCGGGCTCGCATCAAGGAAAAGGATGGGAGGAATTTACCGATAGGGCCATCGCGGAGTTATCGGTCCGCCGCGAGGGGATTGTGTTTCTATTATGGGGGCGGTATGCCAAGAATAAGGCAGCGCTTATCGATTGCCGCAGACACCACGTTCTAACGGCCGCGCATCCA
The DNA here is from genome assembly GCF_025460835.1 of Parapedobacter soli. Classification (GTDB taxonomy): domain Bacteria; phylum Bacteroidota; class Bacteroidia; order Sphingobacteriales; family Sphingobacteriaceae; genus Parapedobacter; species Parapedobacter soli. Next base: position 13,212 of record NZ_JAMXAY010000032.1, on the reverse strand, counting down.
TCACCATTTTCAGCGTACCATGGCTTCTTTGGCTGCAAACACTTTTCCAAAACGAATAGCTTCTTGGAACAGCGGGGGCACAAGCCCATTGACTGGCAGGTGTGATTTCAGTATTCCATCGGGACGATGGGCTCTTTCTTGCTGGTAGACATGATCATCATCGTCTGGAACGTCTTCACGTAGGGGATTTTACTGATTTTTTCCATGATGACCGCCTCGTATGCCTTGATGTCTTTCACGTATACCTTTAGCATGAAATCACACTGGCCCGTTACGTGGTGGCACTCCGTCACCTCTTTGATGTTCTTTACGGCCTCGACAAATTCGGGGATGGCATTATGCGTATGGAAATCAAGCGATATCTGGATGAACGACTTGATGCCCAAACCGAGCTTCTCTTCGTCTACGAAGGCGTGGTAGCTCTTGATGTATCCGGAATTTTCTAACTTCCGTACGCGCTCTAACGTCGGAGCAGGCGAGAGGCCGATGCTGGATGCCAGCTGGAGATTGGTAATCCGGCCGTTTTCCTGTAGGAGTTTCAGGATTTTAAAATCCGTTTTGTCGGGTTGAAAAGGCATATCTCAACGATTTGGATAATAACTGTACTGGCGCAAAGCGTTTGCCAAATTATATTTGGCAATGGTACGATTTATTTTCCATATAGTTTGTCTGGAAACGAAGATTCCGTGGTGCTTTGGTTGAATCACGTTCATTATCACTGATTTGTAAAAAATAGGAAAAGCGCGGGTATTCCCCGAAATGTTGGGTCAATGGGCGAGGTTTATTGCTGCATTAATCGTAACTTTGCGACACAGAAAAGCAAGGCGGTTGCCTAGCTGCTTAATTGATCACGTTGTGGAGGAGTTATGAGCACAAAAGATGACGCGTTATTGAAAGAGCTTGCGCTCGAAGAATATAAATACGGGTTTTCCACAGATATCGAAATGGATATCGCCCCCAAGGGGCTAAATGAGGACACAGTGCGGCTGATTTCGGCCAAGAAGAATGAGCCGGAATGGCTGCTGGAATGGCGGCTGAAAGCACTGAGGCATTTTTTGCAGATGGAGATGCCGACCTGGCAGAACTTTGAAACCCCGGAGGTAGACTTCCAGGATATTTCATATTATGCTGCACCCAAGGCGAAGCCCAAACTTAACAGCTTGGATGAAGTGGATCCCGAGTTGCTCTCGACCTTTGAGAAGCTTGGTATCCCCTTGGATGAACAGAAAGTATTGGCCGGTGTGGTTGCCGTGGATGCGGTATTCGACAGTGTATCGGTAAAGACAACATTCCGGGAGAAGCTTAAAGAGCAGGGGATTATTTTCTCATCCTTTGGTGAGGCTGTCCAGGAGCATCCCGAGCTGGTGAAGCAGTATCTCGGTACGGTGGTGCCACAAACGGACAACGTATATGCCGCACTTAATTCCGCAGTGTTCTCAGACGGATCATTCGTTTATATCCCCAAGGGCGTGCGCTGCCCCATGGAACTTTCCACCTATTTCCGTATCAATGCGGAGAATACCGGGCAGTTTGAACGCACGTTGATCATTGCCGATGAGGGGGCTTATGTGAGCTACCTCGAAGGGTGTACTGCCCCGAAGCGCGACGAAAACCAGATGCACGCGGCAGTCGTGGAGTTGATAGCGCATAAGGATGCGGAAATCAAGTATTCGACGGTGCAGAACTGGTATCCCGGCGATAAGGACGGAAACGGGGGCATCTATAACTTTGTGACCAAGCGCGGTATATGTAAAGGCGACCACAGTAAAATTTCCTGGACACAGGTCGAAACCGGATCGGCAATCACGTGGAAGTATCCCGGTGTTATCCTGAAGGGTGACCATTCCGTAGGGGAGTTTTATTCGGTAGCGCTTACCCGCAACCAGCAGGTTGCCGATACAGGCACCAAAATGATCCACTTGGGCAAGAACACCCGTAGTAAAATCATATCCAAGGGTATCTCGGCGGGTGTGAGCCAAAACAGCTACCGCGGTTTGGTGAAAATCGGCCCCGGCGCCGACAATTCCCGTAACTTTACCCAATGCGACTCGCTGTTGATCGGCGACCGCTGCGGGGCCCATACCTTCCCTTATATCGAAAACCGCAATAAAACAGCCACATTGGAGCACGAGGCTACTACGTCGAAAATCGGTGAAGACCAGCTATTTTACCTTACCCAGCGGGGCATCGATCCGGAAAAGGCGGTAGGGTTGATTGTGAATGGGTATGCCAAAGAGGTGCTGAACCAGCTGCCCATGGAATTTGCCGTAGAGGCACAGAAGCTATTGGCCATATCGCTTGAAGGAAGTGTAGGCTAGCAATTTAATAAAAGAAGAGTAGTGAGATTATCATGTTAAGTATTAGGAATTTACACGCATCAGTAGAAGATAAAGCGATATTAAAAGGCCTGGACCTCGAAGTGAAGGCAGGCGAAGTACATGCCATTATGGGGCCTAACGGCTCCGGCAAGAGCACCCTTGGCAATGTATTGGCCGGCCGGGAGGATTATGAGGTAACCGAGGGGGAAGTGCTGCTGGACGGGAAGGACCTCCTGGAGCTTTCGCCCGAGGACCGCGCCCGTGAGGGGGTGTTTTTAGCATTCCAATATCCCGTGGAGATACCAGGGGTATCCAACATCAACTTCCTGAAAACGGCGCTCAATGAAATCCGTGCCTATAAAGGGCTGCCACCATTGGAAGCACGGGAATTCTTGAATAGGGTGAAAGAAAAGCAAAAGCTGGTAGAGTTTGATGCCAAACTGGCCAACCGCTCCTTGAATGAAGGTTTTTCCGGGGGCGAGAAGAAGCGTAATGAGATTTTCCAATTGGCTATGCTGGAACCGAAGCTGGGTATCCTGGATGAAACGGACTCAGGGCTGGATATCGATGCCCTCCGAATTGTCGCAAATGGCGTAAACCAGCTGCGCACCGAAAACAATGCGTTCGTTGTCATTACCCACTACCAGCGGTTGCTGGAATACATTGTGCCCGACTTTGTGCACGTCCTGTATAACGGGCGTATTGTCCGCTCGGGAACGAAAGAACTCGCATTGGAATTGGAAGAAAAGGGGTACGACTGGATTAAGGAAACAGTTGATGCCTAGGCAACGGTTTTTAATGAATTAGAAAGGAAGGAGAGGCTATGTTGGATGAAGTGGCTGCAGATACCATGATTACACAAACGAGTGATTCACTATATACCCAATTGATTAAAACAGCTGGCGAGCGCCTGTCGTCCGGTACCACGGGGTCGCTGGATGAAATCCGTAAGCAAGCACTGGAGCGCTTTAAAGCGGCCGGTTTCCCTACTGTAAAAAACGAAGACTGGAAATATACCAACATACAGCCGCTGGTCAACCAGCCTTATGCACTGGAGGCCGAGCCCATTTCTGGTGGGGCAGCGTGGGAGAAGGCACGTATTCCCGACCTTGACGCCTACCGTGTGGTGATGGTGAACGGGCAGTACAGCAGCGAGCTGTCTTCCGACGAGGAAATCCCGGGCCTGCAGATCATGCCCATAGAACAGGCTTTCGAGCGGCTCTGTTTCGCCAAGTATTTTACGGCCTATGCCGATAAAACGGATAATCCATTTGTGGCATTGAATACGGCGTCATTCACCTCGGGCTTGTTTATTGAGGTAGGTAAGAACACTCAGCTGCAAAAGCCTATCCATATCATCCACGTGGCGGCGTCTGCTAATCCATTTTTCAGTCAAACGCGTAATCTCTATGTGATGGGCGCATTTGCCGAAGCGGAGATCATTGAGTCTTTCGTAACGGACGATGCTGCCGAGCGGAGCTTGAGCAACCACGTTACCGAGATCATGGTACGTGAAAATGCGAAACTGCAGCATTATTACCTGCAGGTTGCGGGTGAGCAAAGCAATTACTTGAACCATACCGAGATACACCAGGAAAAACACAGCCTTTATAACAATTATAATTGCTCGTTTCCAGGAGCCGCCTTTGTGCGTAATAACATCAATGTGCGGTTGGGCGACAGCGAGGTAGAGAGCCACCTATACGGTATTGCCCTTACCGCGGGCAGCCAGTTGGTGGATAACCACACAATTGTGGATCACATGAAGCCGAACTGCGAGAGCTACGAGTGGTATAAAAATATTACCCAAGATACATCGACGGCGGTATTCAATGGCAAGATATTCGTACGCCTTGATGCACAGAAAACCAATGCATTCCAGCAGAATAACAACATGCTCATCGGTGAGAAATCGGCAGTGTACACCAAACCGCAACTGGAGATTTTCGCTGACGACGTAAAATGCAGCCACGGATGTACCATCGGCCAGTTTGACAATGAGGCCTTATTTTACCTTAGGGCCAGGGGTATCAGTGAGGCGCAAGCCCGGATACTGTTGATCCATGCGTTTGCATTTGATGTGACCAGCCGCTTTGCCAACGATACCGTGCGCCAATATGTGGAGCATCTGGCGGAAGAAGGGCTGCAGTAAAACGTTTGTTTCGTTCACCGGGCGGAATGGTATTGGTTTTGTCGTAACTATCCTGCTTGTACAGCGATACACAAGTAAGTTAACAAGGACTTTTTGTCACATAAATATTTGTGAGTAAATTGTTGTGAGAAAAAGGATTGATGACACAATAATAAGAATAATGATTATCCAGTTGAATAGGATATCGCTGTTCTTTTCATTCGCTAGGGGTTTGGTTTGTAGCTTGTTGCTATTAGGGGAGGTAAGAAGATTTCATGCCTCCGCAAACATCTTTAAATCAATCGGTTAAAAATCCTTTTGAAGAACCGCTCACCTTTTTTCTCACATATAGTTTGCTCGGTGATTAGTATAAAGATAAGGATTTAAACCAACAAAAAGAAGCAATCGACTACAAATTTTATTGGCTGGCGAAAGAAAGGAAAAGCCTCGCATGACACGAAAGAAGTTCACCGTAAATACCCCAAGCGAGAACAGCCACGGGCAAGAGCGGTGGGATTTCGCAAGCCACTAATGAACGAGGGGATTATTTTTTATATAGACTTTTCTTAATCTCCGTTGTAGTTATACAGATGTTATAACCTTTTTTCTCTAACCCTTTTCTAAGTTGGGTGTCGAGTGTCCAAATTTTGTAATGTGTATATCGGTTCAATGCTACGAAAAAAATGTCATCGAAGTCTATGTCGATTACAATCTCATAGGCTTCGAGATAATATTTTTTTGGAATGTCTTTGGTTTCTATTATCGTGATAGTTTCCTTAAAAGCTTTTATTTCAGCCTTTAGCTGTCTTCTGTTAAGTGGGGATAATTCTTCTATTTTAGCCAAGTGTCTGTTCACTTCTTCAAACAGATAACTCGGCGCAAAAAAATGTAACCTGCTCTTTGCTTTTAAGATTTGCGCCACCGTTCCATTAGGGGTTATCAACGCACTGAAAATGATATTACTGTCCGTAATAACAATCATGCATCAATCAAATCTTTAAACATCCGCTTGGTCATATTTCTATTAGCCTTTTTCGATAGTTCCAAAATCGCTTTATTGATTTCCTTTCTCGATTTAGCGGGGACTTTTTGCTCTGTTTTCTTTTTGACCTTTTTTTGCTCTGTATTCATAACACATTCCTTTATACAAAGGTACTTAGTCTTCCCTATACAAATCCTCGCGTACTGTGAGGATAAAAATGGAGCGAAAGACGAGGTTCGAACTCGCGACCCTCAGCTTGGGAAGCTGATGCTCTACCAACTGAGCTACTCTCGCTTTGGTTGGTACAAATGTAATGCAATCCGTGAATTTTCACAAATTACTTTGCTGAGAGTGTGGTATCTCCATTGCAATTGGCCGATCCGGTAAAGCTTATCCGGGTTGACTAAGAATATCCCGACCTCCTCTTGTTTCCTTGAGCCATTATTCGTATATTTAAATTTACCTGGTATTTGATAAGGTATGCGTGAAAAGACAATAGAACTTGATTTTATCATTGATAAATTGACAAATTCTATTGAAAATGTGATTACCGGCGATAGTTTTGAAACGGAAATATCATTAGCAACTACGGCTGACTTAAAACGCGTAAATAAGGCTAATGGATGGTTATTTGATTGGAAGTTCGAACTAAAGCAGCCTGAGAGAGGTTTATAAACTAACTATTCCGAATAACAGTTCGGTTGTTCAAGGATTGGTTAGCTTAGAGATTAAAACGGACTATGTGTATATGCATTTGGTAGAAAGTGCCGGATTTAATAAAGGTAAAAATAAATGCCGGTGTACCGGGTAATCTGGTTGCTTTTGCTTGCAGGCTGTCTTTCCAACGCGGATTCGAAGGGAATGTATCCTTCGTTTCGAAAACGCAGTTAATTTAGCCACTATGAGGAATCGCTTGGCGCATTCCATTTCGGTGGCAGAGTGATGATTATAGAAACGAAGGCAGCAACGAAGTTGATTGACAGGTGTTTTAAATCGTTCAGATAAGATGAGAAGCGCGAAGAAGGAACTTAATGTGGACTTTATAGGTGGTCAGGAGCCACTAACCGCTGCCGAAGCAGCAGCCATCAGCAACTATTTGCAAACAAAAAAAAGCAAACACGGTTGAAGGTTAGCAATGCCAAAGAAAGGCAGAAAATTTCCGTGGTTTCAGAGTGAACAAGTAATCATCGCCTCCGACCGCGTGGTTTCAGACCGTTAGCGCATCTGCGCAATTCATCCCATCAATCGCCTCCGACACGATACTGCCGGGCATAGCCAGCGCCCACGCCACCTAGTTCCCCTTCACTCATAGGTTGGCAAGAGCGCATTGATACAAAACGTCTTTTTAGACGAGTTTTCGTCCATTTTATGCCGGTAACCCCATTTTGTAACCAAATTACCTACTTTTTGAAACATTCCTTCTAACATTTTTGCACCTCTTTCTACAACTTTGCTATTCCGGTGACCATATAAAGAAAGAAGTAAATATAAACCGTAATTCCACCCAAGTAAAATGAGGCCAAACAACAAATCCAAGGAAAGGAAACTTCGGATATATCAGCTCCGCGAAATAATCTTCGGACTGCTATTTCTGATTTTCCTACTGGTACTTGTTCTCATTCTCTGACATAGGAAATTAAAAACAGAATTTAAATGACGATGCTTAGGATTTTCCCTTTTTGTTTCTTATTACTAATTACCTCGGCCCAGTTTGGGTTTGCGCAAGGACTAGCCATTCGCGGGAGGGTTATCGACGGAACAACGCATGGGCCGTTACCGGGCGCCTCCGTATCCATCATGGGCGAAATTGCGGGTACCGCAACCGATGACGACGGTGCATTCACGTTACGTGTCGGCCAACGAGGCGCCCAAGTGGTAGTGATAAACTTCATGGGATTTGAGCCGAAACGGATCAACGTGGATATTGGGAATCAAGATGTCGATCTGGGTACAATCGAGTTAGGCGCAGATGTGACTACATTAGACGTGGTGCAGGTCCGCGGATCGCTTGAGGGCCAGCAGCGTGCACTCAACCAACAGCGCATGGCCGATAACATCAAGAACATCATTTCAGCAGACCTTATTGGGAGGTTCCCGGACCTCAATGTCGCTGAAGCGATGCAGCGTGTGCCTGGTGTTAATATCCAGCGCGACAAAGGCGAGGGATCTACGGTATCGATACGCGGTACCCCGCAGCATTTTACCACCATACAGATCAATGGCGAACAAATCCCGAGTGTGCAGCAAAGCGGCGCACGGAATGAAGCGCTAGATTTAATCCCCGCCGATCAGCTCGGTAGCGTAGCATGGAGATAACCAAAGCACCCACACCCGATATGGACGGGGACGCAATCGGTGGGGTCATCAATTTGAAAACGCCTGTGGCTAGAAGGCCGGAGCTTGGTGTCCGCATCGAAAGTTCGTTGGGGTATAACGATATCTCGGGTGCAGCGAATGGGATAGGAAAGCTGAGGTTGGACAAGCGTTTTTTTACAGACAATCGCAACCCGATGGGCAAGTTAGGGCTGATTCTCAGCGGGAGTTACTACAGTACCGATAACGCCGAGGATCGTATTGATGCCGTGTGGCAGGGGATTCCCAGGCCCGTTGCTAGTCTAGGGAACGAAAGCACCATCGTGATGGATAATTACCAGTATCGCCATGCGAAAAACGTACGGGAGCGGATAGGTGCCACCGCAACGGTCGACTATCGGTTCAACGAAAACCACGAGCTCGTATTCAACTATATGTATAACCGGCGGGAAGATAATGACTTGAGAAATCGTTTGCGGTTTGATATGAATAACGGCCAATTCCATGCATTGGATTCGATTGAAAACGGCCGTGTGCGGCGTGACATCAATATCTGGGACGAACTGAAGACCAACCACAGTTTTGGTTTGCAGGGTTACCATACACTCGATGTGTGGAAGGTTGATTGGTCGGTAAACTACGTGCTATCCGATCGGCTGTTCACGTCCGACAGGGGTGACTTCGCCACCAACACAAGTTCAGGCGGAACCACCATCGTTGCAGATAATCCGGGTGGAATGTACGCAGACGTCCCCCGGTTCCGGCCGGCATCGTTCGAACAAAGTATGTACGACCCTTTTTTCTACCGGGAATTCAGACGGTATGAAGAAGATTATGAGACCACCGAGGCTACGAACCTCGTAGGCCGGATCGATATAACCCGCTTTCTGAATATATTCGGCAATTACCCCGCCCATGTGAAGTTCGGCGGAAAGGTGAGGTCGCAGACGAATTCAAAATATCGAAAAAACCAAGTGCTCGGGTTCAACGATCCGAACAACCTCATCAATAGAAACGAATCGTTTTTGCGCGTGTTGTCCCAAACGGAACCGATCAGTTTCCTCCAGTCGGACTACCGGTTCGGTCCGCTGATCGGGAGATCGGAGTTTCAGGGATACATTGATGATATCGCGCTGCTGCTTACCGAAACCGATGACGCATGGGATTCGAGGAGGATATCCCTTAACGATACCTACGATGCTGCCGAGGATATTTATTCGGGCTATTTCCTGGGGCGGGCATAACTGAACAAATTGATGGTTCTGGCAGGAGTGCGTTACGAATACAACGACGTCCGCTACGATGCATTCGAAGTATTCCGGGTGGGTACAGACGTGCGGGGTACCCCTATTTCAGGCGGCAATGAATACGGGTTCCTGATGCCGCATTTGCACATGAAGTATAGTTTGGATAATTATACGGCTTTCCGGTTTTCGGTGTTGATGAATTATGCGAGGCCGAACTTCGCCGATATCGTTCCGTTTGTCAATTACGATAGTGACGCCGTCACGTTACGGCTCGGCAATCCCGACCTCGCACCCGCTAGGGCATGGAACTTCGATCTCATGTTCGAGAAGTATTTCGCTAACGTCGGCATTCTCTCGGTGGGCGCATATTTCAAAGACATTGATAAGTTCCAGTTTTCACGTATCGACCCCTCGTTGGCTACCGATTTTCCCGGATACCCCGGCACGGCTGGATTCATTTTCCGGCAGGAGCAGAATGGTGAGAAAGCGCGGGTGATGGGGGTTGAAGTCAATGCAGTAAGATCGCTTGATTTCTTGCCGGGCTTTTTCAAATACTTGAATGCCGACTTCAATTACACCTTCGCTTATTCGGACGCGTTTACGAACGATCGTACGGGGATTTCTTTGCCGGGACAGGCACCGCATACTTTCAATGCCTCCTTGGCGCTTGATTACCGCGGTTTTTCCGCCCGGATTATGGGCAACTACAACGGGACTTTTGCCAGTTCGCTGGCCTCTAGTGCGCAAGATGATATTTATCAAGAACACCGGTTCCACGTCGATGTCAACGCATCCTATAACATTAATAAACGATGGCGGGTTTTTGGCGAATGGGTCAATATCACCAATGCGCCAAGTATACGTTACCAAGGGGAACGCCAGCGGATAAGCCGTATCTCTTATTACGGCTGGTGGACGCGGGTAGGATTAGGTTTTAGGCTCTGACTGATATGCAAATGATAATGAAACGAAATTGGATATATATACTATTGATACCGGTTGTACTCCTATCATGTGAACGCGAAAAAGCATTCGAATTGTCGCCCCCGACTTTGTTGGTAGGCCAAGAAGACGCATTTGAAATTGTGCAGGAACCTGGTAATGACGTTTTTCTCGATTTTTCACTCCAGGCTGCACGAGGCATCCGTGAGTTTGTGGTCTTAAAAGATGGGGCGACGCTTCAAAGAACCCCCTACGAAGAAGCCATTTCAGCTACCTTCAATTTTGAATACACCGTGCCTGAGGAGGCCGCGGGTTGGTACCGAGACCATTTTTACATTCGAGCTTTACGACAACGACGGGGTAAAAGCAACACATCAATTGAGACTGGTCGTCCGGCGTACATTCAGCGAGATTGACGAAGTCATCAACGGTGTCAATGTTAAAGTGGTAAAAGGAAAGGTTAACAGTGATTTCACGATGGAAGCCGATCAGGTATACGTCATCGATAGCACATTTTCAATTGAAAATAACAGTACCCTGACGATAGCCGAGGGTTCCACCGTCTATTTCAAAACCTATAACGAGAATAATTTGATGTCACGGCTTGTCATTGCACGGGGCTCACAAATCATCGCCGAAGGCACGGCCGACAACCCGATTGTCTTTACGAGCGATAAGGTCTTGCTGGGCCAGACCCCCACTTCGCAGGATTGGGGCGGCATCACCATCTATGGCAATGCACCGACCAACCAGGGCGCGGTGGTGGTGGATGGCAGCTACCGGTACGGCGGTACGCGTAGCGGTGAGAGCTCCGGGAGCCTCCGTTATGTGCGTATCGAATACGTTGGAAAAGGGGAGACCGGTGTACATGGCCTCACTATGAACGGAGTGGGCTCCGGCACCCGTGTGGAATATGTCCAGGTGTTCAACGGTGATAACACATCCTTCCGGCTGAGGGGCGGGCGCGTCAACCTGAAGTATATTGCCGGTATCGGGCATGGAGGTTATGGAATCTGGGCAGACGGCGGATGGCAAGGGAACGGGCAGTTCTGGCTCTTTCAGACCAACCGCCAGGCTACGCTGGTACCGGTCAACTTCTGGAATATCGCGCGGTCTATCGAATTTAGAAATGACGACAGTAACTACTCCCGTGCCCCGATTACACAGTTTAAACTGGCCAACATCACGTTAGTCGGCAATGGGTATGAACCGAATGTAAACAATGGCACCCGGCGGGGCGTGCGCGTGCGTACGGGCTCGAAAGGGCATATATACAACATGCTGGTAACCGAATTTCCAGATGAAGGCGTTCGGGTGGAGGATTTGCCCGTGGAACTGCTGGGTAATGAAATGACAGTCGATAACGTACGGTCATATAACAACCGGACGGACTACGCGCAAGACGCCGAATGGTTTTTCTTTGAAAGTGGCAACTTCAACGTGCTGAATACATCCACGTCCGGTGTCACGAAGGCTAATTTCATCGACTCAGAACCGTCCAGCTTCAATCCATCAGCCATGGGTGCGTTCTTCGACAGCGCACCGTTCATCGGTGCAATACAAGATGCAACCAATGACTGGACAGCTACAGGAGCATGGTTTAGAAACCTGGATGGAACAATCAGGTAATTAAGTATAAATTTTATTCATCATAAAAATGGAAACAATGAAAAGAAACCAAATGAGGGCACTGAAGCTCGTGGGGGTTTTGGTGGTGGTGTTTTTGACACTCTCCTGTAAAAAGGATAGTGAAAAGCCGATTTTGACCGACCCGATAATCAGCTTAGCAGGCGGCGAACGGATCGATGTGAAACGTGGCGAACCTATTTCCGTTACGTTTAATTTGGAAGCTGACGGAGGCAACAAGGAATTGCTGGTTTTTTTCGGTGGCGGCCTGTTGGACAGGGTGGCGCTAAACAGCACCGCAGCCACGTATACCTACAGCAACCAGACGCTGGGCTCCGATGCCGCAGAGGGTGAGGAATTTGAGTATGAGTTTGCCTTGGTCAATACGCAAGACACCCAATCCGAGCGCATTGCGCTGACAGTGGTGACGGTAGCATATGATGAGATCAACGTGGGTGGAGAGACTTTGTATGATGTGGAAATACCTGCCGACGGTGTGGTTGAGGGTGGTGAATCCATTAAGTTTATTAATGGACGGAACTACTACCTATCCAGTACGCTGGTTTTCCAGGATGGGGCATCTCTCACCATCGAAGAAGGGGTGCACGTTTACTTAAAAGCAGATCCGGAGAATCCAGTATCAATTGACATCACGGCTGGGGCAGACATCCAAATCGCCGGGTCGGCTACGAATCCGGTTGTTATCACATCAGAGAAATCGCTTACCGATAATGCAACCCCGGGCGATTGGGGTACCTTCACGCTGCGTGGCAACACGGGATCAATCAAGTACCTGCGTTTGGAGTACGGGGGCGATCGCAATTTTAGGTTAAATGGTGCCGGGTCCGATATCCTCATCGAATATGTACAGGTTTTTAAGGCACTGGAAGAGTCGCTCATGATTACCAATGGCAATACGAACCTTAAGTATATTGTAGTTACGGATAATGCTGAAGGCAGCAGTGTGCGGATCGGCGACGCGTATTCGGGGGATATCCAATTTGCTATTATCACCGCTTCACCCGAAGCGGTCGGCGGGGATGAGCGGGACGAGTTCGATATCCGTGAAACATCGTCGCCCCGTATTGCGAACTTAACGCTGATTGGCCCGGGTGTGGATGAGCCTAACACGCACGGTATGCGGATCCGCGCGAGCAGCTCAGCGAAAATTTATAACACGGTTGTCGCCGATTTCCGTCGCCGGGGTGTACGGTTGAATGACCAGGTTGTGGTGACAGACCTTACAGGTCCTACAGTTTTCGCCTATTCTTACGTATTTAACGTGCGTACCGACCCGTTCCGGGATGATACTAATAATGGAAATCCGTTTAGGGGTTACCTGGACGACGACGGAAGCCTGCAGAACCCTTTCCATAACAACGTAACCGGGTTCGAAGATGATAAGCCGATTTTAGTAACGATTCCCGGAATAGGTGTGGGCAGCTTTATTCCGGATGCTGCACAAACAAGTGCGTTCGATCCCACCAGCTTAGGCAGCTTCTTCACGAGTGCACCTTTCGTCGGGGCCGTAAAGGATGAAGCAAGCGACTGGACCCGCGGATGGGTTAAAAACGCAGACGGTTCCCTCCGTTGATACGGATTGAAGCGTAACTAGTCAACCCTTAAAAAGCCCAATATTTCTTTTTTGAAGTC
>NZ_JAMXAY010000031.1 GCF_025460835.1 Parapedobacter soli | reverse complement strand
GCCAGAGCCGATGGTATTGCCGTAAAAGGCGTGAGAGTAGGTCGGTGCCCGGAATTAAAGAAACCCCAACAGTCAAAACTGAAGGGGTTTCCTTTTTTAATAGAACCCTTGCCTAAATCAATTTAACCAATAGTAAAATACACCAAAATAGGTATTGACCACGCCTTCAAGCCTTTCCATATTTGTTTTATCGATAATTAACTATCGATAAAACAAATACAGCGATGCTCTATTCAGCCATTGGAAATATCCAACGTATCCTCAACGATGATCTGTCCGCCACCGTATCAATCGCCAATATCGCGATGCTTGATATAGCAGACAATGACCAAAACGATGCGGACATCATCATTTCACTGGTAAACATTGAAGAAACAAGACTGGCTCGCAACCAGCAATATGTTGTCGAAGTCGATGGCAACTTGCTCGCTAAAAATCCACCGATACATCTTAACCTCTCGCTTTTATTCACTGCGCACGGAACCGGCTATGCCAATAACCTACAAAACCTACAAGAAGTAATCGCATTCTTTCAGAAATACCCCACCTTCACAGCAGCAGATATCCCGGGGCTTGCCGAGGACAGGATCGAAAGGCTAACAATAGAGATGGTGACCCTTAGCCTTGAGCAGTTACAGCAACTGTGGTCTATGTTAGGCGGGAAATATCGGCCATCGGTCCTATACAAAATGCGTATGCTGACCATTGATAGTATACTGGACAATCCCGTCCCCCCGGTCAGGCACATTCAAGCCCAATTCAAACAAAAAAACAGGTAACGCCATGGAAACAGTCACTATACGTTATGAGAAGCTCTTCTCCATCCTATTGGCCCATGCCGACTTTCCCGCCCTATCAATTGACGATAATCGGCTCTCGTTGCTCACAAATGAACTCAAAGTTGAAATCGATGCCCCTACCTCTACCCTATTTGAGCAACATGGTATTCAATACCGTTTCGAATACGATAGCCTGTCGTGTTTCGTCCGTGTAGCCACAAATAGCGATGTCCCCTTCTTTCCCTTACCTTCAGATTTCTCCGCCCGGTTCCTGTTCTCCGCTACCGGCACCCTGATCACTAAAATGGGGCTCCCTCCTTCTTTTGGTGGTGAGTATACATATCATCTTCGGGTAAAATTAAAAACCACAGCTTCCACTAGCAAGCTCTTAGACAGTCCGCTGACAACGGTCGAATCGGCTGTTCCGGACTTGATATTCCACGCGGCTCATGACGGTAACCCAAGCTACTGGGAACAATACCCTACACTCATAACCGGCTATTTAGCGGTTGTAGATATTGTGACAGAGGGGTCCAAGAAAAACAGGCTATTCAAACAAGAATCCACGCAGGCTCTCCATTATAGTGTATCGAACGGCAAATCGGACCAACACCTCTATCAAATTAATCTCAGTTGACGTGTGTATCAACAAATACAAATAATAACCCAAAAAACTTAAAGAGATGGCACAAACAGCAATCAAAACTCCGGGGGTATATGTAAACGAAATACCCTTATTCCCCCCTTCTGTGGCCCAAGTGGAAACTGCAATTCCAGCATTTATCGGGCATACTCAGAAAGCTGAAAACGAGCTCGGCGAATCACTGATGAATAAACCAACCAAAATATTCTCGCTGAAGGAATACGAGCAGTTTTTCGGGGGACCGGAAAACCAGTCCGACATCAAGGTCACCGTAAATCAAACAAAAGAAGGCACGGCTGTAACGGCTCTTTCTGCTAAGGCCGAACTACCGCCTGAGAAGGTATCAAAGTATAAAATGTTTTACAGTATAAGGTTATACTTTGCAAATGGTGGTGGCCCCTGCTATATCGTATCGGCTGCTCTAACCACCGCCAACATCACATCCGCGACACTTGAAGCGGGTTTAAACGCATTATCTACCGCCGATGAGCCGACCATTATCGTAATACCCGATGGGCTAGCCCTGGCGAAAGATAAATACTACGATTTAATGGGAAAAGCCATTGACCAATGTGTGTTACTTCAAGACCGGTTCACACTAGTAGATGTACACAACGAAGGCGCCAATGTAACGAGTACCATCAATACTTTCCGATCAGAATTTGCTAAAAATGACAATCTGAATTATGCTGCGGTTTACTATCCATACCTGAAAACTACGTTCGGATATACCTACGCCGATTCGGCAGTCAGTGTAGTGATCATAACAAACGAAGCCCCTGCCGGCGCCGTGAAGTTAGATACGTTGAAGACCTCACAGACCGCCATCTACAACCTCTGCGTAGACACCATTGAAAACAAATTAAGCCCAACATTGGCACCCTCCGCCGCGATGGCTGGTATCTATGCCCGTGTAGATGGGTCGCGGGGAGTTTGGAAAGCACCAGCCAATGTTTCGGTAAACTCGGTATACGAGCTGAGCACTAATATTTCGGATGTTGAACAAGGCTCCATGAATATCGATGCGACAACGGGAAAATCTGTCAACGCTATTCGATCATTCCAGGGTAAAGGTTTCTTAGTATGGGGTGCGCGCACCTTGGCGGGTAACGACAATGAATGGCGGTATGTCAATGTTCGTCGGTTGTTTATTACCGTTGAAGAATCGGCCAAAAAAGCAACAATGCAATTTGTATTTGAGCCGAATGACGCCAATACATGGGTAAAACTGCGTGCCATGCTTGAAAACTACCTAACACTACTATGGCGCCAAGGTGCGTTAGCCGGCAGCAAACCAGAGCATGCATTCTATGTTCGCTGTGGGCTGAACCAAACGATGACCGCACAAGATATTCTCGAAGGCAAATTGATTGTTGAAATCGGCATGGCAGCTGTGCGGCCGGCTGAGTTTATTATCCTTCGGTTCTCACACAAAATGCAAGAATCGTAATGCCTTCAGGCGTCGATTGATATTATATCCAAAAATCTGAAAGAAAATGGCAAATTATCCCCTACCCAAGTTCCATTTCCTCGTAGAGTGGGGTGGAGCAAAAATCGGCTTCAGCGAAGTCTCCGGACTGGATGTCACCATTGAACCCATAGAATACCGTGATGGGGCAAGTCCGGAATACCATAAAATCAAAATGCCGGGTTTGCAGAGCTTCTCCAACGTCACATTGAAACGTGGTATTTTCAAGGGCGACAATGAGTTTTACACGTGGTGGAATACCGTGGCGCTAAATACGATCGAGCGGCGCAGCATCATCATTTCGTTATTAAACGAAAACCACGAGCCCGTAGTGGTCTGGAAAATTAAAAACGCATGGCCGCTTAAAGTACAATCGACCGACTTGAGTTCCACCGGCAATGAAGTGGCGATTGAATCTATCGAGATTGCACATGAAGGATTGACCATTCAAAACGAAGGATAATGTTTTCCTATCCACCTGTCGGCTTTCACTTCGCTGTGACATTTGAGTTATTCCCTCAGACACCGAACGATTTCCGTTTTCAGGAGGTAAGCGGTTTAGAGATGCTGATGGAAATGGAGTCTGTGGTTGAGGGTGGTCAAAACCGCTTCACTTGGGAATTACCGGTCAAAGCCAAATACAGTGATTTGGTGTTAAAGCGAGGCATGTTCATCGGCTCAGGAATATTGATGTGGTGTAAAAACGCATTCGAGAATTTTGTATTCGACCCGGTAAATATCATGATTACACTCCTTAACGACCAGCATATACCTGTCCAAGCGTGGTACGTTGTCAACGCCATTCCCAAAAAGTGGTCGATATCGGCCTTCGATGCCGAGAAGAGTAGTATAGTGGTAGAAAGCATCACATTAAGCTATCAATATTTCAATATTATCGGCGTGGATTCATTGCTGACCGCTGCTGGAAACATAGCAGGATCGATTAGTATATGACTCGGCTTAGTATCTAAAAAAGTATGGATTATGCCCATCGAAATCAAAGAGCTTCATATCAAAGCCATAGTTGCCACTGAACAGGCCCATAGCGGTCCAGCGGCAGAAATAGCTAATATCACGAAACTGAAAAAAGAAATCTCGGAAGATGTACTTAGAAAAGTCTTGCGGCAACTCAAACAAAAAAACGAACGATAATGTTTGGTGATCTCACATCTGCTGAAAAGCTATATATCGAGCCATACTTAGACGCGGCGTTCGCAAGGAAGGCACCGGGCGAGAAATTCAGTGCGCTTATCAACCCTGCTACGTACACGTGTAAATATGAATTTGAATACGATGACACCCAAGCCGGCGGCAAATCATCAGTGAAGATGAAATTCAATAAAATCAAACCGCAGAAATTTACGTTTGATTTTTTGTTTGACAGTACTGGTGTCGTAAAAAATGCTTCCGTACTAAATGTCTCCGTGACCAACCCATTTGCTGAGCCCGCGTCAGTGGCAGAGCAAATAGAAGATTTCAAAAAGAAAATCATCGAGTTTAAAGGCGATACCCACCGCCCCTACTACCTTAAAATCCATTGGGGCACATTGCTTTTTAAGGGGGTACTGACTCAAATTGACATCGAGTACAAGGTGTTCACTCCGGATGGCACACCAATACGTGCAGTAGCAAAATGTTCCTTTACCGAAAGTATTGAAGATTCACTCCGGGAGGCGAAGGAAAACAGGCAGAGCGCTGATATCACGCATGAACGCGTCTTTACCGGAACAGAGCGCCTCGATCGTTTATCCACCGAAATCTATGGCCGCGACGAATACTACATCGCCATAGCGGCATTTAACAAATTAGATGGATTCCGCAAAATCAGACCCGGCACCACATTATTATTTCCACCATTAGAAAAGTAACTGACCATGTCTACAACCAACAATAACGATTTGGTAACCCATACCATTCTGGTTGGAAGCAGACCGACACTTACGGCCGCAGACGAGTTACCCCATACGCTCCACGTTGTAGAGATAGAAATAGACAGTTCGCTCAATAAGATTCCCACGGCAATACTCACCATTGCAGATGGCAATCCCTATGATCAGGATTTTGAAGTGAGTGGTAGTGGCCTGCTTGTGCCAGGAAAGTTTATCGAGGTGAAACTGGGGTACGATGGTGAAAATGCAACCGTATTCAAAGGCATCGTCACCTCAAATAGCCACCAAATACGTGACACACATTCGTCATTAGTTGTTACCTGCAAGCACGAGACCATTCGAATGACGATAGCCAGGAATAGCAGACACTACGCGGAGGTAAAAGATTCGGATATCGCGGAGCAATTACTCACCGCGAACGGCATCACGGATTACCGGGTAGCACCCACGGACGTTGTCCACGAGCAACTACTGCAAAACCAGGTCAGTGATTGGGACTTCATGATTACAAGATTGGACGTAAATGGCCTATATTATTCGGTTAGCGCTGGTGAAATTGTAATTGGAAGCCTCAACGAGGACACATCACCAATACTCACACTCACCTATGGACACAATATCGTGTCGTTCGATGCAACGGTCGATGCCCGTGTACAGACCTCGGGTGTGGTGGGGTACGCTTGGGACCACGCCAGTCAGGATGTCACGGAGCTCGAGGGATCAGGAGGATTATCAACGTATGCTGGATCGATGTCTATAGATGAACTTGCCGCAATCATGGGTAAGCAGCTTGAAATCCGCTTATCCGGATCGATGGAATCACATTCGCTCCAATTGCTTACAAACGCGAAGAAGACCAAACAGACGCTTTCAAAAATCAGGGGCAAAGTACAATTCCTAGGTGAATCTGTTGTTATACCGGGTGTATTCCTCTCGTTAGCCGGATTGGGCAATCAGTTCAACGGAAACGTCTTCGTTTCATCAGTGCACCATAGGTATGGCGAGGGAAACTGGATGACAGAAGCGACACTTGGATGGGATGACGGATTCTTTTCAGAAAAGCTATTTCCAGAGCACCCCGTCTCATTTACCGGCCAGTTTGTAGCCACACACGGACTGCATATAGGCGTGGTGACCGACATAATTGATCCCATGGGGCAAGGGCGCATCAAGATACGCTTACCGGTTATCGACACGGCAGACAGCGGGATTTACGCTCGGCTAGCCACATTGGATGCCGGGAGTAGTCGGGGGACCTTCTTTATGCCCGAAATCGGTGATGAAGTAATCGTAGGTTTTTTAGGTGATGATCCGAATTACCCGGTTGTGTTAGGCATGTTGCATAGTGGTGCAAAACCACCCCCTATCACTGCAGAAGAGGCCAATGACGAGAAAGGATATGTCTCTCGATCAGGAATATCCATTCTCATACACGATGCCGATAAACGTATTTCGATTGAAACACCCGGAGGACGAAAAATAGTGCTTGATGATACCCGGGGCTTATGTACGATTGAAGACCCCGCAGGTAATACGCTTCTGTTTGACGACAGCGGGGTCACACTATCTGCAGCAAAAGATCTGGTACTGAAGGCGACAACATCATTATCGATAACAGCTCCACAACTGGAGATTAAAGCAGATGCCACCGCCAAGCTTTCGGGCACCGGTTCGCTCAGCATCGAAAGCTCGGGGATTACCGAGGTGAAAGGTTCAATGGTAAAAATTAATTAACCCACTATGAGTTTGGCCGCGAGAATAAGTGATATGCATACCTGCCCGATGAGCAGCCCAAATCCACATGTCGGAGGTATAATATTGCCCCTGGGTTGCCCGACCGTATTAATAGCAGGGCTACCCGCGGCCCGCATGGGCGACCTATGTGCTTGCCCTGGGCCACCAAATGCAATCGTGAAAGGGTCTGCAACGGTATTAATCGGCGGACTCCCAGCTGCCCGGCTGGGAGATCCGACCGCACATGGAGGGGTTATAACCTCCGGTTGTGCAACGGTAATTATAGGATGATGAACCATGGATAAACTACATAAATCTTTCTTAGGGACCGGCTGGAGTTTCCCACCGCAGTTTGAAAACCAAACCGGCACAGTAAACATGATAAGCGGTATCGAGGATATTCGAAGCAGTCTGGAAATCTTACTTTCTACACGCCCCGGAGAGCGTGTGATGCTCCCCAGCTATGGGTGCCAGTTGGATGAATTGTTATTCGAGCCATTGACAACAACAATGAAAACCTACATAAAAGACCTCATACAGACAGCTATATTATATCATGAGCCCCGTATCGACGTAAATAAAATCGAATTGGTCGATACCGGAGAGCTGGAAGGACAAATCCTTGTCACGGTAGATTATACCATACGTGCCACCAACTCACGGTTCAACTATGTTTTCCCGTTTTATCTCCAAGAGAACACCAATGTAAAACGATAAGCCATGGCTTGTTCAGATAAAAATAGTTTGAGGCGTGAGGGAACGGCACAGCACGAAAGGCCGCTAGAAGCACTATCTCCCACCTTTGCCCAAGTGGATGAGCGGAATTTGGCACAGCTCCTGATGTTCATTCGGAATTATGCGGCCCACTTAACTTACATCGACAAAGAAAACAAGGCTCTTGGAACCTGGGAGCCCCTTATTCAGCGAGACCTCAGTGTTATTTTGGCTACCCTGGCATCCCTGGATCCCGTTGTATTCACCACCTATTACAAATCACTTGTAAAGCGTCTCCGTGTTGCTGTCAGGGCATCAGCAAAAGACGAGGCTAAACGATGCTTCAAATTCCTATTCGACCTGGTATATACCTTGGCCAAGACCGTGGATACGCAATGTGGGCTGATGGATAGCGACCTGGATTATCAACGGGAAATCCAGGACATCATCGCTTCGAGAATAGACAAGCCGGTAAGGGCGTTGTTAACTTTCCGTGCGGCAAATCCGAGCCTCCTGCCTACGTCGATTGTCACGGATCCGCTAGCACCACTGGCTACGCTGAATTCTTCTTTAGCAACGTATAAATTCGGCTATATCAGTGATGTGCCAGAAGAAACCCTGCTCAACCTGAGCGTTCCCGATGCAGATGAGCTTATGAAAATTAATTTCATAACCCATCACAACCTCTTCCAACAACAGGTAAGCGCAGTACTTACGGCCACCGCATTGGCTATACGGAAAGCAGGAATATTATTTGCAAGTTCCCTAGAAAACTACGATAAACACCAACCCCATATAGCCCTATTGCAAACTTTTCTAAAGTTATTCGGCCATGCACAATACGAATTGAACCAATACGGCAAAAAACATCTCGAATATTATTACCATGATGTGCTGCAACTAAAACAACGGCGGCCCGAGCCGGATAGTGCCCACCTTATCATCGGTTTGCATAAACAACTGGGCAACCACCTGCTGAAAACCGGAACCCTATTCAAGGGTGGGAAAGACAGCGATGGCAAACCGCTTACTTATCGCCTTTCGAAAGATGTATTACTCAATCAAGCGTCGGTGGTAAAGGTCCATTCGCTATACAAAGATAAGGGGCGGCTGTATGCAACCGAAGACAGCAATCAGGAGCCGGTATTTCTCTTTGGGGACGCCACTGTTCCGACTCCGTCGACTGGATTTGCAATCGCATCAAAACTTCTGTTCCTAAAAGGGGGAGAACGGACCATTACCGTCTCTATCCGGCTTAACAAAGCCTTGTCTAGAAACACGAAAACAGGTTCGAGCAACATCGCACTCAAAACCGAACTGACCGGCGAAAAAGGATGGTTAGAAAATCGCGTGAATGCAACTTATCGCCCAAAAGATGACATACTTAGGTTTTCTATTGCCTTAGACGGAGGGAAAGGGGTGATCCAACACTACGATGAAAAAATCCACCAGCGCAGTATCCACACTACCCTACCGCTATTAATGGTCTATTTCGACCAAGAAGCCTCTGGCATGAGCTATGACTCGTTAGCAGCATTGACCATCGATGAAATACAATTGAGCGTAGACGTACAAGGCTATAAATATGCGACGCTCAGTAATGACATCGGTTTACTTGATGGCAGCAAACCGTTTAAGCCGTTTGGAGACCTCCCCAACCGAGGCGCAGGGTTTTATATCGGCAGCGACGAGCTATTCCAAAAGCCATTGACATCATTGGCCTTGGCAACCGACCTGCCTGCTTTGTTTTCTGCCGACTACCTCTTCCGCGGACGTTGGCACCGACTACCCGTTGTTGCCGGCGACACCCACTATACAATGGACATACCGGGGCATCCCATCCAAGAAGCGGCAACCACGGGAGGTACAGGGCACGGCTACGGAGCAGGCAATCGAGATGGGTACATCAGATTATCGCTAAACAGTAACCGTTACTCGCTGTCGTCGTTCATGGACAGTCTAACGCAGAGTTTTAACGAGACCAAACTAATGAAAATTCTCCCGCAGGCGACAACCATCGTTAGAAGTCTACTTAAGTCTGACGCTGATGAGGCCGAAGTAAAAGAGATCTCCGCCAAAAAACTCGAAGTGGCCGATACACGCTCAGAAATGCTCGAGTCAGTTATCTCCGCCACTCAATTCGAGGGATTCAAAATGGTGAGAAGCTCGACGCCGACACCACCGGAGCTGGTTGTCGACAAGTTCGAGATAAATTATTCAGCCGCCGAAACGGTAACTTTCGGACAGCCAGACCACCATGCATTCTTCCACCTCCATCCGTTTGGTTATAAACAAATCGATGACAACAAGGGCATCCACGTCCTACCTACTATTTCAAACAATGGTGAGTTTTTCATCGGGCTTGCCGGCATCCAGTCGCCCAACACGGTGTCGTTACTCGTCGATGTTGTAGAAGGCAGTTCAAACCCGCTCAAACCGGTCGAAACGGTATACTGGTATTATCTCGATAGCGACAACAATTGGGTACTTTTCGAGAAAGGGATGTTGGTTGATGGCACAAAGCACCTCTCTCGCACTGGAATCGTCACCCTATCAATACCGGCAGATGCAACCCTCAACGGTACGCTAATGCCCGCTGGAATAATTTGGATAAAAACGGCTGTCCAAGGCGAGATTGATGCTATATGTCAATTGACCGCTATACGGGCGCAGGCCGCGCATGTCGAGTTGGTACAGGAAGGAGAAAAAGGCAATTATTTCAAAGATGTAAGGCCCAAAGGAACGATTTCGAAACTGGTAGTGAGTGACGGGGCGATAAAGCAAATCGAGCAGCCATCAGATTCATTTGGTGGGCGGCCCCTTGAGTCGGCCGATCAGTTCTATTCCCGCACCAGTGAGCTGCTTCGTCATAAACAAAGAGCTATCACCATGTGGGATTATGAACATTTAGTGCTAGCGCAGTTTCCCTCGATCTACAAAGTAAAGTGTATAAACCGGGCAGGCTTCATCGAAGACCGTGGATCAACCGTATTCTGCGAAAATTATCCCGGCCATATAACTATAGTCACTATTCCGGATTTGAGTAAGTCCTCCCACGCAAATCCCTTACGCCCCTATACACCGATCGGGACCTTGGTAGCTATTGCCGAATACTTAGAAAATCTTAAAAACCCATTTACCACGTTGCACGTTCGAAATCCACAATTCGAGGAAATCCAACTCGAATTCAATGTGGCTTTCATGCCAGGAAAGGATGAGGCATATCACCTTACCCTACTAAATGACGATATCGAGCGTTTCCTTTGCCCTTGGGCATTCGATACGTCCGCATCGGTATCATTTGGTGGCAAAGTACACAAAAGTACCCTCATCAATTTTATTGAAGAACGCCCCTATGTGGATGTGCTCAGCGCATTCAAAATGCATCATATTATCCGCGACGAACACACCGCTATTAAGGCAGCCAATTACGATATCGACGAAGTAACAGCCACCTCATCCCGGTCCATATTGGTTTCGTATGCCGATGAGAGATCCCGGCATTTGATCCGTGTAACATCAAAATGTGAGTGTGTATGAAAAATTATACCATACCAGAAAGGCAGCAGTTGCCCCCCGCACTCAATTATGAGTTCTTGCGTGGCGAGGGGTTGAAGCATATCGAACAATTAGCCAGCAGTCTTTGGACCGATTACAATGCGCACGATCCGGGAATCACCATATTGGAAGCATTATGTTATGCGATTACGGAACTTGGCTACAGGTCCTCCTTTGAAATGAAGCATCTGCTGCATGGTTCCACCGACCAAGTGCTGTATCCGGCAAGGCAGATATTGACCAACCACCCCTTCACGATTTCAGATTACCGTAAGCTATTGTTAGATATCGAGGGCATACATAACGCTTGGCTCTCCCCTACCAAACAGCAAGAAGTTCCTCTGTTCTTTGATCTGCAGAATAAAGTGCTTCAGGTGGAGCCATCCGACAAGGAAATCACGCTCAATGGCCTATACGACGTGATTTTAGACTTTGAAAATGATGATACGTACGGCGACCTGAACACCGGCGATGTGGAATTAACCAGCCCAGGAGGCGATTTTGTGGTAAAATTCGAATTACCATCATATGGCCAAGTACCGCCCCATATCATAACCGACACGTTCACATCCGTTTCTATACGCCAGGCCCCTGATCCTGAACAATATGAACTCGTTTTCACCAAGGAGGACGGAAATACCGTTACCGTCCCCTTTGGGATGACCGTCACCTTACAGCCCCCAACTGGAAAAATAATGCCGGCACAGCTTGGTCTGCTGTTGGAAGATGCGGCATATGTACAGCAGATCGCAGACACATTTTTACAGAAACTACATGTCATCGATGGCATTTTTAAGCGAGTGGTCAAACAGCTTCACGCACACCGGAACTTATGCGAAGACTTCTTTTCGATAAAACAGGTAGCATACGAAGAAATCGCTTTTTGCATGGATGTCGATGTGCTCCCTGATACAGATATTGAGCGCGTACAAGCCGAAATGTTCTTTGCAATTGAGAGGTATCTAAATCCTTCGGTCAATTTCTATTCACTAAAAGAATTGCTCGACAGAGGTTGGGAAATACCCGATATCTACAATGGCACAGCACTGAACAATGGGTTCATCGATCCTGAAGAATTAGAACGCACCCAATTACAAACCCAGCTGTATGCATCGGATATCATCAACTTGCTGATGGATATAGACGGTGTTGCTGCAATTAGAAATCTGTTAATGACAAAATACGGAGCGGACGGAAAGCCGGTTGATGGTTTTGTCGGCCGAGATTGGTGTATGGCCATTAGCCCAAACCATAAACCCATATTAAGTAGCTCACAATCCAAAATCCTACTTTTTAAAAATGGTTACCCGTTCCGTGCGCGTATAAAAGAAGTGAGCGACATCCTGGCGATAACGAGGGCCCAGTATTCCATGGGGAGACGCAAGGGTTACGACATAGAAATCAATGTCGATGCCGGTACATCACGCGATACGCTCAGCTTTTGGCCTGTACAATACGACTTGCCCGCCGTATATGGTGTAGGTGAGTCGGGCTTGCCACCTCACGCTGACGCCACACGCAAAGCCCAGCAGCAGCAATTGAGGGGGTATCTGCTTTTCTTTGAGCAGCTGCTAGCAGACTTCCTTGCTCAGCTAACCAATGCAAAACGTCTATTTTCTATAGAGGAACTCGAGCAGACTTACTTTGCACAGTACCTCGACAGCATTAAAGATACCGAAGGTTTACTATCGGCCGACTTGAAAGATGCAATTGATCTGGGGCCCATGAGCCCCAAATGGCAAGCGCTATATGAAAACCAAACACAATGCAATGAGCGGAGAAACCGCTTCTTAGACCATCTGTTAGCCCGATTCGCCGAGTCTTTCAATGATTTCGCATTACTCCGCTACCAAATCAACTATGATGAACAAACAGTAGAGCACATTGCCTCCGATGAGCTTATTGCTGCAAAAACACAGGTGCTAAAACAATACCCTGAACTTAGCGCAAACCGCTCGAAAGCATTTAACTACTGCCCGCAAACCGAAGAATTTACGTTAGCTGCGGACCAGCTTTGGGGTGCAGATAATATCTCGGGATTGGAAAAAAAGGTTGGGGCTCTCGCGGGTATACAAAACCTAACCCGCAGGTTTCTATACTGCATCAAGCAAGTGGACATCCTATGCGAAGAAGAGCCCCTAGATGGGGGAGTTCGGTGTATGCATCGTTTTGAATTGAGATCACGCGATGGGGTAGTATTGACATCGTCGAAATTTGCCACCAAGGAAGATGCGGAGACAGCACTTGCTAAGGTAATCAGCTCAGCTGAGATAACTGATAATTACCATTTCGAGGATGGTAAAATTGTATTACGGGCTGATGGTGAAAGCGTGGCGGAGACGCCAAAAATGTTTGAAAATACCGAAGAAGCTACAGGAACCATTGAAGCACTGGCTGCCGAATTTGCCGAGGGTTGCGGTGACCCCGAAGGGCTCCACCTTATCGAGCATATCTTACTACGTCCTCGGACACCTGCGTTCAAATTGATGGACCTGTGCGAAATCGACACAGATTGTCAATGTGAACTCGATCCTTATTCATTCCGTGTGTCGGTGATACTTCCGTATTGGCCTGACCATTTCGACCACCTCTCTTTCAGAAGCTACGTAGAAAACAAGTTTCAAGAGGAAGCCCCCGCACATGTCCAAATCAAAGTTTGCTGGATCAACAATGAACAACTCCGGCAATTTGAAACCAATTACCGGGTTTGGATAACAGCACTTGCCAGCTACGTTCAAAACAAAGGCGATGATCCATCGGAATTACAAGCTTCCAACGATGGCCTTCTGGCTCTACTACCGCAATTAAAGAACGTGTATCCGCAGGCGACCCTGCACAACTGTGCCGAAAGTAATATCGAAAACAACCCCGTCATGCTGGGTAGAACAATATTAGGAACTTATTTAAATCAATGACCATGAATAAGATTGAGTCATATCCCATTTTTGAGGCCGATCAAGTATTGACCAACAACCACCTAAACGATACGGTGAATTACTTGGAACGGCAAAGCCGGTTATCCAGGGTACGACTGATAGGCAACGGCATCGTTTGCGGACTGGAAATCACCGTTACCGACGATGGCATCACAATCGGCGACGGCTACGGAATCACCTCCCAAGGTTATCTCATTGAGCATTGCCACCAGCTATATACAAGCTATACCGATTACCTATCTCCGGAAATCCCAAATAGCTTGAACTTGATTACCGGGTGCCATGATGAGTTGAAAGCGCTTCCTTATTATGGGGTAGAGGGTATCTTCGAATTGCTTCCCCCCAACTCGGCAAACACCAACAAAAAGGACCTCTCCTCGTTAAAAACAAACGAATACGCCGTGGTGTTAATGCTGGAAGCCAAGCAGGTGCACCTTAAAAATTGCGACACAAATGATTGTAATAACAAAGGGGGACGGCTCGACTTCGAAATTAAACCCCTGCTGGTCCATACCAGCCTACTGGACGGCAACGATGAGTCGCCATTTAACACCCTGCTGTTGAAGCGGTACGGTGTGCCTACAGGCAAATCATTAGAAAATGGTGAGCAAATACTACAGGCATTTTACGACATCGTGGACAACGATACGCTTAATAAACTGGGAGAGAACTTGCGTTGGTGTTGGAACCGATATGCCGGTATGCTCGGGCTTTCGGCCCCTAACCCATTCGAGAAACTCGACCTGAGAACCATCCGAGATACATTCAGTCACCAACATGGCAATGCACACTATATCCAGTACTTCTACGACTTCATCGATGACCTGATTAAAGCGTACCGCGAGTTCGCTGATAAAGCACGTATTTTTTCGGGCACCTGTAGCAGTACAGAGCACGCTTTTCCACTGCACATCGCTCTTGGTTTGGCATCCGAAAGTACGCTTTTCGGTCATTGGGATGACTACCGACAATATTTTGTTCCAGTACATTACCTTTACGGGCAGCAGAACATCAAGGAGGAAGTCAAGCTATTATTGCAACGACTAAGATACATGGTGGGGGAGTTTGATGGCTCACTGATGTCCGTAAGCCGGCAGCTACGGATCATGCCCAACTACATCGGAAACCAGCCGCTCTCCGACCGCTGCATTCCATTTTATTACAGGCATGAGAGTCTAGGCATGTGGTGGAGCCCAGAACATCAACGGAACCAGTACCATCCGCATGAGGATGAAAATGCCCTGCTGTATGATATCGAGCCATTCAACGCATTTCGAATCGAGGGCCATGTTGGCAAACATTATTCAACAGCATTATCGGAAATTATAACCAAACGGGATACATATAACCTTCCTTTCGATGTGGTTGCACTGAGCGCTGTCGAATTGGAACGGATTACCAATGGCAATGAGGTAACCTGTAACATACTCGATTTAGAGTCGAGCTACAATGTACTGATTGCCGGGCTGCTATGCCGCGTCGAACAGATTCTGGCTTACGTAGGTAATCTACGGCCAAAACGGGATAATGTCATCGGCGACATAGTAATTGCCGATACCATTAAGGTTGATAAGGCCACTTCCCTATCTACATTTTCAAAACGGGTAGCCACCATCAGAAAAGAAGTATTGGCACAAAAGCAGGTGGCCACGCAGACAACGGAAAAAGTGAACTATATCGATAAAATTATCAACCGAGACTCGGACAATAGCGAAACCAGGCTTATGGATTTTGTAGCTAAAGATATCAATACGTTTCTCATTACCGATAGAAAGCGCTTTGAATACATTTTGCCGAAGCCTGATATGCTTCTCGTATTTCTACAGCAACTCAATTCAATTTTCGCCTATCTTTTTGAAAACAACCTTCAGGAATTCGAAGTAGATGCATATAACGCATTATGGGATAAATACCAATCGACGGTCGACACGATCATCGAGGCATCCGCAAAGTCGGAAAATGAGGACTTGAAAGACTTTTTTGACCCAAAGAATAACAACGTATTATTTAACTGCACCAATGAAGAGCTATATGCCATCAAGGAAGAATACAACAAACGCTTGGTGCGATACCAAGAGGTGGTGACGTTTGCCAAATATTTTGAGAAGCACAAAGGGCTCGAACACAAGGCCGGCGTACCCAAAGGCGGAACATTTGTACTTGTATACCAGCCATCGCCTGCCCGCTATTCACCCATCATACCCGAAAAGGGCCTCCAGTTAATCGCCCAACCTGCGGGAACCAGCCTGGCTACCGCAACAGCTAAACCCCTAGCAACATCCACCAAGTTACTCGCAGTCAACCAAAAGGTATATGCTGACGCGGTTAACCTCATCGAGCAGCTAAAACTAGGCGCAGAGGCCACGAAAGTATTAGATGCGTTGAGACGACGGGGAGAAGAGGAGAAACAAAATAGCCAGCTACCCGGCGGTGTGGTAATTGCCGATTTCTATGTTCCTTATCTGTGTAAAAGCAACTGCCCCCCTATCGCCTACGTATTCCCCGTTCCGCAAAGCGAGGTTCCGGATCCGGATAAGCCCGACGAAAACGAACCCACCGTGACTATCGAGCCGACCATATTTTGTGCAGAAGACGACAACAAATACCCTATAAAGACCAGTCCCGAAGGAGGGAAATTAACGATAAACAATAAAGAAAGTGCTCCAACAGTGACCCCCGCAACGCTTGGAGAAGGTGTGTTTACAGTAAAATATGAGTTGCCGTCGGGGGATGCTGCAGAGACACAGTTCTCCATACAAGCGAAAGCAGATGCAGCTTTCGAGCTGGCAAAAGCAGACTATTCGGCGCGTGAGCAAAATTGGCAATTAACCCTGAGGGCCACCGCGCCAAGCGCTACCACATCAAAATCCCAATGGCACTTGGATAGCAAACCAATCGCTGAGAATGAAGTGGAGATAACCCCGGTATTAACACCTAACAATCCCAAAGCAGCCATTTCTCATACGGTAGACAGTGGCGCATGTGGGACCGCAGAATACACCCTAACTTTCATCCGGGATGAACAGACCCGAACAATACCTGCCGAAATAGAATCGTTCAGTATCCCAATAAATGCTTCGGGCCCCATTAATTTAATAACGGCGCCAAAAGGCGTAAAGGTCAATACGAAGGAATTGCTTATCCCCCCCGCACAGCTGCTGAAAGAAGGCATAAAAAGCGGTATCATCGTATTTTACTACCCCGAAGGCCAGCAGATTACATTGGCGGTACTCACTTTCACCCTGGGAACAGCAGCCTTTGAAGTAGCGATTGGCATTCCAGCCATCAATCCTGTACTGACAAGACGCATTCCGGCCACGACAGCTGTCAGCATCACACTAAAGGCCCTATCTGATGGGGGTATCTCAACATGGACTATCAATGGCAAAACCACCGAGCCAACCGCCACTATTCCTATAAAGGAATTTGAGCGACTTAATGAACTAGTGATCACCCACAAAATCACATTTGGCGATAATGCGCGGGCTATCACAAAGACATTCAAGCAGCCCATCGATGCACTGAAGAGACAGCTGGATGCGGGGAAGGGAAAAATCACTGTGGAATAAGTTGAATAAGAGGCCATGCACCAGACGCCCCATATTATCCATCGACAGTTGGTCGAAGTCGTGTTTGAAAAGCCCGGCGAAACGTTTGGCATGCAAGAGCGATTGGCCGAAACATTCCATCAACGGATAGAGCCCGCACTGAATGAGGTATTCGATGAATTTGAAGACAAGTTGCCCGACGGGATAATGGTTCCAGCATTATCGGTCGACTGCGGCATATTGCATAATGCCAATTGGGAAGAAGAGCTTGTAATAAGCCTATGCGACAAAATACGGGATGAACTACGCCGCTACGGGGCTGTACAAGGCGACAAATCGAAGCAGTACGATTGGAATGAGGAGTTTTTCCATTTTTTACGTACGGGGAGACCCCAATGGGACAGTCAGAAAAAACATCCCGCTGATTATGAAGGCATGCTGGTGCTGGATACACTTCTCTTAGACACGCTTACCATCGCACTGCAGACGTCCACTGACGTCCTAACACGTTTATTGCATTATTGTACCACTGGTTTTATCGTCCGTTTAGCAAGATTGCTTGTAGCAAACCGCGTTCCCCCAGAAGTAAAGGCTTACTTGACTTTTTTAGAACAAGCCGGTGTAGCAGAGGACACGTGGTCTACCGCTATCATCGGCACTTACCATGCCGTCTATTGTCAATCCACCACATCCGACCGTTCGGCTGAGCAATTTATCACGGGCTTAACCGAAAGGATATGGCCGACGACAAACAAGTCACAACAAGCAAAAATCAAAGAACAAATCAAGCAATATACGGGCGGGAAAGGGGCGGCGATTACCGGGGAACAAACCATGGCGGAATCAAGGCCGGCGACTGAATCGCCCCAAGTACGGGACGTCCATGCCACGGAAAAGGAAACAGATACGGTAGCTGATATTGTCAACCAGCCCGAAACCTCGTATTATATAAGCAATGCCGGCCTTGTGCTTACCTATCCGTTCATCGTACCTTTATTGCAGCGAAACGGCTTACTGGACGATACCAATCGGCTTCTGCCAGCAGACAAAGGCAAAGCCGCAGTCTTGCTCCAGCACCTGATAAACGAGTCACCCGTCACCGATGAGGGTGAGCTATTGTTGAATAAAATCCTGGTAGGCTTGCAACCAATATCATTTGTAGACCCCGCAGTGTTCGAATACTCTACATTGGTACAACATCAATGTGAAGATGTGCTGCATGCAGTTATCGAACATTGGACCACTTTGCGAAACACAAGCGTGGCAGGACTTCGTAATACCTTTCTGGTACGGGACGGAAAACTTACGACACGAACGACAGGTTGGCTATTACAAGTTGACTCCCATGGGGTCGACGTACTTTTGTCGAGCCTACCGTGGCCCCTCGGTATTATCAAACTACCCTGGATGGAAAACATATTGCATGTGGAATGGGCATAACAACTAAAAAAACCAACAGATGAAACTACTAAAAATCAATAGTCATGGTGATGCGGTTGAACTACTTCAGGAATTGCTCAATGAGTATGGTTACAGATTAGTAATCAATGGGGTGTTTGATAATGCAACCGAGCAAGCGGTGCGCTCGTTCCAAACGCAACATGATCTGGTGAGTGATGGTATTGTCTATACCAAAACATGGACCAAGCTAATCAATGGTGTGCCCATTGACATGAGCAAGATGGAAGAAAAGTACCTGAAAGAATCGGATATACGGGATTTGGCCAATTCAATCGGTGTTGATGCCGCAACTATCAAGGCCGTAAACGAGGTAGAGAGCCGTGGTAGGGGATTCGACGCCGACGGCAACCCCAAGATCCTATTCGAGGGCCACGTGTTCTGGAAGGAGCTCGAAAACCGCGGTATAAACCCAGCCGCCTATGCGGCTAACCACGCAGACATCCTTTACAAAAAGTGGACTAAAGCGCATTATAAAGGCGGCATCGCAGAATACGACCGGCTAACGAGAGCCATCAACCTAATTCCAAATAACAGCAAGGTAGCCGAAGCGGCGTATGCTTCGGCATCGTGGGGGTTATTCCAAATTATGGGCTATCATTACAAGGCACTGGGATACGATTCAGTGATTGAGTTCGTGGGCGATATGCAATTGAACGAAGGGAAGCAACTGCAAGCATTTGGTAAGTTCTTAAAAAGCAACCAGCTCATAGATTACCTCAAAAACAAACAATGGGCGGAATTCGCCAGGCACTACAACGGCCCCGGATACGCAACAAACCATTACGACCGCAAACTCAAAGAAGCCTATCAACGGCATGTGGCAGTCGAGAACCAGCTAGCTCCAAAAACAACACGGACATTGATAAAGAAAGGCAGCACAGGAGTTCTGGTCGGCGAATTGCAAGCCATATTGAATGAGTTGGATTATGCAATACCCCAAACGGGGGTTTTTGACACGGCGACGGATCGGGCGGTTAAAGCGTTCCAGGCATCGCATTTAGATAAGCACCAGCAGCCGCTATCGGTTGATGGCGTGGTGGGCCAGCTGACCTGGTGGGCCTTGGAAAACCCACGGCCCCGGGTAACGGATGGCGTCATCGAATACCACATTTTACCTCCCGTTGAATATGGCGAAAGCCAGCTCGGGCGCGCAGCCCTCCGGGTAGCTATCGGTGAGCTTAAAGCAGGGGCAGGCGAAGTTGGCGGTAATAACAAGGGTCCTTGGGTACGTAAGTACTTGGAACCTGCCGGTTTGCCGGAGGGCAACCCTTGGTGCGCGGCTTTCATCAGCTGGTGTTTTCTGCAAGCCGTGGGCGGCGATCGGCGGGAAATGCCTTTCCATTACTCGGCAGGTGCCCGCGACATTTTCAATCAGCTAAAAAATAAAGGCTGGAGCTACACGGGCGAATCCAGCAAACAGCCCACACCGGGAGACATCGTGTGCTGGTGGCGTACATCGCTTGCCTCAGGCAATGGGCACATCGGACTTGTACACCACTGTAAAGACGGGTTCCTTTATACCATTGAAGGTAATAAGGCAGCCAACGTGGCTGGATTCTCGTATGTGAAAACAAGGATGGATAAACTACTTGGCTTTGCCCGTGTAAGTTAGTGACTAATTGGTAATTCAAATCGAAAACCATGTTCTCGTCAAAAAGCATTTCTGTATATACAGCCCGAAAGGATCATAGCGGTACCACCTTCTTTCAACCCAAGCTGAAAGTAAACCAACCTGGTGATAAGTATGAGGTAGAGGCGGATACCATGGCCGATCGGGTAATGCGGATGACTGTGCAACGCAAATGCAAGCAATGCGATGAGGAAGAACAGCAGATCCACCGGCAAGAAGTGGATACTTCTGTTCCCAACCGATATGGTGATTTTGAAAATTACGTGTCCAAACTCGGAGGCCACGGTAGGGCACTTTCGGCAAGCGAAAGAGACTTTTTTGAGCCACGTTTCAATCGTGACTTTTCGGAAGTTCGTATCCATACCGACTCGCGTGCCGCGGAATCCGCAAAACAAATCAATGCAAGGGCCTACACCGCTGGTCGCAACATCGTATTTAACGACGGGCAGTACCAGCCCCATACCGAACAAGGCAAACGGTTGCTGGCACACGAGTTGACACATGTGGTGCAACAAGGTGAGGGGGTAAACCAGATTCAGCGCTCACCGGGTTCTCCTGCCGGAGGGTGTGGTCTCTGCTATGGCAATACACGTGCAGTGGGCCAAGCCGCACATAACATCATCCAAGCCGCAATGTTACTACGCTACCCATTTCTGATTGCTGAGCAACAGTTGCTTCCCAGCACAGGTGACGAAAATGGCTTTTTAGATCTGGCATATTTCCATGGAGACAACGAAGTCACTATCGGCGAGATCAAACCGGCCAACGCACAGGGACTGTTACAAGGAGATATCGATTTGATATGGTACGAAACGCAGCTCGCAGGTTTAGGGTTCAACGTGCATCGTATGCGCCTGCCACCTCCAATGGCTTCCCTGCTCTTCCCCACATTAGCACCACCGGGGTGTTTAAGCCACCAACAGCTCTTTGTGGACCCGCCCGTCCAAGGGATATATACCTATTTCTGTGAGCCGGACTATTCGGTGCTTATCAGAAGCTGCGACTGTCGGCGAGGGAGGCGAGAACGCGTGCCGGAGCGGGTACCGGAACCACAACCGGTCCCTGTAGCGGAGAGAAACCTTTGGGAACGAATTAAAGGGTTCGTTGAAGAACTTA
The DNA here is from genome assembly GCF_025460835.1 of Parapedobacter soli. Taxonomy (GTDB): domain Bacteria; phylum Bacteroidota; class Bacteroidia; order Sphingobacteriales; family Sphingobacteriaceae; genus Parapedobacter; species Parapedobacter soli. Next base: position 42,570 of record NZ_JAMXAY010000031.1, on the reverse strand, counting down.
TTGAAAGCGGACAGGATATCGGACAGGCTATCGATACTTTCCTTCGTGCGAATCGCGACCTCATCAACCTCATACTGGCGGCGGGTATAGCGGGTCTGATCGCAACAATAGGGGAAGATATCCTTACGGCGGGCGCTGGGATCGCCGACGATTTGGTGACGATACCAATTTTTGCTCAGATGATACGAATTGCTTGGCGTCTGAGGGCATTGGCTATTTAAATACACACGATAATGACTACTTGGAATCAACTCACAGACGGCCTGCAACTGCATGAAATATTACTCTTCGTATTGGGGAGCCTATTGTTTCTGGTCTTACTCATCTTACTCGTGCTTTATGCCCAAAGAAGGCAAAAACTTAATATTTTGCTGCCGTTTTTCATAATACCTGTAGTTATGATTGGCTGGTCATCCATTGCCAAGATACAATTCAACGAGGCTGGCCTGGCATTAGAAAAGACCTTACGCGAGTATGAGACCAACCCGAAAGATACAGCGACCCGGGAGTTACTGCAAGCCAATGTAACCGAATTGGAGACGAAAGGCGTAAAGGACCCCAAAACCTTGATGAACCTTGCAAGGGCAAACTATCTATTAGGTAAGGACCAGCACGCCCTGCAGACTATTGATAAAATCCCGGAATCAGAAAAGGTAATTTTAGGGGCCGATAAACTAAAAGCCACTATTTTCATAACCCAAGACATCGAGCGCAAATTGCAACAGGCGGAACAGGCCCCCACAGCCGACAATTTGGAAATCCTGCGTATATCCAAAGACCAGTTGCTTAATAAGGCCGCAAATAACGTGCGCCTACACCACTATGTAAAGAAGTCTGATTCATTAATCAACAAAAACGATAAACAATGAATATCGAGACACGCATGACGGCCAACAAGGTCGATCAAAAAACTATCATAAGCTCCCAGACCAGCAAAGGAGTGTTTTTCCAACCAAAACTTGCAATCAACCCTGCGGACGACCGGTATGAGCACGAAGCCGACACTATGGCGGACCATGTGATGCGGGCAACATTGCAACGTAAATGCAAGCACTGCGAGGAAGAAGAAAAACGGATACAACGCAAAGCGAATAACACAGTTGCGTCACAGACAAGCGCTGACTTTGAGCGTTATGTTACGAGTTTAAGAGGAAAGGGCAAGCCACTATCGGCAGATGAACGCAATTTTTTTGAACCCCGTTTCAATCGAGATTTTTCGGATGTGCGTATCCACACGGATACTTATGCCAATCAATCGGCCCAGCACATCAATGCGCTGGCGTACACAACCGGCAGGGATATCGTGTTTAATCGAGGACAGTACCAGCCGGCCTCCGAAAGCGGCAGACGGTTAATAGCACATGAACTGACACACGTAGTGCAGCAAGGAGGTGCTAGCGATACTGTGCAACGGCAGGTCGCCAACCCCCAGATCGAGCGAAGGTTTGGACTAGGTATGCGCAACCGGTTTGGCTTATACGATGCCGAATTGAATCGAGCCATCAATACCCTAACGCTGCAGATGCGTATTAAGTTTGATTTTACAGGTGCGTGGGCCTCCGCCCAAGACCAACAAGACTGGATTACCAATTTTATAAGTCATGTACAGAATCGGTGGAGTTACCGATTTTATTTGGTTCCCGAGGGTATTTGCCTGAATGCCCACGATACTTTCTTCGCACGCGTGAATGTCGAAGCCGTTACGAGCGGACAGCATTATACTGTAGAAGTAGGTGCTAGCCCGGGGACAAGCAGCGCCAACTCACGGGCCAGGACGGCAAGCCTGGATGCCTTCGATAATGATGTGCGCACACGTACCGATTTAGGGCAACATTTCGAACAGCGGGCATCGGAGCACGAATTTGGCCATATGTTGGGGATACCACATATCGAGTGCGATCCCACTACCGGTGTCTGCCCGGCGGGCGACCAATATGGCGACACGGTCGGCGAGCGGGGCGATGTCATGGGTGCTGGGTGGATTGTTTCAGCACGTGACTATACACCCTTTACCACAGCAATGTACTATTTCACCGGTTGCAACTGGCGTGCTTCACATACGATGGTATACCCCATTGGTGATTACCCCGCACCTGACACGGCTTCTCACTTGGCTTAGCAATTATCATGAACGGAGGAACATCCCAACTATACCCACTGGCTATCTTGCTTACGCAGGCTGAGCAGTTTGTTTCACATAGGCTCCGCGAGTACTTTGCCCCCAGCGACCCGGAGCCTAACGAACGACCGCACTGGCCAATGTCCAGTGAGTTACAATGGCCCCAGAGTCTGGCTCAGGCCACCGAAACCGAGAAAAAAATACTCCTGTTATGCTTGGCTCCTTATCTCCAGCCGGCCTTTTACGACCGTATTATCCAAGAGTTTCTGCCCAATGGCGGTGATATTATCGAAATGGGAGGTGTAAAAAATGTAGGCAACCACCGCGGATTCATACCGACGGGTGAAACCGCCTTATTCATCATCGCCGGGAGCGATGTGGGGGCACGCCTTGAAATACAGCGATTGCTCATGGGCGATAGCCAATTGGTCAAGGAGGGCATAATATCCCTCGCACCGGTCAAGGACGGGGAGCCACCCATGAGCGGGCAACTCATCGTTACTGCCGAGTGGCAATCCAAATTACTGCTCGGCAAAGAGCAATTGCCCGTATTCGGTGCCGACTTCCCTGCAAAACCCGTCGGCACACTGCTGGAGTGGAACGACTTGGTGATTGCAGACAAAACACGCGAGCAACTGGGCGATATCAAAGCATGGCTCCAGCACAACGCCTCACTGGTTAATAAATGGAACATGAAGCGGATAATAAAACCTGGTTACCGCGTGCTTTTTTATGGTCCGCCCGGCACTGGGAAAACACTTACCGCCACCCTGCTGGCCAAGGAATTCGAACGTGATATTTTTCGGATCGACCTCTCCCAGGTCGTTTCAAAGTACATCGGTGAAACCGAAAAGAACCTCGAAAAAATCTTTAACCGTGCGGAACACCGCGATTGGATTTTGTTTTTTGATGAGGCGGATGCGTTATTCGGTAAGCGGTCTGCGATACAAAGTTCGCACGATCGTTACGCCAACCAAGAAGTAGCCTATTTGTTGCAACGTGTGGAGGATTTTCCGGGGTTGGTCATCCTCGCCTCGAACTTCAAAAACAACATCGATAAAGCTTTCATGAGGCGGTTCAATGCCGTTGTTCACTTTCCGACACCCGGTGTGGCTGAACGATACCAACTGTGGCAAAATACCCTCGCCAATAATGACCAAGTGGAGGATGACATACAGCTCAGAGAAATTGCCGAGAAATATGAGTTAAGTGGCTCCGCTATCGTACAGGTAATTCATTATGCCTCGCTTAAAGCCTTCTCCAAAGAAAACCAAGCTATCGGGAAAAAAGAATTACTGGCCGGGATTCAACGCGAATTTGAAAAGGAAGACCGCGTTTTTAAGTAGCATCATCCTTTCTGTTGGTCGTCTTGCCTGCCTTGAAACGGGGTTTGAAGCCCACCGGTTTAAATACCGGTGCGGCGGGCTGGCCGCTCGTTGACTCGGGCTGCTCCGCTTCGGACCCCCCATCGCTGCTAGGCGCCTTGCCCGGCTCCCCTACCGGCGTACCCTCCGCCTTAAATCGGGGTTTAAACCCAACCGGTTTTGCTGCTGGTGTAGCCGATTTGTCTGAAGGCGCTACCTCCGTTTCCTGTTTACCGACTGCTTCTGGTACGTCGGGCGACGGGTCCGTACTTGGCTTCGTACCCGCTGTAACCCCCGGCTTAAAACGCGGTTTGAAACCAGTGGGCTTCGCGTTTGGTGCCGGCGGTTTAATCGCTACGGTTTCCTCTTGTGGGGGTAGTGCCTCAGGTGTACTGTCCGGCGTACTTTCAGCAGCTTTTGCAGCGGCAGGTTTGAAACGGGGCCTGAATCCCGCAGGCCTGGCTGTTGCCACGGAAGCCGCGGGCTCCGGGGCAGCCGCTGAGCCGGTAGCCACCGGCTTAGCTTTTGGGATGTCTGCCACTTCGAGCCTGAAATCCTTGCGGAGCCGGTTGAACCAGTACTTCTTCGTATGGTCAAAACTTTTTTCACCCATTTGGGCGTAATGGAGGCGAAACTCTTCATAAAGAATGGGGTTGGCACGCTGCAGCAATACCAGGTCAATCCTCTTCTTCGTGAAAAATTCTTCGAATGTCATTAGTTCATGTTATGATATACTGCTTGGACGTCGTCGTCTTCCTCGATTTTGTCAACGAGCTTCAATACGTCTGCCGCGTCATCTTCAGACACTTCCGTATGCGACAGCGCAATCCGCTCCAGCTTGGCGCTTTTTACCTCCACGCCCTGTTCTTCCAGTAGGCGCTGCATGTTACCGAAATCCTCAAATGAGGTCTGTGCCACCACAACATCATTCCCCTCTTCGTCCGCCTCTACGTAAAGCTCTTCGAGCCCGCCGTCGATAAGCTCCAGCTCAAGTTCCTCAAGGTCTACATCGTCTGCTACGGTAAATCGGAAGATAGATTTGCGCTGGAAGATGAAATCTAGCGATCCTGTTTTTCCCAAGGTTCCCCCTGCCTTACTGAAATAACTGCGGATATTGGCGACCGTACGGTTTGTGTTATCAGTAGCCGTCTCAATGAGAATGGGTACGCCATGTGGACCATACCCTTCATACACATGCTCCTCGTATCCTTTAGCGTCTTTGTCTGATGCCCTTTTGATGGCCGCATCGATACGGTCTTTCGGCATATTTACGGCCTTTGCATTCTGGATTGCGGTACGCAAACGGGAGTTTCCATCGGGGTTCGGGCCTCCTTCCTTAACGGCTATGGCTATTTCCTTACCCAGTCGGGTAAACTGCACAGCCATCTTGGCCCAGCGTTTAAATTTTCTTTCTTTCCGGAATTCAAAAGCTCTTCCCATCGTTTATTTATATGTGTTTATTTTTAAGAGTTGCAACCATCTTCTCGTTGATAGCAGGTAGGTCGAATCGAATAGTCCATTGGGGGTGGTAAGATACCCCCAATGGGACGGCTAACTCCGTATCGATTTGGCCATTGGCACCGGTGATAATTACCCGTTCGTCCATCGAATGCAAACTTAGCAAAATTTCAATCGCCATCACAGCCTAGCCGCCAATACGACGCTTCTACGATATATTTTTCGTACACCCTGAGCGCTGTAAACTTCGATTACCGCTATATACACGCCTACGGGAAGACGGATATTCGCATCAGATACGCCATCCCAATAAATGGTTCCCTGGGTAGCGACACTTTCATTACGCACCAATCGTTTAACAAGCACGCCTTGATCATTGTAGATATCTATATTGGCCATAAATCCACTTTCTGGTAACCGGTAATTAATTTCCAGCCGGTCTTCAAATCCATCGCCATCCGGCGAAAAGGTTTTGGAAGTCAAAAAGATTTGCTCTTCGGCCGGGCCATCTACTGATTGTGAATTTCGATACCCTGGTGTGGCACCGCCTGCCGCTACCGCTGCCGAGCGGAAATTCCCCGGTTCGTTGGTCGGCAAGGAGACATGCTGCCGCTCCAACGATACCCCCCGGTTGCTGATTAAAAACGGTGACTGCATCGCTGGAGTATAAAAAAGGCTGTCAATTGCACCTTGTGGGCCGTGAATTACCACACCTCCCGTTTCGTTGTTGAAGTCCGGCAGGGCAACCATCTCGATAAATGCCGCCGATATCGCGTTAGGATAATGTTGTTTTATAACGGCGGGCTGACGGGTGAGTACTTTGTATTCATTCGGATAAATAAACGTCGGCGCATGGGCAATTGGCTGTGGCGAACCTACGGTACCATTGGTATTCACCCGCGCAACACTCACTTCCGAAAGGTCGATAGTTTTGCTTGAGTAATTGAAAATTTCTAAAAAGTCTACCCCATCGGGCTTAGGGTTAGACAGCAGCTCGTTGATGAGTATGTCGCCGGCCCTAGGCATACCGAGCGTATCGGGCGGGACCGAGCGGTCGAGCTGTTTGATAAGGAAATAGTCGATCTTGAAGTCGGAACGCCGCTGTTGCGAAAAGCTAACGAGATAACCGCTATAACGGCTGGTACCGTAAGTATCGTCTTTTATCATCGTCTTGTTTGATTGTCCCGCTAGCAACCCGAATTCCCCATCGCCAACATCGTCCACATACACCTGCCATTCGCCTCTGTGGTTACACGTAACCCGAATACGCACACGGAATAAACCGTCTGGATTAGGTATCTGGTTGCTTTCAAAAATGACCACGCGCGTGAGGCCGTTTTGCCGCCACAGTCTATAGACATGGTTTGTTTCGTCTCCATCGATTTGCAGGTGGTACCCCCATTGCTGCTCGTGGAGCGAAGCGGTGGTCGCAGCGAGGTATAGCCGTATGTAATTGGACGCAGAAAACGAGCCTGGTGCCATCACCGCTATTTCCCACAGGGTATTGCGCACATGGGCGGATGGAACAGCAATCGATGCCGGAGATTGCGCACCCTCCGCCAGACCTACCAAACCGTCGGCTACTTTAAACGATACCGTACCCCCCTGCCACCGGGTCAACGAACCATCCCCGAAATCATCATAAAATATCACCCCTGCTGTATCATCGGGCACCAATCCCTCTCCGTCCCACGGACTAGTAACATGCGGGAGGCTGGCCGTACCGCTGCTCCATACATAGGCAGGGAAGAGCGTCGTGATAAGCGCCAAGAGGAATAAATAACATTTCATAGGCTCCAAGCTGATAAACAGCTGTTTCGGACATCAGGTTTTTGAAATTCCTTACATTCAAATTACACCAAATTTCGTATGTTTGGCATCTTCAAGAACGTTTAAAGTTAAACAGCAAAAATTAATTTACAAAATCAACAACACAAAAAAATGAAAGTGGCAGTAGTCGGCGCAACCGGACTCGTTGGTTCGGAAATGTTAACCGTGTTAGCAGCGCGCAATTTTCCCGTAACAGAATTGATCCCCGTTGCATCTGAACGTAGCAAAGGCAAGGAAATCCAATTCAAGGGAAAGCAGTATAAGGTGGTCACGCCCGACGAAGCCATTGCCCTCAAGCCCGATGTGGCACTCTTTTCGGCCGGCGGCGGCACTTCATTGACCTATGCCCCGAGATTCGCCGAGGCCGGTATCACCGTAATCGACAACTCGTCGGCATGGCGGATGGACCCGACCAAAAAACTTGTCGTACCCGAAGTAAATGGGGCGGTGCTGACCGCGGAGGATAAGATCATTGCGAATCCCAACTGTTCAACGATACAGATGGTGGTAGTACTGAATCCTTTGCATGAACGGTACGGCATCAAACGGGTAGTCGTTTCGACCTACCAATCAGTAACAGGGACGGGAGTGAAAGCCGTGCAGCAGCTTAATGACGAGCGCGCCGGCATAACTGGAGAGAAAGCATACCCCTATCAAATCGATTTGAATGTCATCCCCCAGATCGATGTATTCCAAGACAATGGATATACGAAAGAAGAGATGAAGATGATCAAGGAGACCAATAAGATCATCGGCGACGACACAATCCGGATTACCGCGACTACCGTGCGTATTCCGGTTATGGGTGGCCATTCGGAATCTATCAATATTGAGTTCGCCAATGAATTCGATTTGGATGAGGTACGCGCGTTGTTGGCTAAACAGCCGGGTGTTGTAGTAGTAGATAACCCGGCCAATCAAGAATACCCGATGCCCAAAGACGCACACGGCAAAGACGAAGTATTCGTTGGCCGCATCCGGCGGGACGAGAGCCAGCCCAAAACCCTCAACCTTTGGGTGGTGGCAGACAACCTGCGCAAAGGTGCGGCAACAAACACGGTACAGATTGCAGAGAAGTTATTGGAGAAGGGGCTATTATAAGGGATAAGTCTGTTGCCTCATCATGAGGAATAAATCATGCATGCGCTGATCATTGTTGATATCCAATATGATTTCCTGCCGGGCGGTGCGTTGGCGGTAGCCGATGGCGATGCCGTGATCCCCGTCATAAACCGTATTCAGACTGATTACGACTTGGTAGTAGCCACCCAGGACTGGCACCCGGCTGGTCACCAGAGCTTCGCGTCTGCCCATCCGGGGCATAAGCCGTTCCAAACCATTGACCTTCATGGGCTCGAACAGGTTTTATGGCCAGATCATTGTATACAGGCTAGCGGCGGTGCGCGACTGAGCGACCGATTGGAAACTCGCCGTATCGAAGCCATTTTCCGCAAGGGCACCGACCCTGCCATAGACAGCTACAGCGGTTTCTTTGATAACGGGAAGCGTAAAAAGACAGGCTTGGCCGGCTATCTGCAAGACCGCGGTGTAACCGCCGTCTCTGTATGCGGCCTCGCCGCCGATTACTGCGTTTACTTCACCGCTATGGACGCCCTGCAACTGGGGTTCGAAACCCACATTCTAGAAGACGCCGTTCGGGCAATCGATGTACCGTCATATAATGAGAAGCGAGCCGTATTCGCTCGTCAAGGCGGTCAATTGGTCACCGCTTAATTGCCGAATCGCCGGCCACCGTCTCTAGGGCCACCCGCACCACTCCCGGCGCCACGGCCGCCGAAGTTACGCAGGTTGTAGGTAAAACTCAGCAGGAAATAGCGTTGGAGCGCGTTATTCTGGGAATCTTGGATATACCGCTCACTTATACTACGACTTACATTCGTATTGCGGTTGAGCAAATCGAAAGCAGACAGAGCGATTTCGGCTTCCTGCCGTTGCATGAGTTTTTTACCAATCGATGCATTCCATAGGATAAACTGTTGATTATATCCATCGGCGAGCCCTTGGTTATAATTGTAATATAGCGACGATGCGACACGGATACCTTTCCAAAAAGTATACGCTAGGTCATTACGTATGATCTGATTATATGCATTATAACTTAACTCGCCATTGGTATTATTGCGCACCACACTATAGTTCCCCGCGTAACTCAGTCCCACCACCAAGTGGGGCCCGAAGCGGCTGTTCACCCCCACCCGCTGACTAATACCATACGAATTGGAGAAGGTCTCCTTTTGGTTGGTCAGGCCGATATCATGGTTATGGTAAACAGCAGTACGCAGGTTAATATTGACCTTCAACGGCTTTATCGGTGCCCCGTATGTCGCATCACCACGGACACTATAGTAGCCACTGATGTTCTCGGGCCGGGTGAATTGCCCGCCCGCGCCAAGCAGTATATCCGGCGCAATCAATGTGTCGGCCGCAGCGATGAACGTGGAATTAACAATCCGGTTGTTTGTAAAATCGGCATTCACGCTGGCAGAGAAATTACGCCCCGACTCACGCTGCACACTATTATACCGCAACCCGAACCGGTGGCCATACTCCTGCTTCAAATCGGTGTTTCCGGTGCGTATATTCAATGGGTTCTGGTTGTTAATCACATCCTGCAGTTGGTTGATGGACGGCGCATTTGTCGCTGCCCGATAGTTGATATCGATTTTCTTATCACGTGAGAAATTGTAGGATAACGTGGCATTGGGCAGGTAACTGGTAAAATGGCTTCCTGTTTTCACCGCGTCGGGAAAGGTGCGGTTGTTGCGGATACGTGCATCCTGGAAATCCATTCCCACCTCGACCCGGAAGGAGTCGCGCTTCGCTACTTGGAAAGAGAGACCGCCGCTTTGGTAGGTATAATCGTTCCGGAACTCATTAGACAGCCGGCGATTGAGCTCGCCCAGCTGGCCCGTTTCTGCAAGGAAATCGAATGTTTCCCTATTGGAATAGCTTGCGGTATTACGCACACTGTAATTGGCTTGCACGCGGCTATGTTGCCACAGGGGCTCAGTATAGGCCAACCTACCCGTAATACCGTTACCATAACCATCGGTGTAACTGCGGTTGCTTACCGTATCGACCCGGTTCACCAGCTGGTCTTCGAAAAACTCATTGAGTGAATGGGTAAGGGCTAACCCGTTATTACTATTGGCAGACCCATTGGCACTAAGGGAAACGGTACGTCCTCTTTTCCCCAACCGGAGGCGGTAGTCTAAGCTTCCATTGAAATTGAAATTAGAGTTTTCGTTGTCATTGTTCCGCACCGAAGCATTTACGGGATCATCGTTCCCCAGCGTAGTATGGTTGTTGGAGAATGTGTTCCGGTTGTGCTGCTGAAAAGAAAAGTTGGGCCTGAAGTCGATACGCTGGTTTGAATCGATGTCGAACTGCATCCGGACATTTGCCCGGTGGCTATAGTTTACACTCCCGGACTCCTGGAGCTGGGTGTTGAATTGATTGGCATTCGCCCCGATAAGGTATTCGCGGTTCGTGAGGCTATTGGTTTCATTGCCTGTGGAATTGAACGCATAGTTCGCATTGATAGCTAAGCGTTCATCCAGCCACTCATCATTGAAATTGGTAGACACGCTATGGGTATTGCTGAGGCCCCGATTCCCCACAGAGTTTCCGCGGCTCCGCTGCCCACGGTTATTACGCCCTTGCTCCTCGCCTCCCGCGATACCTGCCATTGAAAAATCAGACTGGTTGACGTTGTTAGACACAGCAAAAACCGTAATACGCCGATTACCATCGAAACTATTCAGGTTACCGCCCGCATTATAGCGATTAGCAGCGCCATAGCCCGTCGCTACCCTTCCAAAGTAACCCTTACGACGGTCTGGGCGGGTCACGATATTAATTACTTTCCGACGCTGCCCATCGTCAAACCCTGAGAACTGAGCCTGTTCACTCTGTTCATCAATAAGCTGTATTTTATCAATGATATCGGCAGGGAGCGTTTTCAATGCGATGCGCGGGTCTGTACTGAAAAACTCCTTCCCATCCACGATGATACGTTGCACATCCTCACCCTGTGCTTTCACATTCCCCTCTTCGTCTATTTCCACGCCCGGGATCTGCATCACCAATGCGTCGGCATCCGCATACGGCTCGGTGCTGAATGCTGCTGCATCAAACTCCGTGGTATCGCCCTTCAACACGGCCACGGGCGATGCTGCAATGACAGCCACTTCGTCTAGGGTACGGTATTCGGGGAGTAGTCTTATCGTAAACTGCCCCGGGTCTGATGCTGCCGATAAATCGATACGGATTACTGCGGTGTGGTATCCCAGGTAGTTGACCTGAAGCCGGTACTGGCCGGCAGGCACCTGTTTCAGCTGGAACTTCCCGCTGTCCGACGTGCTGCGTTGGTCTACCAATGAGTCCTTGATAGTAAGTAGCCGTATGTTCGCACCCTGCAGCCCTGTATTGGCTATGCTGTCTATTACTCTACCCTTTATGGGCTCCTGAGCAAAAATGGATACAGTAATCAAAAAGCAAACCGATAGTAGGAACGGCTTATAAATATGTCGCATGTTTTAGTAACTGAGTTAGTGTCTCAATTCAGGTATGATAGAATAAAAGCGCAGTCGTTTAAGTGTAAAGACATTATTACATTACGGACCACTGCACATCTTGTTGCGAAGCGTGGGCGGCGCTAACCAAAAAGCCGCTATTGCTTATATTTACGCCGGAATTTGCCTAAGTTTGCATATTATTTTTATAGACTATGATGAGACAGAAGGCGGAGAGTAGAAAGGAAAGAATAATGCGGGAGGCTCTCTTGCTGTTTGCTGAAAATGGCTACATCGATACATCGACCAAAATCATCGCCCAGCGGGCCGGTGTGTCCGAAGCACTCATCTTTAAGCATTTCGGAAATAAAGACAACCTGCTGTCACACCTCATAAAATCCGGGTATAGACGGGTATTGCAACACCACCGCGGCATGATGATATACCGGGATGCCAAAAGCTTCCTCCGGAGTATGATCAACCTCCCCAAGGAGTTGGTCAATGAAGACCCGGTATTCTGGAAGATGCAGGAGCGGCTATCCCACCATGGTTTTTCAAAACAACAGCATGAGCTGTTCATCAAGCCGGTGTACCCAGCCATCAGGCGCGCGTTTACCGAATTGGGGTACGAAGACCCGGAATCGGAAACCCAACTCCTATTGCTGATCATTGAAATACTATGGAAAAAAGAAGCCAATGGCGAGTTAAATGATTCGGCAGAATTAGGGAGAATTCTGGAAGGAAAATACGGCCTTCAACCCTAATGGCGCAAGAAAACGCAAATATAGCCGCCAACATGCATAAACATGCAAAAAATATGCTTAATATTGGACGCAATTCGGATACTGTGCCACTGGTACTGTTATTGTAAGCTAAGCTATTATGCTGAAAAAGACTGTTTCCGTATTCTTTTGGATCATTTCGTTTTGTGCCGGAGTGTTGGCTCAACAACGCGATGCGTTTATCCCGTTTATCAACAGCGAGCACCGCTGGGTTGACTCCGTCTTCAACACGTTGTCAGACCGCGACAAGGTGGCCCAGCTTTTCATGGTCCGTGCCCATAGCAACCTGGGCCAACGCTATATCGACTCCGTTGCCGGTGTCATACAGCGCGAGCAACTTGGCGGTATCGTACTCTTCCAGGGTGGTCCGGTTCGCCACGCCCACGTCATCAACCGCTATCAGCAACTCGCCAAAGTGCCTTTACTCGTGGCATTCGATGGCGAATGGGGGCTGGGTATGCGGCTAGCGGATTCAACGGTATCATTCCCTTACCAGATGGCATTGGGTGCCGTACAAAACGAGGCACTGATTTACCAGATGGGCCTTGAGGTAGCCCGTGATTTCAGGCGCTTGGGTATGAATGTAAACTTCGCTCCCGTCGTAGACATCAATAACAACCCCCGCAATCCGGTTATCAATTACCGGTCGTTTGGTGAAAACAAATACAACGTGACCAGCAAGGGCTTGGCCTATATGAGGGGCATGATGGATGGCGGCATCGTGACGTCGCTGAAACATTTTCCAGGACACGGCGATACCGATGTCGACTCGCATTACGACCTCCCCCAGCTCAACTTCACGGCCGGCCATTTGGATTCGCTGGAAATGTACCCTTTCCGCGAGCTAATCAATGCGGGCGCCTCGGGCGTGATGGTTGCGCACATGAATATTCCCAACCTCGACAATACCCCCAACCTCCCCTCTTCACTTTCTAAACACATCGTTACCGACATCCTCAAAGAAAGGTTGGGTTTCAAAGGGCTTACGTTTACTGATGCCATGGACATGAACGGGGTGGTGAAGCACTTCCGCAACGGCGAAGCCGATGTGCGGGCTATCATCGCTGGCAACGACCTGCTTGAACTCTCCCAAAACAGTGGCCGCGCAATCGATATGGTGCTACAGGCCATCAAGCAGGGGCGGCTATCGCAAGACGACATCGATTCACGCGTGAAGAAAGTATTGGCGGCAAAGTACTGGCTCGGATTAAACGATCTCCAACCCGTACAACTCACCAATCTATACCATGATCTCAATCGCCGGCAGACCGAAACACTTAATCAACGGTTGGCCGATGCGTCGGTTACCCTGCTCCAAAGCGACAGCCTGATCAGGGCCATCGACTACAACCGCCGCACCGCCATTATCAGTATAGGGACATCTGAGCTGTCGGAATTCCAGCATATGCTGGAGTGGCGTTTTGACAACCACATGCATTATGTGCTATCGGCAAATGCCACGGCCGATGATGTAGCAGCGATGGCAACGGAGCTACGCCGTTACAGCCAGATCATCGTTGCCCTCCACGACAACCGTGCCCGCCCCCGCAGCACCTACAATTATAACGGCACGGTGCGGCTGTTCATCAATGAGCTTGCGTACCATAATGCGATTTTCTGCGTCTTCGCCAATCCGTATGGCCTGGCCGGGCTTCCCGGAATCGAACGGGCTAAGTCCATCCTGGTTTGTTATCAAAATGAAGACATCATGCAGCGTGCTGCGGCGAAGGTCATCCTGAAAAGGCTAATCCCAACGGGAAGGCTACCCGTCACGGTCAACGCGTTTTTCAGGTATGGAGACGGTAGGTAACACCGCTACTCAATATACAGCTCCCTCGCATTGGAAGGCAAACTTTCATTTTTTAGGCGGTCTATCGCCGTAACCACATAGCGGTAGTGCCCGTTTTTCCGCGTCATGTTATCAGTATACTGCATCTGTGTGGAGTCGTACGTGATATACAAGATATTCTGAGGATTCTCCACATCCAGCGGCTCGCCTTCGTTAAATCGGTACACCACATAACCATAAGGCTCTTCCCCGTCGGCAGATGGCAGGCCCGGCTGCCACTGCAGGATTACGGAAGTCCCATTTTCTGCAACCTGTGCCAAAAGGCCGAACGGCGGTTCGGGCGCAATACTGTCTAGCCAGGGCATCGTTGGCGGGAGCGATTTATACCTGTAAAGGTCATATTGAAGTGAATCGCGGAGCCCCACAAGATTATCGGTGATGTGCTTGGCACTGTAGTAAATACTCCCCCGTGCACCGGCGTGTTTCCTTGCATAACGCACCTGTTTGGGGATCTGGCTCCGGTCGCGCCACCCGGCACCGTTTTCTGTGGCCCGGTAGGCAGCGTGTCCAATGTATAAATGGCGCCCATAGGTATGCTTGGCCCACCAATCAGCCAATACCTCGTACGGCGCTGCCGGGTGGCCAAACGGGAAATATATCTGTGGGTTGATATAATCAACCCACCCTTCTTTCAGCCATTTCAAAGCATCGGCATAAAGCTGCCGGTAGCCACTAAGGCCGGATGAGGCCGAACCGTCGGGGTGGTCCTTCTTGTTGTCCCAGATACCAAAAGGGCTCACCCCGAATTTCATGTATTTTTTTTCATGGTGCACGCTATCCGAGATCATCTGGATGAGCAGGTCCACATTGTTCCGCCGCCAATCGGCGATATTCTTAAACCCATTTGGGTATTGCTTGAATGTTTCAGTGTCTGGAATAGGCTTCCCGCCCACAGGGTACGGATAAAAATAATCGTCGAAGTGTATACCATCGATATCGTAATTCCGCACCACGTTCATCACCACGCCTACGATGTATCGCCTTACTTCGGGAATACCCGGATTAAAAAGCTTCTTCCCGCCATAGGTAAAAAACCAGCTGGGTTTGACCCGCGTGATGTGGTCGCTTGTGGTATTGGCGGTCACCAAGTCAAACGTAGCCCGGTAAGGGTTTATCCAAGCATGTAGTTCCATTCCACGCTTATGTGCCTCGTTGATCGCGAATTCCAGTGGATCGTAAAACGGTACGGGAGCCTGCCCCGGCTTCCCGGTCAGGAAACGGCTCCATGGTTCGGAGCTTTTGGCATAGAACGCGTCGGCCGATGGCCGTATCTGCAAGAGAATGGCATTGATGCCGGCACGCTGATGGTTATCGAGATGCCGGATGAGCTCTTGCTTCTGCTCTGCGGTACTCAGGTTGTTTGCCGAAGGCCAGTCGATGTTGACCACCGTAGCAATCCACGCCCCCCGGAATTCCCGCTTGGGGAGGTCATCATTAGGCACACCCGGCCCGCAATACCCTACGGCACCCACCATTAACAAGAGGAAAAACGTAGAAAAACCGAACAGCACGCGGATATAACTCATCTCAGATTGTGATTGCCCGCGGCAAATATAAAAATAAATGTTTCAGCCTCTCCACTGCCAAAGCACAAATAAAGCGGTATCTTTGCTGCGGCATCTTTAATCCAAATTATGATGATCGATGAGCAGATTTCGATTTTCGACATGTTTAAGATTGGTATCGGCCCCTCCAGCTCACATACCCTTGGCCCTTGGCGGGCGGCCCAACGCTTTACCGAACGGCTCATTACCGGCGGGCTGCTCGATAAAACAGAATCGGTTAAAATCCTACTCTATGGCTCGCTGGCCAAAACCGGCATCGGCCACGGCACCGATGTCGCCGTATTACTAGGGTTAAGTGGTGCTGATCCAGTAACCATCGCCATCGATGAGGTACCCCAGCGGGTGAGCCGCATCAAGCAGCAGCAACACATGCCCTTGGGCGGCATACATCATATCCCTTTCCATTACGCAGACGACTTATTGTTTCTCTACACAGAGAGCCTCCCCTACCATCCGAATGCCGTCACGTTCCAGGCGTTGCTTTCCGATGGTAGGGCCATCAGTGAGACTTACTACTCCATCGGTGGAGGCTTTGTGGTGCAAGAGGGCGACGATGGCGGGGGACACGGGCACCGCGACCTGCCGTTCCCGGTGCGAACTGCCAACGACCTGCTGGTTTGGTGCATGAACACCGGGCTGAAAGTATCGGAGCTGGTATTGGAGAACGAACAAGCTTGGCGTGCCGAAGAAGCAACCATCGCCGGTATCCGTGCTATATTTGCCACCATGCGCGACTGCATGTACCGTGGGTGCCACACCATGGGTATGCTCCCCGGCGGCTTGCAGGTAGCCCGGAGGGCCTACAAGCTCAACAAGAAACTCATAGCAGACCGCCACTATACCGACTACCACAGCTGGGTTGCGGCAATCCGCGCGGGTGGAGACCATTTTCAATACACACTGGACTGGGTAAGTTGCTTTGCCTTGGCTGTCAATGAGGAGAACGCATCTTTCGGTCGTGTGGTCACCGCCCCTACAAACGGTGCTGCCGGGGTCATACCCGCGGTATTGCAATATTATATCGTGTTCCATGATGGCCTTCAGGAAGAAAAGATCATCCGTTTTATCGCCACCGCTTCGGAGATAGGAAGCATATTCAAAAAGGGGGCGACGATTTCGGCTGCGATGGGCGGGTGCCAAGCCGAAATCGGCGTTTCCTCGGCCATGGCTGCGGGCGCCCTCACCGAAAGCCTCGGCGGGTCGCAAAGGCAGGTATTGATGGCCGCCGAAATAGCCATGGAACACCATCTTGGCCTCACCTGCGACCCGATAGGCGGCCTTGTGCAGGTGCCATGCATTGAGCGCAATACCATGGGAGCCATCAAGGCCATTACGGCAGCACAGCTAGCACTCCAGTCAAATCCGGATAAAGCCAAGGTCAGCCTCGATGCCGTAATAAAAACCATGTGGGAAACGGCCCAGGACATGAATGTGAAATACAAGGAAACCGCAGATGGTGGCTTGGCGGTGAATATCCCGTTGAGCTTACCGGAGTGCTGACCCACTCCACTGTACCAAACCGATATTTCTTGTTGCACTTCCCCCTTTTTTAACCGTACTTTGTGCGATGCCACTTTTCGTTTGTTCAATCGCTTCGGGCAGTAACGGCAATTGCTACTATGTAGGCAACGGCACTGAAGCTGTATTGGTAGATGCCGGCCTATCGTGCCGCCAGATAGAGAAGCGGATGGCCAAACAAGGGCTCTCCCTACAACATGTCAAGGCTATTTTTGTTTCGCACGAGCACACCGACCACGTTAAGGGCCTAAGTGTTCTAGCCAACAAATACCAGCTTCCCGTTTTCCTCACCAACGGTACGCGGCGGGGGTGCAAACTGGCCATACCCGAGCGTCTGCTGCATCCGCTCACCGATATGCAAACAGTTAAGGTGGGTAACCTGGTCGTTACCTCTTTCCGCAAATACCACGATGCAGCCGACCCCCATAGCTTCCTTATCGAAGGCGATGGGCAAACAGTTGGTGTTTTTACCGATATCGGCCGGGTATGCGAGCGGGTCGCGGATTTCTTCGGTCGCTGCGATGCGGTTTTCCTGGAGGCCAATTACGATGTAGACATGCTGATGCAGGGCCGTTACCCGTTTTTCCTTAAGAACCGCATCCGTGGCGGTTTCGGCCACCTATCCAATGACGAAGCTCTGGAACTGTTCTTGACCCGTCGATCGCCCAAACTCCGGCACTTATTTCTATCGCACCTCTCGCGTGATAATAATGATCCTGACATGGCGTACCGGTTGTTCCACCAACAGCGTGGTGATACCGAAATTGTCATCGCCGGGCGTTATGCGGCAACCGAGGTATACGAAGTTGGCCGAAAGCCTGCCCGCATCGTAGAAGAAAGCCGCATTACAATCGAAGTGACACAGACCTATCGCTACATTCCGGGATAAACCTGCAAAACAAAATTACTGCGGTCGTTGTTTTTTTTGAGATTTTAGCTATGTTTGATTGAATTTACGATTAGGTATGCACACAATCTCCTCTAAATGGCAGCGGCAGGTAAGCGCCGTACTAATGCTCTTCCTGTTTTTTTCCCTCGCCACCTCCTGTAAAAAGGAAATCAAGGGAGATTCACAAGAACCGCCGACCACCTCGGAAAATGCAACAATCAATACGTGGGTGGTCGAAAATATGCGCGACATCTACTATTGGAATACGTCTATCCCTTCCGATAGGAGTCTCGACTTTGAACTTGGTCCGGAAGATTTTTTCGAAACCATCTTGAATAAAGACGACCGGTTTTCATGGATTGAACTCGCAGATGACCTAGAAGACGAGCTCTCGGGTATCGCCACAACGGTAGGACTGGGCATTGGATTATTAGAGATAAATCAGGATGGTGACGTAATCATCTCCGTTCGCTATGCGCTAAGCGGGTCACCTGCCCATCAAGCAGGCATTGAACGTGGCGACATCATCACCGAAATCAACGGACAGGCGATGACGATAAATAATTACCAAAGTGTACTGGCTGCATATTATGGTATCGAACCGTTCACCGTCCAGATGGCCCACATCAATGAAAACAATCAGATTGTACGTGACGATGTGATTGAGCTCACCCCCGTAGAAGGTTTCCAAGAGCAAGCCATACATCTGGACACGGTGATTACTACACCGGGCGGCAAAAAAGTAGGTTACCTCTTCTACAACCGTTTCCTGAATAACCAGCCTAATGAGTTGTTAGAGGCATTCAACAAATTCAAAACAGAAGGCGTGAGCGACCTTGTACTCGACCTGCGGTACAATGGTGGCGGTGGCATTTGGATTGCTGCAATTATGTCGGGATTGATACAAGCGAACTTCAACAAGAGTGAGCCTTTCATCCAGTACAAATATAACAGCAACTACGGTACGGACACCTATACCTATTACAGTCTCTTCGGTGGTGGTTCAGATGACCCCGAAGATGTCGAGTCGGCCGACCAGGTTGTAAATGCTATTGAGGCGCTTAATCTCAACTTACCTAAAGTATATATTATCGCAACGAACTATTCGGCATCAGCCAGCGAACTAGTCATCAACAACCTTCGGCCATTTCTATCGGATGCCGATGTAATCCATATCGGCGAAACGACTGTGGGCAAAAATGAAGGGTCGATTACTATCGTAGACGAACGAAAACCACGCCAGATCGAATGGGGCATCCAGCCGATTGTGGTCAAATTGGCCAATAAAGCAGGATTTGGTGATTATCCCGATGGGCTCGACCCTCAATATGAAATTGACGAGCGGGCTTATATCCCGTGGGCACCGATTGGGTCAATGGACGACCCCCTCTTGGCAAAGGCGATAAGTTTAATCGACCCCAGCGCACAGCTATCTACCTCTAAATCAATGAATATAAAGTCGCGTACAGCACGATCTTTGCAAGTGGTGCCGGTAGAAGGTTTTGAAGATCGAGTTAACCGTCCTGTCCCGGTCGACATCGGAAATCGGTTTAAAAAACCGATTAACCGATAAGCACCATCCCGAACAATTCGGCAATGTGGCCTTTTAACTTCGTTTTCACGGCCTCGATATCCTGCGGCTGGCCCAATTCCCGTTGCATGGAAGTTACAGCTTTATCGTCTATACCGCAGGGCACGATATTGCCGAAGTAATCCAAGTCTGCATTTATATTGAATGCAAAGCCATGCATAGTCACCCACCGGCTGGCCCGTACCCCCAACGCGCATATCTTCCGCGCCCGATCGTTATCGGCATCGAGCCATACACCCGTATAGCCCGGGTATCGTTCCGCCCCGATACCGTAGTCGGCTAACGTGCGGATTACCGCCTCTTCCAACGTACGAAGATAAAGGTGTATGTCGGTAAAGAAGTTGTCGAGGTCCAATATCGGGTACCCCACAATCTGTC
This sequence comes from Parapedobacter soli, assembly GCF_025460835.1. Taxonomy (GTDB): domain Bacteria; phylum Bacteroidota; class Bacteroidia; order Sphingobacteriales; family Sphingobacteriaceae; genus Parapedobacter; species Parapedobacter soli. The sequence continues at coordinate 22,692 of NZ_JAMXAY010000031.1, read as the reverse complement.
CCGGCCCGTGGTAGGTGATGTCACCGCCCCGGTTTATTTTATAAAACGTGGCCTGCCGCTCCTGCAGGCCACGTTCATCCAATAATAAATTCTCGGGTTTACCACTTTTGCCCAATGTATAAACATGCGGATGCTCGGTAAAAACAAGGTAGTTGGTGGTAGGCAACGAGGCGCCTTCGAGTCTGTTCCTGGTCTTCTGCGCCAACACCCCGGCAAACAGCGCTTCCTGCCTGTCCCAGGCCTCTTGGTAGTCAACCAAACCCCAGTCTTCGAAAATTACGTTTTTATTCATACAATTGGCCCTCGCACACCTCTTTAATCCTTATCCCTAATATAGCAAGTTATCATACGGATATCGTTTGGTATGCATATCCACCACCGTTTCATATAGACGTTTCCGGAATTCATCCACGTTGGTCTTATCCGTAGCAGAGATAAACACTGCCGGACTATTATGCCTTGCCATCCAGCTCTTTTTGAATTCGGCCAATGTTACGGGGCGGACTTCCCCCTCCTCCCCGGTACCCGGGTCATGTTCATCTTGATGACCACGGTAGGCATCTATCTTGTTGAATACCGTAATCACCGGCTTATCCAATGCGCCCAATTCTTTGAGCGTTTCATTCACCGCACGGATATGGTCTTCAAAGCTGGGATGGGAAATATCCACCACATGCAGCAGCACATCAGCTTCCCGCACTTCGTCGAGCGTTGATTTGAAACACTCTACCAGGTGGTGCGGGAGTTTACGGATGAAACCCACGGTATCGGACAGCAGGAAGGGCAGGTTTTCAATCACGACCTTGCGTACCGTTGTATCCAGCGTGGCGAAAAGCTTATTCTCTGCAAATACATCCGATTTCGAAATGAGGTTCATAATAGTCGATTTACCCACATTCGTATACCCTACCAATGCCACTCGGATCAGTTGTCCCCGGTTTTTGCGCTGTGTTTCGGCCTGTTTGTCGATAGCTTTCAACCGCTCTTTCAACAAGGCAATCTTGTTAAGAATCATCCGGCGGTCGCTCTCGATCTGGCTCTCACCGGGCCCCCGCATCCCAATCCCGCCCCGCTGGCGCTCCAAGTGCGTCCACATACGGGTCAGCCGCGGCAGCAGATACTGCAGCTGGGCAAGTTCCACTTGTGTTTTTGCCTGGGCGGTCTTGGCCCGGCGCGCAAAAATATCGAGAATGAGGTTGCTTCGGTCGAGAATCTTCACCTTAAGCTCCCGCTCGATGTTGCGCAGTTGTGATGGCGATAACTCGTCGTCAAACACCACGATATCGATTTCCTCTGCCTCTACATACGCCTTGATTTCATCCAGTTTGCCCGAGCCCACAAAGGTTGCCCGATCCGGATGGTTCAGCTTCTGGATAAACACCTCCTTCACAATACCGCCAGCGGTATCGACAAGAAAAGCCAGTTCTTCCAGGTACTCCCGCTCTTTTTCCTCACTATCCTGCGGCAGGATAATGCCTACCAATACGGCGGTTTCGGGTTGTATAGCGGTGTCAAAAATTTCTGGTTTTGCCATGTAGTCAAAAAATAAAAGTGAAAAAATAAAAAATCAACACAGTAGTGTGGTGGACTATTACATGGCTTCTCAGTAATTAACAAAATGCAAAGGTAAAGGTTTTTGCGAAAAACTGGAACCACCCTTATTAAAGACAAATTTGTCTTCAATAAGAAGCTTTCGTATCTTTGAAAAAGATGTAGACGGCAGAGGCTAGTATTGCCATAGTAAAGATGTTGTAAATGGAAGAGAGAAAAGACATAACAGATCTGGACGATGTTAAACTGTTGGTAGACAGCTTTTATGACAAAGTGCGGGCGGACGACCTATTGAAAGATATTTTCAACAACGTCATCCAAGATCGATGGCCGGAACATTTGGATAAAATGTACCGCTTCTGGCAAACCGTATTGCTGGGAGATCATACCTATTTCGGGAGCCCATTCGTACCCCATGCCGAATTGCCTGTCAAAAAAGACCATTTCGACCGATGGATGAAACTATTCGTGGAAACAGTAGACTATTACTTCGTCGGTGAAAAAGCTGAGCGGGCGAAATGGCAAGGCGACCGGATGGCCGAAATGTTCCTTTACAAAATAGAATACTACCGGAACAATACAGCCAAACCATTATTATAGCACACAGCTAATTGGTAAACCATGGGTGGGTTCAAAATAAAACGTATATACGAGTTGCCTTCCGGCGAAGACGGTTACCGGGTATTGGTAGACCGGTTATGGCCGAGGGGCCAGCGGAAGGATGAGGCCAAGCTCGATGAGTGGGACAAGGATATCGCTCCTTCGCCCGCTTTACGGAAATGGTTCAACCACCAGCCGGAGCGGTTTGAAGCGTTCGCAGCAAAGTACCGGACGGAGCTCGCATCAAAAGCAACGGATATCGACCGACTGCGGGGTCTTGCGAAAACACAAACCGTTACATTGCTATATGGCGCAAAAGACGAAAACATGAATCAAGCAGTGGTGCTGAAACAAGTTCTCGAATCTTAAGACCGCACCTTCCCCATCAGCGGGTCAGTTATACTGGACTTCCCTGTCTCCACATGGCCGGCAAAACGTTGGTAAAAGCCCGGATATCCCTCCACCTCAACAGCAATATCATACCATCCCCCGGTACTTGTTAGATCGATCCGTAATGGTTCGGCAGTTCCACTTCGCCGGTGTATGCCTCCATGGTAAGAAACATCCCGTATCAGCACATTGAGGTTGCTATCAGTGGTACAAACCACGTTTACCCCACCCGTCTTGGGGTCCGCCACCACTTCCACCTGCAAACCGGGGTCGTCCACCCCGCCCTTGAATTCTCGGAAAAACCCGTTGGGTCCGTGTACCTGCAGATGGTAGGCCTCTCCTGCAAACCCAGCCAGCGGCCAGCGGTAGCTGAGCGGCTCCCCCTCACGGACTGCAAAATTCCACGTCCGCCCCGGGGCGCTATCCGGCAAATAGGGAACCAGCGCATGTACACGGAAAGGTATGCCCACCGGCTTTGTTGCCGACATATCTCCCGCCGCTTCAAACCGCACAACGAAGTTCTTCCTATCATTATCCATCCGACCTGCAACCCCCGGGTTATACGGCAGCGCACAGGCCGGTTTAGTACCCGGCTCTTGTTCCGGCCACTGCGGATCGGCTTTATCCACCAAGGTATAGTTGCCGGGGAGTCCTTTCGACTTTGCCGAAAAAATACGCTCCACATAGGCATTGCGGCCCAAGGCCCCAACCGCTGGTACTTCCACACCCGCGGCGGGCCGGAATACCGAAGTTATATCGCCACATACCAGTCGGCGCCACTCACTGATATTCGTTTCTATGACCCGCTTTCCTGTCTTTTTCTCGAGGAAATGTTCCAAAAATTGTAGCGGTGACGTCAGGTCGAACACCTCCGAATTGACCCATCCCCCTTTAGACCAAGGCGATGCCACCACCATCGGGACACGGAACCCGAGGCCGATAGGGCTTTCCAACGTCGACTTGGGGTTGCCCGAACGCACCCGTTCCTGTTCTACCGTCACATATTCATCGGCCGTATCTATCCCGCTCGCAACCCTGCCGTCTCGGCCATCGGGGTGCGGTGGCACGAATGGCGGTACATGGTCGAAATAGCCGTCGTTCTCATCATACGTCAAAATAAAGATGGTCTTTTTCCACACCTCGGGATTTTTCGTCAAAATATCCAACGTCTCGGAAACATACCACGCCCCGTACCAAGGAGCCCCCGGATGGTCCGAAAAGTTACACGGTGCTGTCAGCCACGATACCGTGGGCAGATTACCACTGGCCACATCTTTCCTGAACTGATAGAAAATATCCCCTTTTGGCACCTGCACCTGTTTATCGCCTTCGTCATCGGTGTAATGTATTGTTTCTAAACGGTGATAATCAGGATCTTCCGTATTGGTAGCCAACGCGCGTCGATGGATTTCCTGCAGCACTTCCGGCAGTGCTTCAAAATTCGCTGCGGTATATTTTTCCAAGTCCACTTTCAACTGCGCAAGCTGCTCTTTTTTCTTTTCCAGCACCTCGTCGCTATCCCCGCCTACAGCTATTTCGTCCTCGAGCTGCGCCGCCAGCCGTTCCATGTAATGCCGATGTGCCGGGTGGAACCGAACATGGTACTGCTTATGGAATTCGAGGTTATTGTTTGTGAAGTTAGCCAACCAGTCTTCTTCCTCCCCCTCAAACCCAACGGGTAAGCTTAACTCATTCTGGTAAACGCGCCACGAAATACCGGCCTCCTGCAGCCGTTCTGGATATGTTTTCCAGCCAAGATCTTTATAAACCATCTGTCCGTTTTCCACATGGGCCACCGACTCCCCGTTACGCGGTTCCTCACGTACCGTGCCCGACCAAAAATAGGACCGATTGGGGCTCGTCCCCGTAAGCGATGAACAGAAATGCTGGTCACACACCGTAAAGGCATCTGCAAAAGCATAATAAAAAGGAATATCCTCCCGGTCATAATAGCCCATAGTGAGCGGCATGGTCCGGTATTCGGGATTACCCGCTTTTTTTGCCTCCAGCCAGGTATCCATTTTACCGCCATTGCGTGCATATACCATATCTTTCCAGCCGTGCGGCAGGGAGCCCATCCATGTGGCTTTTGTGTTTTTTATATCCAACCGGAAGGGTGCATACGTTTCGCCCTTCGCATTGGTCTGCGCCCATACAGGCAGTCCATCCGGTAAGGTGATTGCACGCGGATCGTTGAAGCCACGCACACCCCGTAAGCTGCCAAAACAATGATCGAACGACCGGTTCTCCTGCATGAGAAACACAACGTGCTCGGCATCAAGATAAGTACTTCCCGCAGGCGCCTCAATGGCAAGTGCCTGCCGGATGGACTGAGGCAGGGTATTGACTGCTGCTGAGGCTCCGGCCAATAATGCCGCTTTTTTTAAGAATGATCGTCTGGATTCCATAATTGCTAATATGCAAACGAATTAACGAAAATTCGCATAGAAACGTATGGATAAAACCATTTCTAACCATAAAACTTCACAATACTTCTTATATTTAGCGCGGCTAACCCAATAAATGTTGAATTTACGATTACAGTACCTGGGTTACCAAACACACTGAAAGACTACATAAATGAACAAAACAATCATCGCGATAGCTGCTGTCTCCCTCGTATTGGGTTGCCAGCAAAAAAAGGCCGATTTACCGGTGAAGGAAATGAACCCCACCAAGACAGCCGAATTGGCTACCACTATCGAAAACCAGGTAAGTGCAGAACTGGACAGCGGTCTCACGCTGAAACTCTGGGGTATCGACTCACTGGTCATTTCGCCTATCGCTATCGATATCGATGATCACGGGCGGTTATTTTATACCACAACAGACAGGCAGAAGAATTCCGAATTTGATATCCGGGGCCACCGCACTTGGGAAATACCGTCTATCAGTTTCCAAACCGTCGAAGACCGACGGGCATTCCTGCGCAAGGAGCTGTCGCCCGAGAACAGCGCACGCAACACGTGGCTCGCCGACCTCAACGGCGATGGCTCGCACGACTGGCGCGACCTCACTATCGAGAAAGAGAAAGTGTACCGCGTGGAAGACCTATCCGGCGATGGTGTTGCCGACCGTTCCCAACTAATCGTTGACGACTTCCATGAGGAAATAACCGACGTTGCAGGTGGTATTTTTGCTGATGGCGACGACCTGTACCTTGCGTTAGCCCCTGACCTTTGGAAGCTCACAGATACGGATGGCGACGGGATTCCCGATAAAAAAACGTCCATTTCTCACGGCTATGGTGTGCACATCGGTTTCAGTGGCCATGGCATGTCTGGTGTAAAGATGGGCCCCGATGGCCGCCTTTACTGGCAAATCGGCGACATCGGCTTCAATGGTGAGGGGCCCGACGGCACCAAATGGGAGCACCCCAACTCAGGTGTCATCGCCCGTTCCAACCCCGATGGCAGCGATTTCGAAATCTTCGCCCATGGCCTCCGTAACACCCACCAGTTTGTGTTCGACGAGTACGGCAACATCATCAGCGAAGACAACGACGGCGACCACCCCGGTGAAAAGGAGCGCCTGGTATACATTGTCAATGGCTCCGATGCCGGCTGGAGAAGCAACTGGCAATACGGCAAATACAGCGATCCCGATAACAATAGCTATAAGGTATGGATGGACGAAAAGATGTACCTCCCTCGTTTCGAAGGCCAAGCGGCATACATCACGCCCTGCATAAGCAATTTCGTAAGTGGTCCTGCCGGCGTGGTCTATAATCCCGGCACGGCCTTGGGCCCACGGTACAAACAGACATTTTTCGTCGCAGAATTTGTCGGCAACCCGGCGAGCTCGGGTGTGCACAGTTTCAAGCTAAACCCAAAGGGCGCCACATTCGAGCTGGGTGAGCATAAAAAAGTGCTCGGGGGTATCTTGGCCACAGGACTCGACTTCGGCCCCGACGGGGCCTTGTATGTGGCCGACTGGATTGACGGGTGGGGCACCCACGACTATGGCCGTATTTGGAAAATGGATGATACCGATGGTGCTAGCCAATCCATCCGCTCGGAGGTCAAAGCCCTTTTGGCGGCAGATTTCCACCGCAAAAACGACACGGAATTGGGTAGTCTTCTCCGCCATGAAGACATGCGTATCCGGCAGAGGGCCCAATTTGCCCTGGCCAAGCGCGGCGCAAAGGGGCTTGAAATTTTCAAAGAAGCACTTGCACAAACCGACAACCAATTGGCACGGGTACATGCCATCTGGGGAACCAGCCAGCTGGCGCGGCAAAACCAGCAATACGCCGCCACACTCGTTCCGCTACTCCAGGACTCCGACCCTGAAATACGGGCACAAGCAGCCAAGTGGCTTGGCGACATCCGGTACAAAGATGCGGGCAGCGCCCTTATCCCACTGTTGAACGACCCACAGAGCCGTCCCCGCTTTTTTGCGGCTGAGGCACTCGGCCGCATCCAGTACGGCGACGCCGTGGCCCCCATCATCGCCATGCTGGAAGCCAACGACGATAAGGATGCCTACCTACGGCATGCCGGCACGTTGGCATTAGCCCGCATCGGCAATGCCGAGCCTGTACTCGCATTGGTCGATAGTCCCTCACGTGCGCTGCGTATCGCGGCGGTGGTTGCATTGCGCCGGATGGGTGAACCCGGTATCGCACGCTTCCTCGATGACGACGACGAATTTATTGTCACCGAAGCTGCCCGGGCCATCAACGATGACCTGTCTATCGAAGGGGCACTGCCCGCTTTGGCGGATCTCCTTAACAAGACGCTATTTTCGAACGAAGCACTCGTACGCCGCGTCATCAATGCCAACCTGCGCGTGGGTAGCGAAGACAACCTGCAGCAGCTCCTCCAATATGCCCAAGACGACGGCCAGCCCGGCCCCATGCGGGCCGAAGCACTAGCTGCTTTGAGCACCTGGGCCAGCCCGTCTGTAGTAGACCGCGTAGATGGGCGCTACCGTGGTGTCATCACGCGCGATGCGGAGTTACTCAAAAGCCAGACAGCAAGCGCCTATATCGAGCTCCTCACCGACCGGGAACCCATCGTGCGGCTAACTACCGCCAAGGCAATCGATAAGCTCAGCATACTACAAGCTGCCCCGGCGCTATTGGCCTGCTTGAAAAGCGATAAGGACCCTGCTATGCGGGTGGAATGCCTGTCGGCACTGGTAGCCCTTGGAGCACCGCAGCAGGAAGAAGCGATCAAGTTTTCCTTGGCCGACCGCGAAAAATCGGTACGGGTTGCCGCACTCGATCTATTGGAAAACATGGCCATCCCCAAACCGGTTATGGTTGACCTGCTGGCAAATGTCATCGACACGAAAACCACCGAAGAAAAACAAGCAGCTATCATCACATTGGGCAAAATACCCCTTGAGCATTCAGCTACGCTCTTCAACAAACTGCTCGACGATATGGAGTCCGGGCGGCTCAGCCCCGACGTATATCTGGAGCTGGGTGAAGCTATCGATAGTACCCATGCCGAGCCGCTGGCAGCACGTTATGAAGCCGCAAGTCAGCATTTTTCTTCCGACGAACTCATGGCCTCTTATGCCAGCAGCCTCCAAGGTGGTGATGCTAGACGGGGGAGGCGGGTCTTCTTCCAGCACCAGCAGGCACAATGCATGCGATGCCACGCGCTCGACGACCGGGGTGGCAACGCCGGCCCCCAACTCAACGGGGTAGCCAACCGCCTGTCGCGGGAGCAATTGCTCGAATCGATTATCGAGCCCAGTAAACGCATCGCACCGGGTTACGGTATCGTCATGCTCGAACTGAACGATGGTGAGCAGCTTTCAGGTATTTTCCAAGGGGAGGATGAACGCGGTGTAAAAATACGGAAAGGGCAAGAGCCCGACCGGGTCATCCCGCATGGCAGCATCAAAAACAAGACGTTCTCACCATCCAGCATGTTGGATATGAAAGGTATTTTATCCAAACGCGAGATACGGGATGTGGTCGCATTTCTGGCGACACTAAAGGAAAGCTAATCGGTGGTTTAAATCTTTGCCGCTGCAGCGTCGTCCACAAACCACGTCACACGTCCCTCTTTCGTTGTATCAATCAACTGTGCCGGATATTGCTCGATGTTGCGCTCACCGCGCAGTACCTCATACAGCGCTTCCGCTTTGTTGGCCCCATAGGCAATCACCGCCACCTTGGCGGCCTGGTTAATCAGCGGTACGGTGAGCGTAATGCGGTACATATCTTGGGCATCGAGGAAATATGCCGCCACCCACCTATCGTACTCGTGTAGTACGCCTGTTTTTGGAAACCACGATGCGGTATGTCCATCGGCCCCCATACCCAAGAGCACCAAATCAAAATGGCCACTAGGGACGTACTCATGCAATAGCTGTTCGTAAGTACGTGCAAAGTCTGCGGGCGAGGTATTATCAGCCCACATCGGGAAGATCTGTTCTTTCGGAACCGGCACGTGGTCCAGCAATGTCTCAAATGCCATCCGCGCATTGCTCAGGTCATCGGTAAGCGGCACCCACCGTTCGTCGCCCCAGAACACGAATACCTTCGCCCAATCCACCGCATCGCGATAAGGTGCCTTCGTCAGCAACTTATACAGTTCCACGGGCGATGAGCCACCGGTAAGTGCCACGGTAAAGCGTCCGTTTTTCTCAATTGCTTCTTGTGCGGTTTGGACAAACAGCTGTGCAGCTTCTTCGTTGAGCTGTGCCAAGGCGTTGAATTTCTTTAACATTGCTCTCTTCCTTTTTTATATCGTTGTTTTCTCGCTACTTTATATTCTACTTCTACCTATTATTTATGCAAACTCATTGCCCAGATGTGCCCCTGCCGTGCAATCAGCGCTTCGGCACTTTCCGGCCCCCAGCTACCCGCCGAATAATTGGGGAAATCGAGCGAGTCACGGCTTTCCCACGTTTCCAGTATCGGCGTAATCACGTCCCACGCCTCTTCCACTTGGTCAGACCGCATATACAATGTCGTATCCCCGCGCATGGCATCGAGCAAGAGCGTCTCGTACGCCTCGGGCGTCTGGGTAGAGCAGCTGTCGTAATCGAAGACCATCTCTGCGGGGTTAAGGCTCATCTCCAAGCCTTGTTTCTTGGCCGTAAACCGTAGCCTGATATCCATCGTGGGCTGGATATTGATGGTCAGCCGGTTGGGCATCAGGTTACCCGCTTGCGACGACGAAAATGTGGAGTGCGGCACCGGACGGAATTGGATGGTGATGGACGACGTTTTCTCTTGCATACGCTTGCCTGTGCGTAGGTAAAACGGTACGCCCTGCCACCGCCAGTTGTCTATAAACAATTGCACGGCCGCATAAGTTTCGACATTCGAATTAGGGTCTACGCCATTCTCCTCGCGGTAGCCCGGCACTTTCTTACCGGCTATCCATCCGGGTCCGTATTGTCCCCGCACCGCATACTTATGTACCTCTTCCGGCTTCAGCCGCCGGATGGCCCGCATTACATCAACCTTGCGGTTCCGTATCTCTTCCGCTTGGAATGAGATGGGTGGCTCCATGGCCACCATGCACAGCACCTGCAGGAGGTGGTTCTGTATCATATCGCGCAGGGCCCCGGAGTTCTCGAAATAACTGCCGCGGTCTTCCACTCCCACCTGTTCAGCCACCGTAATCTGGATGTAATCAATGTAATTGCGGTTCCACAGTGGCTCAAACAATGCATTGGCAAAGCGGAACGCGAGGATATTCTGCACGGTTTCCTTACCGAGGTAATGGTCAATGCGGTAAATCTGCTCCTCTTGGAATGTCCGTCCCAGCAGTTCATTGAGCGCCACCGCCGTTTCCTTATTGTAACCGAATGGCTTTTCAACCACAATCCGGTCAGACTCGGGCACATTGGCAAGCTTATATTTGTTGATATTCTTCGTGGCCGACTCGATGAACTGCGGTGCTATGGAGAGGTAAAACAACCGGTTGGCCCGTGTTCCCCATTTCTTATCAAGTGCATCGAGCTTAGCAGCGAGCCCTTCATAGGCCGCCGGATCATTGATATTCGACTCGAAGTATGAGACGGTGGCTTTGAATTGCTCCCATAGCTTTTCATCCGGTTTGCCTTTCCTCGAAAATTGCACCAATCCGTCATGCAGGTGCTCCCGGTAGTTGTTGTCGTCGAGCTTGGTCCGCCCAAGACCGATGATAGCAAACTTCTCGGGCATCCACCCATCGATATACAGGTTATAAAATGCGGGTATTAATTTTCTTTTGGTAAGGTCTCCCGTGCCACCGAAGATGACAATAATCGTGGGGGACAATTTTTTATTTGACTTCATGCTGATTTAAATTCGCGTTGTTTTCACTAGTTATCCGTTTGGCTGGTGTGCGGCTTCGTGAGCTGTTTTTCTAAAGCGATAACCTTTTGCAGCCGGCGTTCGAAGCGCTCACCGCCATCGTATTCCGCTTGCAAAAATGCGGTTGCCAGCTCCCAGATCAACATCGGTCCGATTACACGTCCGCCGAGGCAAAGCAGGTTCATATCATCGTGCTCCACGCCCTGGCGGGCTGAATAAGTCTCCGTAATCAAGGCCGCACGCACCCCCAATATCTTATTGGCTGCTACCGATACGCCCACACCGCTGCCGCATACGGCGATGCCACGGGCTACCTCCCTGCGTGCCACGGCCTGCGCCAGGGGCACAATGATGTCGGGATAATCATCTGCGGGGTCATACGTTTTTGCACCGTAATCGCGTACATCATAGCCAGCTTCCGCCAACTTAGCCATCAGCTGTTCCTTCTGTTCGAAACCGGCATGATCTGCTGCAATACCTACTGTCATCATTAATGGGTAAAATGTCAACCTGCTATCGGCACCCTGCTTCTTGCAAAACAGGCGATGAAGATAGCTAAAAAATCAATTTTCGATAACAAATATGGGGTTTTATTTTGAAAATGATTGTAAGGTATCGTCCTTTGACAGGGATTTCGTTATAATCAGCTGTTCACCCAGCCCATCAGCAATTTACTGCGTTCGGCGAGCCAATCGAACCCCGTAACCCCGTCGGGCTTCGCGAACAGTTTTGATCCGAGCCCTACCGCACTTACGCCCGCATCAAACCAACCGGCGATGCTTTCTTCCGTAGGGTTTACTCCACCTGTGGGCATAAACCGCATGCCCGGGAACAGTGGCCTGATGGATTTGAGGAACCCCGCACCCAGCGTGTCGCCCGGGAAGAGTTTCACCAACGGCGCCCCCAGATCTTCGGCGATGCTTATTTCCGTAGGTGTCATGCAGCCCGGTACCCAAAGGATACCACGCTTAAGGGTCAATTCAGCAATCTCCGGCTTCACCACAGGGCTAACGATAAACTCAGCGCCCGTCTCGATGTAAGCTGCTGCCACCGCCGCGGTTTTGACTGTACCGATGCCCAGCAGCAGGTCGGGCCAATTTTCACGTTGGTAAGCCAGCAGCTGGGAAAAATTTCCCAAAGCACGTTCCCCGCGGTTTACAAATTCGAACACGCGGATGCCCCCCGCATAGCAGGCATTTACCACTTCGATGCAGGTCTGGATATCATCGTTATAATAGACCGGCAATACCGGGTATTTCAATATATGGTCAAGTGTATTTTTCATTTTTGATAGCTATTGTCTATTATCTATTGTCTATTCCTATAAATCCCCGTTGCCGAAGTCCCCTTTTACAAACAGCTTTTTGAATCCGGCTGCCGTTGCTGTATCCACAATGCCTTGTCCATCTTTTTCTGCTGCCAAGGCGTAAATCAGCCCGGCCATGAACGCATCACCACTTCCGATGCGGTCTACCACTGCGTTGGTTTCCCGGATTTCGGAAATAAAGTCACCATTCCGCGTATGGTATGTGCCATACAGCAGGTTGTGGGTAGGCGAGTCCATGAAGCGGAACGTGTAAGCCAGGTGCTTGCACTGCGGCAACCGCTCGAAGACGTCGCGCGCCGATGCTTTGGCCTGCTCGAAGTATGTATCGGCGGGCGTATCACGGTCCAGCGTTTCATCCACCGCCGTTCCCAGCATCTTGTTTGCTGCCCAGATGTTGCCCATCACCACATCGCAATAGGGTAGCAGCCCGGGCATCACGTCTATCGGCTGCTTACCGTAGTTCCATAATTTATTGCGGTAGTTGAGGTCAACCGACACGACCAGCCCTTTACGACGTGCCGCTTCCAGGGCTTCTTCGCATACCGTTGCGAGCGATTCGTTGAGTGCCGGTGTGAGGGCACTCCAATGGAACCACGTATAGCCTTCAAGCACCCGACCCCAATCGATGGTACCCGGCTGTATCTGGCTGAATGCCGAGTATTTCCGGTCATACACCACTTCGCCTTTAGTAAGCCCGTTTGCCGACAGCAGGAAGTATAGGCCCAGCCTATCCCCTTCCAGCAGCACCGGCGATACATCCACGCCGAGCCCTTTCAATACAGATAGTGCCTGCTCCGCCAGGTCGTTGTCGGGCATCCGGCTCAGGTAGCTGCAGGGCACACCCCATTGCGCAAGCGACGCAACAACGTTGGCCTCCGACCCGGCCGGAAAAACGGCTACTGTACTGTCCCTGTCCAGAAAGGATGGTCCGGTCGAGCTCAGCCGCAACATCAGCTCGCCAAAAGAAAGTATACGGTGTTTACTCATGGGGTGCTAAAATAGCATTTAAAGTAGGAAACATGAAACGCCGCACAATAAATACGGCACACAATCTACGCACACGTTTTCGTTACGTTCCGTCGTCGGCCTGGTATTGGCCGATAAACTCCGCGTAGGGGTCTCCTGGATACCGTACGGCATCGGGATTATCCCTGAAGGGCACATCCGGATCGAACAGCTCTTCCAATGTCTGCCGCAGGAAATCGATAAACCTCATCTTGATGTCTTCCAGTTCGGCCCCGGTGGCCACATACCCGCTACGGCCACCCATATAAAATAGCGGTCCCTCGTTGCGGAGCTTCCGTGCGATATACAGGTTGGGTTCTACGCCGCGCTTGCCCGTTACCTGCTCATACACGTAGGTATAAAACAGGGTTTGTATCATCGCCTTATTGCTTTTGGCCGATGCCGGTGCAAACAGGGTGTCGAGCCCATGGAATTTCACCTCATCGCGCCCCGTCTTATAGTCCACGATACGGGTTTTGCCGTTTACTTCGTCCACCCGGTCGATAATGCCGTAAAGCACCACCGTCCGCGGCTCGCCCTGTACCGTAATCGGGAATGCCGTGGAATAGTCACGTGCATTTTCCAGTTCCACAATGCGTAGCGGGGCAACCTGCTCGGCATCGTAATGCAAGAACACGGCGGCATACTCTTCGGCTACCCGGAGAAGGATACGCTGCATACTGTTGGGCACCAGTATCTTTCCGGTTTCGCCGTGCAGCTCTTTCGACAATGCTGCCAAACAGATCTGGGGCAGAACCTTGATCTTCTGACGGATGATCTGCGGTGTAATGGGGTCGTTTTCTGCCGCCAACTGCTCATACACTTCCTGCATCACACCATGTACAACCGTACCCAGCCGGTTCATCTCAAACTCCTCGGCCAGCCTGGGCGGCTCCTTTATACCAGCCACGTATTTGAGGAAAAACAAGATGGGCGACTGCAGGTAGGTGGTCAACGCCGACGCCGACAGCTTCGGACGATCCGGTCCGGTATCATCCAGGTAACTGCTCAGCTTATCCCATACCGCTTCGGTTTTGGGCAGGCTCAATGCAGGCGGTGCCGCAATCGTCTTGATGGGCTGCTGCTGGCGGCGATACTGGAATTCAAACCGGCTTTCGAAGGCCAACTGGCGGACAAACCGGCTCACTTCGCCGCTGTTGCTATCGTCTACCACACCATTGTATACTACGGTAACGTGCCGGGGGTATTGCAACAGGCGATAAAACAGGTAGGCCGACAGGGCATCCTGGTTTTCCAGTACGGGGAGGCCATGGGCACGCCGGATAGAATCGGGAATGAAGGTGGGGGCCGTGGTAATGCCGGGTAATTTCCCTTCATTCGCACCGATCAGGTAAACCTCCTCAAAGTCGAGGCAGCGGCTTTCCAGTAGCCCCATGATCTGCACCCCCTTCAACGGCTCCCCCTCGATGGGTGCCGATATTCCTTGGAGGGACTTGCGTACCAGTGAGCAAAGAAAAGGCATCGACAGGTCGGGATAATGGTCCAGCCCTTCCTGCAACAGGTTGAGTGCCTTTTTGATGGCGAGAATAAGCACCGCCTCGATGTGGCGGAGGTCTTTGGTATGTTGCCGATGTTCCAATACGCCATCGAGCAAGGCATGCAGCCCCTGGATTACGGCGACGTTACCCTTGCGGGGTGTGAAAAATCCGGGATAAGCACCCGATGTCAACGATAGCTCGCCGATAGGCACCTCCAGCCACTCATTGGCATTGATATCACCCAGCAGCCTGTCGCGCTCTTTTGCCGATATGCCGCTGAGTGGATGGGTCAGTATGGCTTCCACATCAAGGTGGTGAACAGAACGCTCCCCATTGGCGGCCAACTGCTGTTGGATTTCCAGCCATCCGTCCAGGTATCCAAATAGTGTGGATTGGGCTAATGGATAACCCATTGTCACGTTGAAGTCGATACCATCGGGCAGGCTGTGCAACACTGGCACCAACAAGCTTTCATCGGCCAGGATGATGGCCGTGCTTGTGGGAGCCTCCCGGTGGTCCGGCCGCCTTTCCAAGAGGGTCGACAACAGCTTGGCTTGCGCCACCTTACCTGAGGTCGCTACCAGCTCAATGCGAGCGGCTTTCGGACCCAGTACATCGGGGAATTCGCCGAGCGCATTGCGCAACCCATACTGGCCAATATTTTTCCGGAGGAAAAGGCCGGCCTCTTGCAGGTCGTCGTCGAGGTAATAATTGTCTGCGTCAAAGTAGAATAGTGCTTTCCCGGCTTCCTGCCATTGGGTAAACAGCGTTATCTCGCAGCGGTTGAGGGCGTTGAACCCCACGAAGGCTACCCGTTTATATGCCGCAATAAAATCCGGGTGGTCTGCACGGCCTTCTGCCAGGTTGCGGTAGCTACCGGCCGTGGTGGTAAGCTTCTGCTCCTGCAATGCTGCCTTAAAGCGTTGGTAAAGTGTTGGCATGCGCCCCCACAGTTGGAGGAATTTCTGCTGGATTGCCGTTTGCTTACCTACGGAAAAGGATTCCCAGAACTGCCGCATGAAGTGTTGCTGCTCGGCCGACAAGTGGGGGAATCGCTGCTGGAGCAAGGCGATGTCTCGCAGCTCGGCATACACCGCACCGGGCGCCACGAGGTCGTAGTCCAGCTGTTCGAAGTCGTTCAAGATGGTTTCGGCCAACGGGTAGAATTCATCCGGCGTTTCCTCCGGCCGCCCTTCTTCGCGGAGCAATGCATTGTGCACCCTGTGCAAGATAAAGAACTGGGCCAAAGGGCTGGCCTCGGGCGAAGCGGCCGACTGCCGTAAAAATTCCTGGATGGTAAAAAAAGAAGGACTCCAGAGCGGTTTGCCCACCAAATCCGCCAGGTACTTCCGCAGGAAAACGATGGGGCGCTTGTTGGTCAGCACCACGGCCACGTCTTTCAGGTCGTCGCCAAACCGGGACAATAAATCAACTGCAACTTGTCGGAGGAACGGGGGCATACAAGAAATCTGGGATTTAACGTTCTCCGAGCAAACATAGCGAAACGATTATAATTTTTCAATCAACCTTCTCCATTTCCTGCCAATTTTGATCTTGGAAAACGGCCGCCGGATTAAAATTCGGATTATTGGTCATGATGTAAGTCTGTCCGTCACTGCGGCTCCACACGTGGTCGTATCCCGCGCTGAGCTCCACTTTACCGGCTACATCCCGGTAATTTTCCACTTCCCGTATCGTCTTGATGAAGTCATTGTGTATTTTATCGTTTGCACTCTGGCGGGCCTCCCAGCTACGCAGCTGGTTATCCATTTCTGCCAGTCGCCGGTTGCCCCGCTGTATGGCCTGCTCACCCATCCGTCGGGTTTGCTCGTCCATCATCTGTATCCGGCCCACATGCTCCACATGCCGTTGCTCACGTATATCGCGCCAGTAGCCCTCGGCGGCTTCTTTCCACGCCGGGTTGGTGCGTATGCTGGTAAGGATTACCGTCATCATCTGCTCCGCATGCTCCTTTTCCGGTTCGGGGAATAAGTAAACCATCCGTGTTGCCGAGCTTGTATAAGATACCGATGTGGTTCCATTATAAATATTGGGGATGTAATTTGCGGCGTTGGTCACCTTGCAGAACAATATCCCCGACTTCCCGTCGGGCCACTTGGCCATGGCGGTGACTGCCGAATGATTGAATTCCACGCCGGCGCTGCCGTAGCGCATCATCTCGGCCCGGTGCTCAGCATCGTTTTCGCCCATGGTGGCAATGGCATCGGGATTAGTTTTTATCGCCGTAATAGTCGGATTCCCCAGCTCCTGGGCCCACACCTGCTGAACGAATTGGGCGGCGTCCATCGGTTGCCCCACCCCGCAGAATTGGCCGTTACCATGCTGTTGGTTGAACGCATTGACCTGCGGGTCGGCGCTCCATGACCAGATATAGTTGGGCATTATTTCGAACCCGGAGGCTCCATCGGGGGTGTGTGCTTTGAAAAACAGGGTAGTGCCGGCACAAGCCTGTCCTGGAGCAACCCAGATGACCTCACCTACATCCTGCCAGCCTCTGGGGATCAATATGCTCAATGCCTCTACAGGCGTGGCAAACCCCTGGCGGTCCATCACCTTTACCCGTGTGAATTCCGTATAATCCCGGCCCGCCTCAAAGGTTTGTTCCGCCTGCCCCTCTTTGTGCCCGCTTTTGCTTTCACTCCGATCGGTGGATGGCTGGCAGGCGCCAGACGATAGCAACAGTACAATCGCCAATGGTATGGGTAGCTTATTCATTGAAATGCTGTTTACATGATATACTACCCCACTATCGCTGCAATCGTAAAAAGTCATCAACCGGGGCGGTCATTAAACTTCCACCAACTTCTCCAACATGCCGTAATAGACATATCCCTTGACATGCGGCATGCCCATTTCGTGGAGAACCCGTTGATAGTCTGCTACCTGCTTAAGGTGGGCCTTGTTTTCATGCTGGGTGAACTTGAAGTCTAGCACAATGGTCTCATCCGGGCGTACCAGTATTTTATCGGGACGCAGTGTGCGGCCATCGGGCAGAATGACGTCTCGCTCATTCCAGTGCTCGTATTCACCGCTGAACCACTGTGCGAGCTGCGGGTGGTTCCAGGTAGCCTGTGCAAGGGCCAGGACCTCGGATCGCTCCTCGCTGCGGAGCCACCCTTCGGCTTGCAGCACATCCGCGTATGCTTCCAGCTCGGCAGTTGCCGCAGTCTCTGCCATCAGCTTATGCAGCAGCTGGCCCTGGCGTTTGGCCACATCCAGCCGTGCCACATCAAGCTCCGTTTGTATTTCGGGACGGGCCAACTCCTCTTTCATACGGGTGGATGCCGGATAGTGGCTGAACGACCAGCCTGTCTGCGGTGGCTCCTGCCCCCGCGGGGTATCCGTTTCCGTGGCCGTTCCCAGCCGTATGCCGTCGCTGAATTCGACATCCAACTCTCCCGCAATGCCGGGCAATACTTCCAGGAGCAAGTCGCTAGCCAGCAGGGCGCTGATTTCGCCATCGCCCTTCTTGCCCGGTGCCGTAATGTACAGGTGCTTGCGCGTGCGGGTGGTGGCCACGTAGAGTGTATTGAGCGCATCCATATAGTTGAGCAGCATCTCTTCGAAATACGCTTGGTAAAGCCTCGACTTGCCGAGGTCGCCCTTGTATTTCACAGGGGTTTTGCTCAAGAGCGCATAGGGAGTGTCTTCGGTGTTCACCCAGAAGTTACCGTTGATGCGCCCGTCGATAGGCCAGCTGCAGAACGGGATCATCACCACGTCAAATGCCAATCCTTTTGATTTGTGGATTGTTAGGACCTCAACGGCAGCCGTCTCGCCTGCGGCAGGCAACGCGCGGTCGATGCCTTCTTCCTCCCAATACGTGAGGAATGCCGGGATACCACGTTCGCCGTTGGCGGTGAAGGCGGCCACAAGATCGCGGAAGGCCAAGAGGTACGGCAAGCTTTCTTCATTGGTTTGGAGCCCATACGCCACAATCAGCGATTCCACGAGTTCGGCGAGGGGCAGTTGGGCCCACATATCCCAGTTATTGCAAAGCAGCTCGGGCAGCATGCCACCCAGCTGGACGGGGTGGCACTTACCCACCTGTATCCAATCGTGGGCTGCTACCGCTGCCGCGCGGCCTGCCAGCTGGTTATGCAGATAAATGCAGTTGGCCAGGTACAGCGCGGTATCGGGAAGCTTGCCTGCGAGTGCACGCAGCGTGTCGACCAGCAGCCGGATGGCAGGGTGGTTTACCAGAGCCAGTGCATCGCCCGAGACCACGTCAAATGCCGTTCCCGATTCCCGTTGCTTATCCAGCAGGTACTGGATGATCTCGCGCGCCTCATTGTTGGTACGCACAAGTATGCCGACCTGATTGGGGCGGTATGTACCCGACGACAGCCACCCGATGAGCGTATCGGCCAGCCGGGCCAGCGCCTCGTCTTTAACTGCACTGGCGCGGTGGTTGTTATTCTCCACATCGATAAACTCCACGTGTACCGTACCGCCTCGCCGTGCGGATGCGGGCAGTTGCTGGCGGCTGTCGGCATAGGCGCGGATGAGCATGTCGTGGCTGCCCGACGGCTGCCACCAGTGCTCATATTCCGCCTCGCCAAGCTCCCTTAAAACGCGGTCGTTCAGCCGCTGCTGCAACCACTGCGGCGCGTGTGCAAACACCAGGTTATTGAAAGCCACGATATGTTCATGGCTGCGGTAGTTGATTTCCAGCGCCGCATGCTCGATGAGCGGAGACGTATCTGCCGTGTTGAAAGCCTTGCCGATCTGCTGCTCCGCCCGGTCCAGCAGGATACGCCAGTCGCCATTGCGCCAGCGGTATATGCTCTGCTTCACATCACCCACGATGAGGTGCTCATGCCGTTTACCCGTAGCATTCCCCATGGCGTTGATGAGCAGCGGCCGCAGGTTATCCCATTGCCTTTTTGAGGTATCCTGAAACTCATCGAAAAGGAAATGGCGGAACCGGTTGCCTATTTTCTCCCAGATAAACGTGGGGTCGCCCGCCTGGTCTGTACCGATATTGCTCAATAAGATCTGCGCGTCGCTGATGAGTTGTGCCGCATTGTCGTGCCGCCATTCGGCCAGCAGTACGCTCATCTCTTTGAGCAGCCGTAAGTAGTATAGGTTTTCGTCCATCGCTTTGGCGAGGTAATAGTCGGGCGATTGCTCAGCATACAGCACGTGTATTTGTTCCAGTAAGGGATTCAGTACGTCGTACAGTGCAGCCATGTTGCCATTTACCCCCCCTTTTTGCCACTCGGCGGGATTATGGATATATTTCTCAAGCTTTTTGACCGCATCGGCGGGGTCTTCTGCCGAAAAACGGTCGAGTTTACCCAGGTAGTTCCGTGATTTCCCCAGTAGATCCGTCACATCCACACCAGATGCTGCGAATGCGCCGGCTGCGGTTTTCAGCAATTGCTCAAATGCCTCTTCAAACTGCTTAATGACTTCCTTGCAATACCGATCAAGGTTTACGAAGAGCTCCTGCCCGGGGATAGCAGACACCGCCTTGTCAAAATCCTGAAAGTCTTCCTTAAAGATCTCAGCGGCCAGTTCATTCAATGCCCATCGGTAATTCCAGTTTTCATCGCGATCGATTTTTGCCTGCGCATAGTCCATGATCCATTGCAGCAGGTCGGGCCGTTCGTCGAGCGTCCGGTTGAGCCGCAGCACCAGGTCGCCCTTCACCTTGCGGATATTCATCTCCAGTTTATATCCGGCATCGATACCCAGCTCAAACGTAAACCCACGGATCACCTTTTGTGTAAACCCGTCGATGGTGCTGATGGCAAAGCGGCTGTAGTCGTGTAAAATCTTGCGGTAAGCTGCAATCGCCCGTTGCTGCAATGCACCGGCATCCCATTGCGGGTAGGCCTGCAGCAGTATTTCGCGGTAGCCATCGGCCGCATCGCCCTTGTTGCCATCGCCCATGGCCAATGCTTCCAGCACGCCCAATATCCGGCCTTTCATCTCGGCCGTCGCTTTATTGGTGAAGGTGATGGCCAGTATCTCGCGGTACTTATGCTCATCGGCAAACAGAAGCGTAAGGTACTGTGCCGTGAGGCTGAAGGTCTTGCCAGACCCGGCGGATGCTTTGAGGATTTTTAACGGTGGAACGGCAGGCATAACTCGTATTTTCCGAGGTGAAGATAACGAAATCGAAGCTGAAAAAAGAATTTGTCGTGTTCATGTTGGTAAACAATCGCGACTTGGTCAGCTTTTGTTGACACGGCTGTCACCTGTTCCCCGAATGTTCCCCGAACGCTGTGGATCACGGACGCACCTGCAGCGTACCAAACTGCGGTCTTCCTGCTGCCATGCTGCTGTGTACAGCAGCCGGACAGCACGGCAAAAGCAGGCGGGCAGCCAAGCCACCCGCAGCAGTCTGGCAGCAGTTAGGGAGCAGTTGTACAGCCGTTAGGGCTTTTTGGCCCATTTCCAGAAGTAGCAGGCACGGAGGTCTTCCTGCGGTAGCGGATCTGGTCGCAGCAGGGCCGCAAACCCGTGCCCGGATTCCGCTACGAAATCGAAGGCGTGGAATAGCTGTACGGTACGCCAACGGCTCCAAAAGCTGCTGACAGAAATGGAAAACACTCTAAATGAACACTGATAACTCGATTGATCGACGAAAGCAAGCTGTTTTTCGGTTACGAAGATTACAGCGTAGCGGAGGACGAATGGATGGAAGAAACCGCCTTCCCCCTGTTCCATGCCGTATCGATACGCTATACGGAAAGGTTAGTGAATTTGTCGGCGAACTGATCAGCGGTATGTAACGAAAAACATCCGTGCAGCGGAACGAGACCCCAAAAANTATCGATACGCTATACGGAAAGGTTAGTGAATTTGTCGGCGAACTGATCAGCGGTATGTAACGAAAAACATCCGTGCAGCGGAACGAGACCCCAAAAAAAAGATCTCCAAACGGGGAGAATGGAGACCTTTACTAACCAATTATAAACCTAAATTATGATGGCACAAAGATAGTGTATTTCTCACACTATGCAAACTTTTTTTACTTTTTTTATAAGCATGCATAAACAGTGGGATCCGGCGCCTTGTTGTTTGCCTGATTTTCCGTAGGTTTACGCCGATAGTAAATGACACGACCCTAGATATTTACCCATTATGAAACCCTCTCCGCAACTTTTCTCCAGAAGAAGTGCCTTGAAAGCCATGGCTGCCACTACCACCGCCGTGATAGCGACCGATCTGTTCCAACGTGCAGCCGCAGCTGAAAAAAAATTTCCGCAGTTGAAAGGACGCATTAACCATTCCGTTTGCCGCTGGTGCTATCCCGGCATCCCGCTGGCGGAGCTCTGCGCAGCAGCCAAGGAAATAGGAATCACCGGTATCGACCTCGTGGGACCCAAAGAATGGCCCATACTGAAACAATATGGACTGCACGCGGCGATGCCCCATGGTGCAGGCAAGGGGATTGAGGAGGGGTTCAACGACCCCGCACTGCATGACGAATTGGTAGCCAGTTATGAAACCGTCATCCCACAGGTGGCCGAGGCAGGTTACGACCAGCTTATCTGTTTCTCGGGCAACCGACGGGGGCTAGACGACGAGCAGGGCATCCGTCACTGTGCCGACGGACTGAAACGCCTCATGGGCACTGCCGAAAAGTATGGGGTAACGCTTGTGATGGAACTGCTTAACAGCAAGGTAGACCACCCCGACTACCAGTGCGACCATACCGAATGGGGCGCCGCACTGTGCGATGCCGTCGGATCCAATCGGTTCAAGCTACTCTACGACATCTACCACATGCAGATCATGGAAGGCGACGTCATCGCCACCATCCGCAAATACCACCCATACATAGCCCATTACCATACCGGCGGCGTACCGGGACGCAATGAAATAGACGAGACCCAAGAACTCCATTACCCTGCCATTATGCGCGCTATTGCCGAAACTGGATTCAAGGGATACGTAGCCCAGGAGTTTATCCCGAAACGCTCGGAGCCACTCGAGTCACTGGAACAAGCCATCCGTATCTGTGATGTATAAGTAAATAGTCAACCCTTAAAAAGCCCAATATTTCTTTTTTGAAG
>NZ_JAMXAY010000030.1 GCF_025460835.1 Parapedobacter soli | reverse complement strand
GTTCTTCATATTTTTATCGTCTGTTTTTTACAATGACTGCCAACGTTTTAGGGCTTTGCGTTCGGGCGGGTTTCGGAGCACAAAGTTCAATTTATTACTAAAGTTCATTAGAAGCACAAAGCTTCAAGTTTGCACGTCAGCCCGCCTGACGCAAAACCCGTGTTATAGGGCGTTTTTCTATTTTTTTCTTGGTTTCGCGTCACTTCCTGCTAAAATTCCACCGTCAATAGTTAGTTCAATTCCTGTTACATATTTACTCTCGTCACTTGCTAAATAGAGAATTCCGTATACAACATCAATCGGTTCTCCAAAGTGACCCATTGGAATACCAAACTCTACATCTTCAATTATTTGTTGTCTTTGTTCTCCTTCTCCTAGCATAGCGTCCCACATAGGTGTCATAATCGCTGCTGGATGAACACTGTTACACCTAATTCTATATCCCTTTTCTGCACAGTATAAAGCAACACTTTTTGTGTGATTTCTAACAGCAGCCTTGCTTGAAGCGTATGCAACGGCACCTGGAATTCCTACAACACCACTTCTTGAAGAAATATTTACAATACTTCCGCCATTGTCTTTCATAAGTTTGATAGCATATTTACAGCCAAGCATAACACCTGTTGAGTTTACTCTGTGAACTTCTTCCCAAGAATTCAAGTCTGAATTTTCAGCGTCCCAAGGTCCTGATGATTCCAAAAATCCTGTTATTCCTGCATTGTTTACTAATATGTCAAGTCTTCCGTATTTTTCAGTAATGTATTCCTTTGCATTTTTCCAATTTTCTTCATTTCCAACGTCTAAATGCAAGTATTCTGCATTTATCTTTAACTTCTTTACTATAGCAATGCCTTCTTCGTCCCGAATGTCAGACACGATAACGATAGCTCCTTCTTTGTGAAAGAGTTCAGCGGTTGCCTGTCCTATCCCACGAGCCGAACCTGTTATTAATGCTATTTTGTCTTTTAGTCTCATATTTGTCTTAATAGTGTCGTCTTTTAAAATGCCCTATAACTCTCAAATATACGCAATACTCTTCTATATGCAAGGATGTCAAGTGTCTTTCTGTTAACCTCTATAAATAGTTGTTTTTAAGTGCCTTGCTTTGGTGTTATCAGATTATATCTATTGCGCATTTTGTATAACTTTCTTAGATTTGCTTTGGTAGATAATACAAAATACGCAATATGGAAGTTGTCGATTTTTCTGGTTTTGATTTTCGGGACGGCAGGCACAGGGATGCCGCAGTCATTTGGATAGATTTCAAATACGACCGGGCAAAGATTGATTTGGTCAAATCGCTGAAAGGTAGGTGGAGTAGGTCTGAAAAGTGCTGGTATGTACCGGACAACACCCATTTCCGGACACTATTTGGGATGAAAATCCCACCGGTTGGCAAAGGGGTGTTGTCCAAATTGTCACCCGTAAATGCTCGGGAGTTGCAACGCATGAAAGAAGTATTGCAGATGAAAGCCTATAGTCCATCCACCATAAAGACATACATGATCGAATTTGCACAGCTACTGTATATTTTGAAAGATGTGCCCGTTGATTCGCTGGGCTACGACCGTCTCCGTGCTTACATCCTTTATTGCATCAATACATTGAAGATTTCAGAAAGCCAGCTGCACAGCAGGCTCAACGCCATCAAATTCTATTTTGAACAGGTGCTCCATAAACCGGATTTCTTTGCCGAAATCCCACGGCCGAAGAAGCCGTCCACCTTGCCAAAGGTGTTGAGCCAAAAGGAAATAAAACGGATATTCGACACGGTACGAAACCAGAAGCATTTGCTGATGTTGCAACTGTGCTACGGAATGGGGCTGCGAGTAAGTGAGGTTGTCAATCTGAAATTGAGCGACATCGACAGTGGACGGATGCAGGTACTCATCGAAGCGGGCAAAGGAAAGAAAGACCGGTATGTACCGCTACCGACCGCAGTGCTGGATTTGCTACGGGAGTATTATAAAGCGTATCGCCCTAAGACTTATCTTTTTGAAGGCCAGTATGGAGGGCAGTATTCCGTCCGCAGTGTCCAAGCTGTGTTCAAGAATGCGATGAAGGCCGCAAAGGTAAACAGGCCGATAGGGATACACGGTTTGCGGCATAGTTACGCCACACATTTACTGGAATACGGCACGGATATGTCATTTATACAGCAGCTACTTGGTCACAATGACATTAAGACCACGATGCTTTATGCAAAAGTCGGCAATGCGCAACTGAATGCAATCAAAAGTCCGTTGGACAGGATGTTGTGACTACAGATTTAAGAATTATCACAATGGGATTAAATTACTTCAAAAGCAGAAAGCGCCTCGATTTTTCCCCACATCCGTTTGATGTTGGCAACATACTTGGTTTGAAGAGGGGTTATGGCAACAATCATTTTCTACTCAAAATCTACGGATTGGACAAAACCAAATTTGAGTGCTATTACACCTACCACCTAAATTATTTCCTGTCCTCGGGTCAGGATGCCGAAAAAGATTTCCTTTCCCATGTGTGGTATATCGTGCAGAAACGGATTGAGCATTTCGAACGGAAGGACCCGTTCTCATCCGAGCATCCCCGGCATTTGTCAAATATCGGGAAACTTACCGAATTCCAACAATACCTCGGTACCCGAGATAAATGGAATGTCCGGCCTAACGATGTGCTGGTGAAAGAAAAGACGGAAAGATAGCCGAACTCCAAGCCCATATCCAAGATTTGGAAGAACAGTTGAAAGCGCATACGAACTACGGGGTTTCACAGAAAGTATATGTTGAAGACGGCTATCTGCCCACGCTCATTGACCTCATCCAGCAACTGCGCGAAGTGGAACTGCCCAATGGGAGGTCGCTGCTCAAAAGCGACCACCACAGCCCGTATTACAAGCTAATAGCGAAATACTTCAACCACGGCGGCAAGGAAATCCCGCTGGATACCGTGCGCAACTATTTCGTGGGCAAGGGCGAAGCCCCAATAAAAGGTTCGCAGGTTCCCGAAGACAGGAAGCTGTTCCGCATCGTCCCCGCAGACCACGCCTAATCATCTACCCGTTCAATCCCCGAACATGACCAAGCCGCCTCGTTTGGTCATTCATATCCCTGTTTTATCCCCCAACTTTGCCCCAACAGAACGGGTGCCGCCCGATGGAAACACCGGATACCGCCCTGTTTGGTAGCAGAGCCTAACCGTGCTGTTCGCACGTTCCGCCAAATTGCCATTCCCCGATGGGAATGGAGCAAGCGGAAGTTGGGCATAGCCCTACTTGCTTGCCCCCAAGCTATCGCCATGGGGGGTTCGGGTATCCTCCGGGGATACCTGGGTACGCTGGCACAGCCCCAGCATAAGGTTTCGGTATACTTGGCGGTATACCGTGCGCCGCTTAGACGGCGCGATTGAATATCCCACTATCGGGATATACGGATATGGAAATATAATGATAGGGATATGGAAATAGACATCATCACACGGGAAGACCTCCGGCAGTTCAAGCGGGAAATGCTGGAAGAGTTCAAGCAAATCATCGGGAGCAAGGAAAAAGACAACCTTGACAGGGAGTGGCTGAAAAGTGCCGAGGTACGCAAGCTGCTGGGCGTATCGCCCGGTACGTTGCAGAATCTCCGTGTCAACGGGACGCTGCCGTACCGCAAGGTGGGCGGCAGCATGTACTACCACAGGGAGGACATCAGGAAAATGATGGAGGGAGGTAACTGCAATGGGTGAACGGATGAAAATACCCAAGCACGCATTCAGCGAATTCTTTGAACGGATAGGCGATGACGGTCGGTTGCTGCCCACGCACATCGGGTTGGTGGCGGCATTGTTCCATCACCACGATTGCGGCAACCTGCAACGCCAGTTCCACGCCAGCCGCAGGAAGCTCATGCGCTTCTCGCGGATACGTTCCATCGCCACCTACCATAAGTGCCTTTCGGAACTGGTGGCCTACGGTTACGTGGAGTACCGCCCCTCGTGGCATCCGGCCAAGGGGAGCAGGTTCAGGTTCAACATCCACGGGGAAGGAGGGGTAAATGGTCAGGATTGACGAGAACACGAAATCCGTCCGTTTCCCCGAGGCGGTGGACGAACGGCTCACCCTGCTTGCACGGAAACTTGGCCGCACCAAGCGGGAGGTGGTCATGCAGATGGTGGATTATTTCTACAAGAGCAAGAAAGACCCCGCCGACCTGAACGATGAGGTGCTGAAAAAGGAACTGTCAAGCGGTATCAGCCGCATCCTCTCGTTCATCCGCAAACAGGAGGGTGATATGCTGGTGCCGATGTATTCGGCAATGGACGAACTCATGGCCATCGCAAAAGCACAAAGCCCGCTTTTGAAAGACATCGGCAAAAGACAGTCGGAGGCAATCATCATGGGCAGGGAAACCATCGGCTACCTGAAACTGGTCGACGGTACACTGAAAAAGATACTCGGCAACATTCGGGAAAAGGAAGCATTGAAGTCCAGGTTCCGGCAGATACTCGATTATTACATCACCCAGCGGGAAGCCCTCGGCTGGCCCGTATCGGCAGCCAAGAAAGAGGAACTGGCCAAGCATGCGAGGCAATCACTGGATAATCTGTAACGTATGTACATCAACATTACCAAATCGGAAACGGGAGATAACAAGGGCAGTAGCGGAGCATTGGTGCATTACCTCGAAAAGGAAAACCGGATGAAGCCGGAAAACGCAAATGAATGAAAATAAACCGGAACATTGGTTCAACGGAATGGCCAGAGACATCAAACCCCACGAGGTGCGGATGGGTATCGACCGCAACGTGGCGAAGCTGGGTAGGGAAGATAGCAAATTCTTCCTCATCAACATCGCCCCAGCCAAAAGGAACTGGCGCACCTTGTGTCGCAATACGGCGAGGACGGCGCAAAAGAAAACCTAAAGGAATTTGCCATGAGGGTAATGGACGAATACGCCCGTAACTTCAAACGCCTCGGCATAAACAACCATCGGGATTTGCTTTGGTTCGGCAAGCTGGAAAGCTACCGCTATTACAGCCACAACGACAAAGAGGTGAAAAACGGGCAAAAGAAAAAAGGTGCGCGCAAGGAAGGGCGGCAGATGCACGTCCAGATCATCGTGAGCCGTAAGGACATCACGAACCGTATCAAGCTAAGCCCGCAGAATACGTCACGTGGCAAAAACAAAGCCCATTCGCAAAAGCTGGGGCAGTTCGACCGCACCGCGTTCAAGCAATCGGGCGAGACGCTGTTCGATGAGCTGTTCGACTTCGAGCGTAACCTGAAAGACAGCCTGCAATATGCCAATACGATGAAGAACGGTACAGCACGGCAAAAGGCACAGATGCACACGCTCACGGAATTGACGAGGCGGCATCCGCAGAGTCAACGGTTGGCAATGGAACTGGCGCATGATGTTACCCAAGGCATGTTCGAAAGTGTGGGCGAAATGCTGGCCACCACGGGCAGTATGGCTGCCGACCTATTGGGATTACTGATGGCTCCGGTGGAGGGAGCGGGTGAGCAGCAAAGCCCCATCGAGGAGGAGGAGAAGCGGCGCAAACGGAAAAAGAAAGCGCAGTCACGGGGTATCAGGCGGTGAGTTTACCGATGGGTGAAAACATCCGGCCTTTGCACCGCCCGGCCAAAATTACCCACGGCGGGGGAAAGGTCAAGGGTATATAAACGCCCCCTCCCGCAGGCCTTTGCCCTCCGGCGCCCTTGACCCGATTCCCCCGCCGTGCGTTCGGTGGCCTAAGCGGTGAAAATGCCTTGGTGCGTACAAGGGGTGGGGGGATACGAAAAAAGCCATCCGTTTTGGGATGGCTTACTCTATAATGGTGAGCGTTCTGTTAAAGCTTTTCGATTTTCTCGATGGACAGCTTGGTAAATTTGGCAATCTGCTCAACGGAAATGCCGTCCATTTTCATTTCACGGGCAATTTCCATTTTTTCTTCTTGTTTGGCCTCCTTTGCTGCTTCCTTTGCCGCCTCATTTACTGCATAGTCCAACACAGCTTTGTTATCCCATTTGCGTTTCAGACTTGTATCGTACATGGTCTTTTCCTCCTTTGTCAGATTGCTGTATTCAGCAATGTTAAACAGTTTTTCAAAAATCGGTTTGCGCAGATATACCGGAATCTTATTCATGCTGCTCATGTTCTTCAAAACATAGAGCCATTTGTCAAGGTCGGTATCCAGTTCCGCTTCCGTTTTTACAAATTTAATCAATTCAATGAATATATACCCCAGCCCCTCATAAAAAACTTTGCCTGTCTCCCTGTTGCTCAGGCAAATATCATGCAGAAAACCACCATCACTTTCAATATTATCCAGCGAGAAATCTTCCAAGAGCGCGATAAGGTACACTTCTTTCACGTTATACGCCCATTCCGAACGCTTTCCTTTGGGAGCCTGTTCGGTGACCAGGCGACTGGTATAGAAGATTGCCCGCTGCTTGAAGTTACCCTGTTTTCCCCGTTGCACCTCGATGATGAATTGTTCCCCGTCATTTCCGGTACAGGTAAGGTCGAATATGGCACCACCCTCATTTACCGTTTCGCCGGGATGCTCGTTTTTGTTGTATACCAGATCCGCGATGTGTTTCCGTCCGCGGAACACACCATTGAGGAAGTCAATCAGCAAATCCTTGTTGGGTTCGCTCCCAAAGAGCCTTTTGAAACCGAAGTCGGTCAACGGGTCTATGTACTTCTTTACGGTAGGTTTTTCTGTTTTTGCCATGGTCAAATATACTGTTTTAGTCAAACGTTGTTAAATCAATGGGTGCCGTTACCAATCACATTCCGGCCAGCCGCTTCTGTAAGGCCTCCATATCGCTGCCAATCCGCGTGTCCAGTAGCTTGGCATAGTGCTGGGTAGTTTTGATATTGGTATGTCCCAGCATTTTGGAAACCGTTTCGATAGGCACGCTGTTGGCCAATGTCACCGTGGTGGCGAATGTGTGCCGTGCCATGTGGAATGTCAGCTTTTTGGTGATGCCGCACAGGTCGGCAATCTCTTTCAGGTAGCTGTTCATCTTTTGGTTGCTCAACACCGGAAGTACCAGCCCCTTTGCCACGCATGGGGGATAGTCCGCATAGCCCCCGATGATTTCCAAGGCCTGTGGCAGCAGCGGGATGTTGGAGGGAGTTTCCGTTTTCTCCCGGCTGGTCAACACCCACAGTCTACCGTCAATTCCCTTTGCAATGTCCGTCTTTTGCAGTTTCCTTACATCGGCGTATGACAGCCCCGTATAGCAGCAGAACACGAAGATATCACGCACATGTGCCAGCCTTGGTATTCTGAATTCCCTAATGGCTATCCTGTCCAATTCATCCGGTGTTAGGAATTCCTTTTCCCTTGGCTTGGCTTTCGTTTTGTAGAACGCAAAGGGGTTTTCCGTAATCCATCGGTGTGCAAGACACTGGTTTATGATTTTACGCAGGTGCTTCATGTACTTGGCCGCCGACACCGCACTACATCCCATGTCAGAGCGGAGGAAAAACTCATAGCCTATGATGAACGCATGGTCGATGCGCCGGATGTCGATGTCCGTTTCACCATGGCATTTTTCCAAATAGGAGGTCAGGTGTGCAACAGATGTATTGTAGCCTTTCAGCGTGTTGGGTTTAAAGCCTTTCCCAAGCAACGCTTCCATCTTCCGGTTGTGTTCGGTAAACGTTTCCATCAAATACCGTCGTTGCACGTCCTTGCCGAGGAATTTCAGTTTCAGCGATTCGGCGGTGATTTCCGCGCCGTCCTTTAAGAGTTGG
Source organism: Parapedobacter soli (assembly GCF_025460835.1). GTDB lineage: Bacteria > Bacteroidota > Bacteroidia > Sphingobacteriales > Sphingobacteriaceae > Parapedobacter > Parapedobacter soli. Next base: position 60,114 of record NZ_JAMXAY010000030.1, on the reverse strand, counting down.
AGGTGGGCATCAGCCACCTTTCGCTCCAGCATGTCGAGGTAGGCGTTCAGGCCACGGATGTCCTCTTTGGTGCCCTTGGCACGGTTGGCCTTGGCATTCCAGCGTACGGGGTCGCATTCGCGGCCAGTGGATATTTCCTTGGGTTCACCGGCCACGGTGATACGCATGTAAATGGGTTTTGCACCAACAGCATAGTTTTTTGGTTTCTTCAAGTAGAAGAGCAAGGAATAATTCGTACTCATGATAACACATCATTTAAGTGAAACAAAACCAAGTCCCGAGCTTCGGGACGAGCTCTGCACCGCCACTGAAAGGCAAAATTTAAGTGGTGCAAATTAGCCTTGCAGCGTACGGCAGTCAAGATGTTCAATGATTGAACACGTTGTTTTACAATTATTTACAACGTTTTCAGTGAGTAAAGGTATGCGGGGAATTGACTCACTGAATTACTCACTGTTTTTATGTGAATAATTGAATGAATCAGGATGCTGTAAAAAACAAAAAGCCTGCAAACGTTTAATTTGCAGGCTTTTGTATGTTTTGACTTCAAGATGTGTAGCCCGTAGGGGAATCGAACCCCTGTTTCAAGAATGAAAATCTTGCGTCCTAACCCCTAGACGAACGGGCCTTTTTTTAATTTTGAAAAACATATTACTGTTTTTCGGTCTGCAAAGATAGAAGTATTTCTATTCGTTCCAAAAAAAATATAGAAAATTAGTGTCGATTTGTGTAGCCATTTTTTGATTCGCGATTTTGCCTAACCCGCTGTTAATTCCGCGCAATTTCATTTATCTTTGCCCTAATTGCAAACATTGGGGTTTATATTTCGGTGAAATCGAATTTCTTCCCTGCTAAATAACTGATATACATTGAGTAATATAGACTTACCTTTTAAACGTTATACAATTACGTCGGCGCTTCCCTACGCAAACGGCCCACTGCATATCGGGCACTTGGCTGGTGCCTATGTTCCCGCTGATATTTACGTGCGTTTCCTTCGGCTCAATAATCGAGACGTGGTATATGTGGGAGGGTCAGACGAACATGGCGCAGCCATCACCATCAAGGCGAAAAAAGACGGCACGACACCCCAAGCAATCATTGATCGGTACCACGCGCAAATTAAGGAAAGCTTCGCGCAGTTCGGTATCTCGTTCGATATATACCACCGAACGTCTGAGCGGATACACCACGAACTTTCGCAAGAGTTTTTCCTCAATTTATACGAAAAGGGAGAATTCGTCGAACAGGTGACCGAGCAGTATTATGACGAGGAATACCACCAATTCTTGGCGGATAGATATATCACAGGTATATGCCCTAATTGCAAGAATGAAGGGGCCTATGGCGACCAGTGTGAGAAGTGCGGCACCTCGCTCAATCCTACCGACCTGATCAATCCGGTGTCTACGCTAAGTAGGAAACCACCGGTACTCCGTGAAACTAAGCACTGGTATTTGCCATTAGACAAATACCAGCCATGGCTGGAGAAATGGCTGCTTGAGGGGAAGAAAGACGTACTAAAACCCAATGTTTACGGGCAGTGCCGCTCGTGGCTCAAATCTGGCTTGCAGCCCCGGTCGATGACGCGCGATCTGGATTGGGGAGTAGATGTGCCCCTCGAAGAGGCAAAGGGCAAGAAGCTTTACGTATGGCTGGATGCACCCATCGGCTACATCTCGGCAACCAAACAATGGGCACTGGATACGGGGAACGACTGGGAAAAGTACTGGAAAAAGCAGGCCGACCCTGCTGATGACTCATGCCTGATCCACTTTATCGGCAAAGACAATATCGTATTCCACTGCATCACGTTCCCAAGCATCCTCCATGCGCATGGCGAATACATCCTGCCGGAGAATGTCCCGGCCAATGAGTTCCTTAACCTCGAAGGGGATAAGTTGTCCACCTCACGCAACCATGCTGTCTGGTTGCATGAATACCTCGAGGAGTTTCCGGGTAAACAGGACGAGCTGCGGTATGTACTCACGTCTATACTGCCCGAGACATCGGACAGCGAATTTACATGGCGCGACTTCCAGGCCCGCGTAAATAATGAACTCGTTGCCATTTTTGGGAATTTCATCAACCGTGTATTGGTGCTTTCCCACAAATATTTCGAAGGAAAAGTGATGCCCGCCGGGGGGTTGACCGATACAGACCGTTTTATTTTTTCCGAACTGGAGCGATACCCGAAACATATTGCTGCATCGATCACCCACTTCCGCTTCCGCGAGGCACTGGCACAATTCATGAACGTAGCGAGACTGGGCAATAAGTACCTGGCCGATGCCGAGCCTTGGAAAGTAATCAAAACAGATGAAGAGCGCGTGAAGACGGTGCTGAATGTCGGCTTGCAGATTGCGGCCAACTTAGCGGTGCTTGCGCAGCCGTTCCTTCCGTTTACGGCTCGTAAAATGACGGAAATGCTGCGCTTGGATAAGTGCGACTGGGAACAGGCAGGTAATAGTACATTGCTGCCGGCAGGCCACCAGCTCGGAGAAGCACAGCTGCTTTTTGAAAAGATTACTGATGACCAGATAACGGCCCAGCTCGCCAAATTGTCGACAGCTGTAATCGATAGCAAAGAACCCACAGTCGAATTGGTCGATGCAAAGGACCCGATCGAGTTTGAGGATTTCGTGAAAATGGATATCCGGACAGGTGAAATCCTGGCAGCGGAAAAGGTGGCGAAAACCAAGAAATTGCTCAAGCTTAGCATAGACACCGGTATCGACCAGCGAACTGTTGTATCCGGTATTGCCGAATTCTTTGCCCCGGAAGAAATCATAGGTAAACAGGTGGCTATTCTGGTCAACTTGGAGCCCCGTAAAATCAAGGGAATCGTATCTCAGGGAATGATTCTGATGGCCGAGGCCCCGGACGGTCGGCTCGAATTTGTGTCGCCGCAATCGGCTATGCGGACGGGTAGCGTAATCCGATAGCCTATTGGGCACGATACCTATTGGGCAATAGTGGCCTACCGGAGCAAAGCGATGGCCTCCTTGGCGGCTTCCACGTCGTGCACCCGCAGGAGCTGCACCCCTTTCATCAGCAGTACGGTGTTGAGTACCGTAGTGCCGTTTAAGGCAGTATCCGGTTTGATGCCCAGCTTCCTGTAAATCATAGATTTGCGGGAGATGGCGCCGAGTATAGGTAACCCGTGCACATGCAATGCTTCTAGCCCATGTAGCAGCTCGTAATTCTGCTCCAACGTTTTGGCAAACCCAAACCCAGGGTCGAGGATGATATCTCGTACGCCCAATTGGCGTAGCGCTGCCACTTGTTTGCCAAAAAATGTGCTCACATCGTTGATGATGTCGTCGTAATCCGTCAGTTGCTGCATCGTGTCGGGGGTGCCTCGCATATGCATGAGGATATAAGGTACCTGCAGCTCGGCGACGGTGGCGAACATCCCACTGTCGAGGGTGCCTCCGGAAATATCGTTGACGATGTGTGCCCCGGCAGCCATGCAGGCGCGTGCTACATCGGCTCTGAATGTATCGATAGAAAGAACGGCTTCGGGAAATCGGGTGGTAATCGCCTCGATTACGGGTAGCAATCGGGCGGACTCTTCTGCTGCACTCACATCTGCGGCCCCGGGCCGGGAAGAGTATGCCCCGATATCGAGTATGTCGGCCCCCGCAGTGAGCAGTTTTTCAGCTTGTGCCAATGCGGCAGATACTGTGTTGTGGCGGCCGCCATCGTAAAACGAATCTGGTGTGATGTTCAATATGCCCATCACTTTTGGCTCAGAAAGATCGATTAATCGGCCGCGTACATTCATTTTATCGTACCACAACTACACCATCGGCGATGATGTTGATAGCTAATTTGGGCTCGGTGATTTTGGCGACCTCTTCTGCGTTTTTACCGGCATCTTCGGCAAAATGCTGTTGCTGTGCTACAGAAACCTCCCGCACTTTCGCCTGGCCCTCCAATACTACCGTTTTGCCTACGATATCCTGCGGCATGAAAAAGCCGTAATCCTTAAACCGTACCAAAATCGGGTCGCCTTCGCCACCCCGGGCTACACGGATGAAGCAACCTTTCTTTTTACACACTTCAACCACCTCGCCCTCAATCTTCCCGCTGTAGGTGGAGTCTGTATTCAATTTAATTTCCAGCTGCTGCACGCTGATGGAACCGTCTTTGGAAATGGCTTGGCCGTATTGCGTGCCCGGCAGTGCAGGGGGGATTTCGCTTTGAGCCATTACCGCCGTAGCGAAGCAAAAAAGCAGGGCAAATAGGGATGTTATCTTTTTCATGGCATACTATTTTTTTAGTTCTTCTCGATGGGCAAATTTAGCTGAATTCGTTGTCATAAATTGCTTTCCTAGTGTCTTATCTGCGTATAAATGAAAACCTACCATTAGGTTCGAGCTTCATTACTGTAGACGCCGTCCCTCCCTGCGGGTCATCTTGGCCATAGTTCACCACGTAGTCCACTCCCTCGAATATGGCAGGGTCGATCTCACTGAAGCTGGCCGGTGCCGGAAGGCCACTTACGTTGGCCGACGTGGAAACAATAGGCTTGCGGAACCGCTGGAGCAGTACCGAACAAAATGGATGTCGCACGATACGGATACCGATGCTCCCGTCTTCTGCGAGCAGGTTGGGGGCCAGGTTTTTGGCTCCCGAGTAAACGATGGTAAGTGGTCGCTCTGCATATTCAATAAGCTGGTAGGCAATATCGGGGACTTCCCGTACATAACCGTCCAACTTGTTTTCGTTATCGAGCAAAATGATGAGGCTCTTCGCCTGGTCACGTCCCTTGAGCCGGAATACACGCTCCACAGCATCAGGGTTTGTAGCATCACAACCAATGCCCCATATCGTATCAGTGGGGTAGAGGATAAGGCCACCCGCGCGTAGCGTTTCGAGCGCCTCGCGGGTATCCGTGGGTTTTACCTCGCTAGCCATGTGTTACACCGCCACACTGTGCTCGCGCAACGCATCGTTGAGCGATGTTTTCTTATCGGTCGATTCCTTACGCTTACCGACAATCAAGGCACAGTTTACTTGGTATGCGCCGGCTGGAAACGTTTTGGTATAGGACCCCGGGATAACCACGGACCTTTCGGGCACCACACCCTTGTATTCAATCGGTTCCGGGCCACTGACATCGATGATTTTGGTCGATCCGGTAAGTACCACATTGGCCCCTAGAACGGCCTCTGCACCCACGTGGACCCCTTCTACCACGATAGACCGCGAACCGACGAAAACATTGTCTTCAATGATTACAGGAGCAGCCTGTATCGGCTCCAACACACCGCCTATACCCACGCCGCCACTAAGGTGCACATGCCTGCCGATTTGTGCACACGACCCTACGGTGGCCCAGGTATCGATCATGGTGCCTTCATCTACGTATGCGCCGATGTTGACGTACGACGGCATCATGATGACGCCCCGCCCTAAATAGGCCCCGTAACGCGCAATACCGTGGGGGACTACGCGCACACCCGACTCTTTAAAGTTAGTTTTTAACTTCATTTTGTCGTGAAATACGAACGGCCCGGCCGCTACTTCTACCATTTGGCGGATGGGGAAATACAGGATGACGGCCTTTTTAATCCATTCGTTCACATGCCAGCGGGAGCCGATGGGCTCGGCTACCCGTAGTTCGCCGCTATCCAATCGTTGAATTACCGTCTCAATCGCTTCCCTGTATTCTTTATACTCCAAAAACTGCCGGTTTTCCCAAGCGTCTTCCACAAGTCCTTCTAATTCTTTAATCATATTTGAGTCGTGTATCGAAAGTTGTTCACACAAATAACGCAATTTCTTCCGACTTACGCTCGCTGGGGAGGTAGAAAACTTTTCGCTATCATCTACATTTTGGCTAAGTTTGCCATGATGGCTGAAGTTGAAAAACTACGTGTAGATAAATATTTATGGGCTATTCGCGTATTCAAGACGCGTAGCTTGGCAACGGAGGCATGCCGTGCCGGGCGGGTGAAACTCGACGGGCGCAGCGTTAAGCCCTCGGCGTTGGTGAAGGTCGGCGATGCCTACCACGTCCAAAAAGGGATGGAAAAGAAAGTATTGGAAGTGACGGGTTTATTGGATAGGCGCGTCGACGCCAAAACAGCCGTCACATTTTATAAAGACCTTACCCCTGTGGAAGATACCTACGGTTACAAATCGATGTACCGGGCATCCGTTCCGACGCGCGATCGCGGTACTGGGCGGCCCACCAAAAAGGAGCGCCGGGAGATTGATAACCTGCAAAACGACTGGTGGGACGAGGATTAAGGCTTGTTGAATTTCTGACCCTCGATATGTACCAATGCCGCGGCGATCGGAAAAGTAACACTTGCTGCACTATCACTGTTGGTGAAGCGCGTGGGCAACATCAGCCCGCTCCCGATTGCTTTATAACCACCCACGGAAAAGCCGGAGCCCTCGTGGCTGGGTCGCCATTCTCGTATCCGCCCAGTTTGTGAGTCGATATATAATTGACCTACTATGGCAACATCGGTATTCGTATGCTTATTTTCTATATCAACTACCGTAATACGCTGGGAGCCGATCAGCTTTTCCCCGGAGATGCTATAAGAAACGTGATTGTCATCCAAAATTGTCGGTAAAAAGAGAAGAAGGGCGTCTTTAGTGAACTCTTCGGTGATTTCGGCAACGATATCCGCTGTGGTGCGGGGATTATCGAGCTCCGTATCATTGATATAGGCCGCCCCCTTGCCGGTCCTGATATTAAACAGGGCAGTTACCGCCTCATCGTCGGTGGTAACGCCATCGAAACGGCAATTCCCCGTTTGTTTGTCCCAAAGGTATCTGCGCTCACCTTGTACGAAAGAATGGCGGCCCCCAACACAGCTGAACATAAAGTAACGGGCATTTTGCCAGTTCTCCTGCCCCCCTATGGCCTCCCAAAGTTTCTTTTCCAGTTTTACTTCCGTGTTGGGCGAATCGACCTGTCCGTTCGCCACTGCCATTGCGCAGTACCATAAGGCAATCGCCAGGTTTAGCTTGAGTTTGACAGAACGTTGCATCATCTTTATCATTCTTGATTTTTCAGCACAACTTATCACGTGAGGGGCTGAAAACGCGGAAAGTATTAATGACCGCAAAAAAGCGTTGTTTATCTGACCGATGATAACAATTACCGGAGCCGTTTTGTTTTCGGATACGTATTGTAGGCTGGGCAGGTTTTGGGCGAACAGGATTGCAATGACAGCAAAACGACTGTAAATAATGCCATGCCGATAATGACTGTCTTTTTTTTCATGCTCTAATGGTTTAACTGTCCTCGTTGGGCTCGCGAGCACTCAGTTCTGCCATCTGAATGGCGGTGATGGCAGCCTCTTCTCCCTTATTGCCATGTTTCCCGCCGGCCCTGTCCAGCGCTTGCTGCAAGTTATCAGTTGTTAGAACGCCGAAGATAACAGGTTTATTGTGTTTCAACGAAACATGGGTGATGCCATGGGCAACAGCACTGCAGATAAAATCGAAATGCCTGGTTTCCCCTTGAATCACGCAGCCGAGGCATATCACGACATCCAATCCCCGGTCGCGGAGGAGGATGTCTGCACCGCCGGTGAGCTCATAGCTGCCCGGTACCTGTACCACCTGGATATTATCGTCGGAGGCACCGTGTTTTATCAATGCCTGATAAGCACCATCCAAGAGTGCACCCGTCACCTCAGCATTCCATTGCGAAACCACAATCCCAAAGCGGTAGGGCGAGGCAGAAGCAACGTCGATATGGGAGAAATCCGAAAGATTTTTGTGGTGACTTGCCATGGGCGGTAAAATAAAGGTTACAGCTGCGCCGCCGCCCTTGCTATGTAACTTTCGATAGAAGTGGCTTCGTGGCTTTCGGGGAAGTCAGATTGGATACGCTTGTAAGCCGATACTGCGTTTTCGAAATCGTTCTGCGCTTCGTATACCAAGCCCAACTTCTTCAGCAGTAGGGGGGATGTGAACGCATTCGTATTTTTATCGGCTGCTTTTTTATAGTAAGAGGCCGCTTTTTTATAGTCTTTGAGCTCGGAGTACGCATCGCCCAAAAGGCCGATAACCAGTGGATCGAGTATAACACTGCCTGTATTGGTGTATTTTTCAAGCGCTTCAATAGCTTCTTGGTAGTTGCCTTGGCGGAGGTATAGGCCGCCCAGATACGCGTTAGCGATATTGGCCGATTTGGTGTTTTCGTATTCGGCAGCTATTTCCTTGAAGCCCGGATAAGATCCATCGCCATCAATGGCGCGTTGCTGCAGGGTATCGATAGTAGCATACGTTTCTGCCTTGAAAAGCTGATTGGCGGCCGTTTCGGCACGTGGTGCGAGGTAAAAGCGTTGGTAGCCAATGTAAAGCAATACCAATACGACTATGCCACCAACGATGAATACCAAACTCTTTTGGTTTTCCAGAATAAAACTGCTGTTTGTTGTACGCTTGGCGCCGGTTGATACCTTCGCCTTATGTTTTTGATTGTTTGACATTTCTGTTTCTGAATTCGGACTGCAAAAATACACTTTTACAACTTATATCCAAGTGCTTTTTACATGGGTACGTCAAACGTTGATCCCATTTTTATGTTTTTGGTCGAGTTCTTCATAAACGGAATTGTTGCTTTTGAATTCAGGGACTAGCTCTTTCATTTTCAATACAATCTCCCGCTCGTTCTGGTTTTTGGTTATGTTAATCAACGTGCTGACCTGTGCTTCCACCTGTTCGAAGTCATATTCCCGTACTTTAGCAACCATGATTTTATGATGGTGGGTGGGTAAAGTATTTTCCAAGTCGTTGAGTAGTTCCTCGTATAATTTCTCGCCCGGCCGCAACCCGGAGTACTCTATGGAAATGTCCTTATTAGGTATGAGCCCGGATAGTTTGATCATTTTCGTTGCCAACTCCACTATCTTCACCGACTTGCCCATGTCGAACACGTAAATCTCCCCGCCTTTGCCCATAGAGCCTGCCTCCAGTACCAATTGGCACGCCTCGGGGATAGTCATGAAATACCTAGTGATTTCCGGGTGGGTAACCGTAACGGGTCCTCCTCTTTCAATCTGGGCCTTAAACCGGGGTATCACCGAACCGTTGGAGCCCAGTACATTCCCAAATCGCGTAGTGATAAACCGGGTTTGCGGACCTTGAGCATCACCATTGAAGAGTGTGCGCCGCTGCGAGAGATGGTTGAAATATGTTTGAACATAGATTTCAGCAATGCGCTTGGATGCACCCATCACATTCGTAGGGTTGACCGCTTTGTCCGTAGATATCATGACGAAGTTTTCCACTCCGTAGGTTACCGCCAAACGCGCAAGTAAACGGGTACCCATAATATTGGTCCTGACCGCTTCTACCGGGTGGTTCTCCATCATGGGTACATGCTTGTATGCGGCCGCGTGGTAAACATAATGGGGCTTGAAGGTCTTGAAAAGCGCTAGCATTCGGTCCTCGTCGCGGATATCTCCGATGAACGCATGATATACTTGGTTTTTCTGCAGGTCTTCTAGCTCCATCTGCAATTCGTGCAACGGGGTTTCTGCTTGATCGTTGAGGATAATCATCTGGGGATTGTATTTACCCAGTTGCCTTGCTATTTCACTACCAATGGACCCCGCCGCTCCCGTCACCAATATCCGCTTGCCGGTAAGCTGCTGTTGGATAGACTGGTTGTTGATTCTGATGGGCTCACGCTCAAGCAAATCTTCGATACGCAATTTCTGTATCTGGTTCGCGGTTAGCTCGCCGTTGATCAGCCGGTGTACCGGAGGCATCGTCAGTACATTGATGTTGCGCTCCAAGCAGAGGTCAACGATGTTTGCTTTCTTCTCCACCGGGATGTTGTGGGTGGAAATGATAAGCTCATCCACCTTACCCTGAATAATAAGCTGCTCGAAATAGTCAGTGTGGTAAATATGTATGCCGTCGATGATTTTGCCGACCTTTTGCAGATTGTCGTCGATAAAACCGATAACCACGTTTTCCGCGTGATGATCGTGGTCAAGTGTCCGTTTGGCAGCAATGCCTAAATCGCCCGCACCATATATTACGGTCCGCTTCCGCGTAGATTTGAGGTTCTTGATATAAAGGAAAAACAATTTTACCGTAGAGCGGTAGGTAATCAACAACAGAAAACTCATCAAGCCATAGGCAATGAGCAGGCTATTCGACATCAGCGGCGGCCGGTTGATTGCAATCAGCACGGTATTGATCAGGAATAAGCCAGCAATGCTCAGCGATACGGATGAGAGAATGCGTACCGAATCAAGCGCGCTGGTATACCGCACAATGCCGGCATACATTTTCAACCAATAAAAAACGAGCGCACTTACCGCGAGTACCACGAGCAACTTTCTGCTGAAATCAGTGGAGTTAATGGCTTCGTAGGCGAAGCGGTTTAATAATAGATAAGCACAGAATAGAGCTATCGCACTGCAGCCCAAGTCTAGCGTGAAGATAATCCAGCGGGGGACGATATTGAATCTATCAAACATCCAGTGGGGTTAACATGCAGCATTACTTATGTCACCATATTGTAAATGCGTTTCAAATATAGGTATTTTCTATTACTAAACAAGATTAATTATATTTTAAATGGTTCTAGTCAAGCAAGTTGAGCCGGCCAGCACCGATTTTATTAAAAGTTTGATTATTTTCGCACGATGAACCCTAATTGTTTGATAAAGTGAGCGCATCATGAATGAGCTATCGAAGTTGGCGCGTCAAGCATTGCTGCAGCCGCAGGAAGCGTTGCTTGAGACAGGGAAGAAAAAGAACAGCCTTTACATAGGCATACCCAAAGAAATCAGTTTCCAGGAAAACCGCGTTCCGTTGACACCGCTTTCCGTTGCACTGCTTGTAGAATACGGACACGAGGTCGTTTTGGAAAGTGGGGCCGGCGATGCCGCTAATTTCCTAGACCACCATTACAGCGAACAGGGTGCATGTATCGTGCATGATAAGGCCGAAGTATACAAAGCGGATATCATCATTAAGATATCCCCGCCCACGCTTGAAGAAGTGACAATGATGCAGACGGGGCAGGTCCTACTCTCGTCGCAGCAGCCATCGTTGATGAGCATCGAACTGCTGCAGGCCCTTATGAAAAAGAAGGTAACGGCACTTTCTTATGAATATCTGCGCGATGAGGGGAATACATTGACGGTGGTGCGAGCCATGAGCGAAATCGTCGGAGCCACCTCTGTGCTTATCGCTGCGGAATACCTGAGCAATGTGTTCGATGGGAAGGGGCTGATGCTGGGCGGAGTAACAGGAGTGCCGCCGACAGAGATGGTGATTATTGGCGCAGGTACCGTGGGTGAGTTTGCGGCACGTACAGCCATTGCATTGGGAGCACAGGTGAAGGTGTTCGACAGCTCGGTTTATCGCTTGCGCCGCTTGCAAAACAATGTGGGAAGCCGTGTATTTACTTCGGTAATCCAACCGATAGTACTCCGTAAAGCAGTAATCGGCTGCGATGTGGTGATTGGTGCCATCCGCGCAACCCATGGTCGTAGCCCATGCATCATCAGTGAAGAGACCGTATCGCGGATGAAACCCAATTCGGTATTGATTGACGTCAGTATCGACCAGGGTGGGTGTTTCGAGACATCCGAAATCACCAACCACGAGTCGCCGATATTCCGTAAATACGATGTGATCCACTACTGTGTGCCCAATATCGCATCGCGCGTGGCACGTACCGCAACGTACGCACTCACCAATATCTTCACGCCCATACTGATAGATATCGGAGAGATGGGAGGTATCATGAACCTCATTTGGGCCCGCCCTGGCGTGCGGACAGCCATTTACTTATATCAAGGGCATCTTACGAACAAGGACATGGCGCACAAGTTTAACTTGACGCCCAAAGATCTGGACCTGCTGGTCGTATCCAACCACTAAATGAAAGCTAATGCAATATTTAAAAGGTATTTGTTGTGTAGCCATGTTAACGATGGGCACATTGACAGCTAGTAGTCAGGAAGAGATAGCACTGTACGGCACGGAAGTGCCCAATAGCAAACCATTTCCACTGGAAGAGGTGCAAACCACCGATGACAACGGCATTACCCGTGTTACCGGCGTCACTATTCCTACGTTGACAGCATACTTTCCGCCGGAGGGGGTTGCAAATACCGGAAAGGCGGTCGTTATTTGCCCCGGTGGCGGCTACGCCATATTGGCCATCACCCACGAGGGACACGATGTGGCCAAACTGCTTGCCGCGAATGGTATCAGCGCCTTCGTGTTGAAATATAGGCTGCCGAAAGACGAAATCATGCAGGATAAACGCATCGGGCCGCTCCAGGATGCCCAGCGGGCCATCCAACTGGTGCGTGAGAAAGCTCCTGAGTGGGGTATTTCCCAGAACGAGATCGGGATTGCGGGGTTTTCCGCCGGGGGGCACCTGGCAGCCACGCTATCAACCCATTATAAAGATCCAGTTATCGCCAATCCAAAACACACGTCGTTGCGCCCTGACTTTTCCCTGCTGGTATATCCCGTAATCAGCTTAAAAAAGGAGATGACCCATGGCGGATCGAGAACAAACTTGCTGGGCAGTGATCCGAGTGTAGACGATATAAACCGGTTTTCAAACGAATTGCAGGTTACGGCAGACACGCCGCCGGCTTTCTTGGTCCATGCCGAAGATGATACCGCAGTGCCTATCGCCAACAGTGAAGCTTATGCAGCGGCGCTCAAGCAGCACGGCATCGACGCTGAACTTATCACGTACCCCGAAGGTGGGCACGGATTTGGCCTCAATAATAAAACCACGCAAGATAAGTGGTTCGACCACTTTTTGAGTTGGCTAACCAAACATTGATTCCTGCTTTCGTACGTTATGCAGCAGTCTGTACGTACCCGTATTGCTCCAACCCCGAGCGGCTACCTACACTTGGGTAATGCGCTTTCTTTCGCAATCACCGCCGTACTGGCCCGGCAATCCGGGGCTAAGACCCTGTTGCGCATCGACGATCTCGACCAACCGCGTGTGCGGCCCGCATACGTTGCCGATGTGTTCGATACGCTGGCATACCTCGGGATACCTTGGGACGAAGGTCCTATGGATTATGATGCGTATCGGGCAACCTATTCGCAGGTTCATAGGCTAGGGCTGTATCAAGCGGCGTTGCGACAGCTGCGTGCGCAGGGTAAGGTCTTCGCATGTGATTGTTCACGGACCACGTTGCAGCACAACCATCCGGTCGGTGTTTATACCGGAAGGTGCAAGCATCGCGGCTTACCATTGGATGGCAACGGCTATTGTTGGCGTATCGATACCGACGAAGCGGACCTGCCGCCGAGCATGCATTACTTCATTGTAAGAAAGAAAGACGGTATGCCGGCATACCAATTGACATCGTTGATAGACGACGTGCATTTCGGTGTCGACCTCATTGTGCGGGGGCAGGATTTACACGACTCAACCGCTGCGCAGTTATTTTTGGCCCAGACGTTAGGCCACCGCCGGTTCGGCGATGCTACCGTGGTGCATCACAAATTGTTGCAAGCCGCCAACGGTGAGAAGTTATCCAAATCGGCCGGGGCCACAGCCATCCGTTCCCTGCGTAGTGCAGGGAGTTCCAAGTCAGCCATCTACCGCGAGATCGGCAAAATGGCGGGTTTGCCCACGCCGATTTCCGGGTGGGAAGATTTGATACCTTTAATATCCGTATTTATCCTTCCAGTTAAACCGTAGCTTTTCCCGTAGCTTCTCTTCAGCGGGGTTTTTACCGGGGTCATAGAGCTTTGTGCCGGCTAGGTCATCGGGCATGAACTCCTGATCAACAAAATTGCCCTCGTACGCATGGGCATACTGATAGTCCTTCCCATATTCCAGTTGTTTCATCAATTTGGTGGGCGCGTTCCGTATCGGCAGAGGTACCGGCAGGTCGCCCGTTTGCCGCACCAGTGCCTGCGCTTTATTGATTGCCTCGTAGGCTGCGTTGCTTTTGGCGGATGAGGCCAGGTACGTGACAGTTTGGGAAAGGATGATCCGCGATTCGGGCCAGCCGATCACATTTACGGCCTGAAAGCAGTTGTTGGCCAGCAATAGTGCATTGGGATTTGCATTGCCGATGTCTTCCGAAGCAAGGATGAGCAGCCGGCGGGCAATAAACGAGGGGTCTTCGCCGCCCTCTATCATGCGCGCCAGCCAGTATACCGCGGCGTTCGGGTCGCTGCCGCGGATCGACTTGATGAAAGCAGATATGATGTCGTAATGTTGTTCGCCCGTTTTGTCATAGCGAGCCATATTCTGCTGTACCTGTTTAAGCACGAAATCATTGGTGATCTCCAGGGGTTCTCCGCCCCCAGCATTGACCACCAACTCGAGCACGTTCAATAGCTTGCGGGCATCGCCGCCCGAGAGGCGGAGCAGTGCACCGTGCTCCTTCACGGTGACGGGCAAGTCTCGTAAGTGCTCATCTTCTTTCAGGGCCTTATCGATGATACTGATCAATTCATCCTCACTAAGGTGTTTTAACACATACACCTGGCAGCGTGAAAGTAGGGCGGAAATAACCTCAAACGATGGGTTTTCAGTGGTGGCCCCAATCAGCGTTACCAGCCCGCGCTCCACGGCACCTAGGAGTGAGTCCTGTTGCGACTTCGAAAAGCGGTGGATTTCGTCGATGAAGAGAATAGGTAGCTCCTGTTGGAAATCACGTAGTTGGGTGGCTTTCTCTATAACTTCGCGCACGTCTTTCACACCTGAGTTGATAGCACTCAAGCTAAAAAAAGGACGGTTCAGCTGCTTGGAAATAATCGAGGCAAGGGTAGTCTTACCCACCCCTGGCGGCCCCCATAAAATCATAGAGGGGATGTTTTGTTGATGGATGGCCCGGTATAATACGGCTCCTTCACCGATGATGTGCTGCTGCCCCACGTAATCGATAATTGTCGTGGGGCGCATGCGTTCTGCTAATGGGATTTTCGTTACCATGATTCTTAGCAAAAGTAATGGGAATTATAATACGCAGCGAACAATTCAGGAACAATTTTTGTATCTTGGTGCGCTGATTGGAATAATATATGAAGGTGAAACAGCCACTATGGCGATTTTCAGGGTGCTTTTGCCTCTTGCTATGGGGTGGTTTAATGAGTGGCTTCGGTCAGGAAAACATTGACTTTTCCGGCGTCATAACCAAATATGACAGTACTTTTTCGGGGATCGGACCCAAGGTTTATTTTCTCCCACCACCCAAAACAAGTGCAGAATTGTTGGACGACCGGTATGCGGAGAAAGAAATAGACTCTGCATTGGTAGAGGAATATGTAAAACGAATGCAATATTACCACCGGTTGGAGATGACCGGGAATGGCGACGTGGCCGAAAAGTATGTGCCTATCCGCGAGTCGCAGACATCCAGTGTGGAAGGCAAGTTGCTGATGGCGGTAGTATATAATGTTGCCAGCCATAACCTCAATGCACTGGCCGACGTCCAAAACAGACTGGCTATGGAGTATGTCGCAATCGGGACACTGGACTTTGCGGTGGAGTTTTTCGAGAAGGCCGTGCAAGCCAAAAAGGCGGTGGGTAATCAGTCTGATTGGGAGACCATTACCCAAAACCTTGCCGTAACCTACGAGTACCTCGGGCAATTGGATAAGGCCTATGCACTCCGGCAGCAACTGTATGAACAAGCCGTTAAGAACCATAATAATCGCGATCAGGCAAATGCACTGATGGAGCTGGCCCTGATTAAAGCGAAGCGGGGCGGGTGGGACGAAGCTGAGCGTGATATCATCCGGAAGGTGGTACCGCTGTTCCGCCGGTTACGGGATGAAGCCGGCCGGGCTTCGGCATACAGCACCTTGGCAACCATCTACACGCTCCAACAGAAGTACCCCGAAGCACAGTGGTTTTTAGTGCAAGCAAAAACGATTGTCGACCGGGAAGGAATCAGCGACCAACTGCCGGAAATTATTTTCAATCTTGCCGAAACAAAGAAGTATGCAGGCAATCCGCGGGTAGCCATTGAGGAATACAAGGTGGCTAGTGACCTCGCCAAGAAAGACCATCGAATAGGCATGCAGCTCGCCATCCAAGATGCACTGGGCAACCTATACCACGAGGCAGGTGATTACGATGGTGCGGCGCTTGCGCTGAATCAATACGACATACTGAAAAACATGTTGTTCAAAGGGGTGGCGCCGGTCGACAATTAATCACTGGCCTGAACAGATGACAAATAGCTAATAAAGATAATCGGATTTTTAATTACATTTAGCAACTTGAATAACGCTGGATTGTGGCTTGTCGCAATCGGGATAAAGGGATAGAATTACCAGTATGGAGAATATGTTGAAGAAAGTTTTTTTTGCTTTATTTGTAGTTGCCATAGCGGCATGCGGGTCTAAACCGAGAGTCAATCTCGATGCAGAGGTCGGGGCATTGCAACCCACGGCTCAGCATGCCGTGATTGCAAAAGATGTCGTAGGGTTATTTGAATCGGTGAGCTACAAGAAAGTCCCATTCAACGATTCCATTTCCTCCATCGTCTTCGATAACCTGATCAAAGCGGTGGACCAAGGGAAGAACTACCTGATGCAATCGGATATCGATGAGTTTGAGCAGTACCGCAATACGCTCGCACAAGACTTCCGTGATGGCGACCTGAGCGCGGCATATCATATATTTAACGTGTATCTGGAACGGTATCTCGATCGGTTGGATTATGCGCTTGGCCAAGTGGGAGAACCGCACGACTTTACGGTCGATGAGGTGTATGTCTACAACCGGGAAGGAGCAAATTGGTTTGCTTCGGAGGCCGAAGCAGATGAGCAATGGCGCAAGCGGGTTAAATACGACCTGCTCAACCTGCGCATCAGTGGCGATGGTAGCGACTCAACGGCGGCCAAACAGAAAGAAACGCTGACAAGCCGATATCAAAACCTGATTTCAATGGCCAAAAAGACCGATAATAATGAGGCCTTCCAGATTATCATGGCAGCACTTACTGACGCCATCGACCCACATACCAGTTACTTTAACCCATATTTCGCACAGCGGTTCAACGAGGAAATGGCCAATACCTTCGAAGGCATCGGCGCCCGGCTGACCATCGAGAACGAAGTAGTGAGAGTGGCCGACGTCATTGTTGGCGGGCCGGTATACCGGGAGAAAGCATTGCAGATCGATGACCGTATTATTGGTGTAGCCCAAGGCGCCGACGGTGAATTCGAAGATATCATCGGCTGGAAGCTGGACCACGCCGTTACTAAAATTAAAGGACCCAAGGGCACCATCGTACGCTTGAAAGTGATTCCGGCAGGGCAGGAGCTTACCGCCGAACCGAAAATCGTATCGCTTACCCGAGACCGCGTGGTGATTGAAGACGAGTCCGCCAAGCGTGAAATCAAGGAAGTGGTAGGAGAAGACGGGAAAACCTATCGGGTGGGTATCATCAGCCTCCCGAAATTCTATATCGATTTTGAAGCGTACCGTAAGAACGATCCCAACTATAAAAGTACAACCCGCGATGTGCGCCTGCTGCTGGATTCGCTTAAGCAAGACAATGTGGATGCGGTGGTGATGGATCTGAGGTTCAACGGTGGCGGCTCGTTACAGGAATCGATTGAGCTGACGGGGTTGTTTATCGATAAAGGGCCGGTGGTGCAGGTGCGCGACACACGCGACCGCATCGAAGTGAATAGCGACCGTGAGGAAGGGGTGGCTTGGGATGGGCCGTTAGGCGTTATTATCAATAGGTTTAGCGCCTCTGCCTCCGAAATATTTGCTGCCGCCATACAGGATTATGGACGGGGGATTATTTTAGGCTCCCAGTCTTACGGTAAGGGCACGGTGCAATCAGCCATCGATATGGGGCGTGTAATCAGCCCCACAGACCGCCTGCTGCTCAAAGCACGATCGAATGATGCCGATGGGTTACCGACCGGAGCACCGCAGTTCGGCCAGATCAACATTACACTGGCTAAGTTCTACCGCATTACGGGCAGCAGTACCCAGCATAAAGGGGTGGAACCGGATATCGAATTCCCGTCGATGTATGCTGCCGATAAGTATGGGGAAAGTTCGGAGCCCTCCGCATTGCCTTGGGATCAGATCTCAGCCACCGACTTTGCACCGGTTGCCGACTTAAGTTCGGTAGTCGGGCAATTGGCTATGAAGCATCAACACCGTATGGACAACTCTCCCGCCTATGGATTTCTGCTTGAAGATATCGAAACCATGAAGAAGCAGGAAACCGAAACGAGCGTTAGCCTGATGGAGGAAAAACTCCGGAAGGAGCGCGAAGAGAGCCGGTTGAAACGGAAAAGCCGTACGGATGCCCTCCAAGAGATGAATATCAATATGCCATTGGGCGGCGCAGCTACGAGCGTCGACGAAGGGTTGGATTTTATCCAAGAAGAAAGCCTCGCTGTGATGGCCGATTACGTGTCGCTAGCGAAGAAGTAACAAGGCGACCTTCGAACTCGGCTTCGGGAACTCGGATTATAATACTTATACTATACTCGTATTGGTCTCGGACATACCTCAGTGTGTAACGGCTAATACGAGTATAGTATACGTATAGACGTGGCTCCGAAGCGGGTCCGAGAGAGTCCTGTGTATTCCAGATGAGATAGCCGCCGTCATGGCTTCGTTAAAAACTATCCAAGTACTTCCCGATTTATCGAACTTACTACATCATTACCTCTCATCCTGAAGAGTGTATGTTGTACACACTTGAGACTATTTTGAGCAGCCTGTGTGTAGCTTTAAGTTGTTTATTATCAGTGTTTTATTAGATTAATAGCAATAGGGTTGAGAAGTTTTTCTGTTCATGATGTAGGGATGTGCAAGCCTTTTATTTGGTGCCTCTCACTATACATCACAATTTTGTAAAACAATATGGCGAATACAGCTGTATGGTTAAGAAAAGCTAGTCAATCCCACAAGTAGGGTGGGGCGTGAATTAAAAGAAAGATTGATAAACCAACTAATCTGAGACAACATGAGGAATTTATTTACATGCTTCTTTTTGCTGTGTATGCTTCCCGCTTTTGCGGAGGCACAACACAGGGTAAGCGGCCGGGTAACTGATGCATTGACGGCGGGCGGGATACCCGGTGTTACCGTAATGGTGAAAGGCGCGGTGACGGCCACACAGACCAACGCGACGGGTAATTATACCATCGATGCGAATGCAGCAGATACCTTAGTCTTCCGCTCATTGGGGTACGCCATGCAAGAGGTACCCATTGCTAACCAAACAAGCATCGATGTGGTACTGGAAGGTGAAGGGACAGAGTTGGAAGAGGTCGTAGTGATTGGGTATGGTACCCAACGGCAGCGTGACCTTACCACAGCTGTTGCTACAATAAGGGCCGACGACATTGCGAAGACGCCTAATGCGCAGGCCATGCAGTCATTGCAAGGGCGCGTGGCCGGTGTCCAAATCGTGAGCAACGGGGCTCCGGGTGCCTCTCCGACGGTCCGGCTGCGGGGGATCGGGTCATTTGAAGGGAACTCAGCCCCACTGTATGTGGTAGACGGAATGTTTTTCGATAACATCGACTTCTTGAATCCCAACGACATTGCAACGATATCGGTGTTGAAAGATGCGTCGGCGTCGGCCATTTACGGTGTGCGGGCGGGCAACGGTGTGGTACTTATCGAAACAAAATCAGGTGCATACAACAAACCGGGAGAGATTGTCTACGATGCTTACTATGGCATACAGAATCCACAGAATGTGTTGAAGATGGCAAATACCCAGCAATTCGTGCGGTACATCAACGCAACAGGGAGCCAAGCCGACATTAGTTTGATAGCGAACGCGATGCAGCGGTATGGCCGCAGCCGGCTGGATCCTAATCTGCCGAATGTCAATACGGATTGGTACAACGAGATCATGACTCCCGCTCCAATCCAAAACCACAACCTTTCCTTCAGTGGCGGCGGTGAAAGCACCCGTTATTCTATCGGTGCCAGCTATTTCAATCAGGAAGGACTGCTGGATTTGCAACGCAACGATTACCGGCGGTTGAATTTCCGTGTAAAAGTGGATAGCAAGGTGAAAGATTGGTTAAACGTAGGTGGTAATTTTAACGTCAGCACGGCCCGCCAATACAACGGTGAAAATACCGCTTGGTTCCGGGCGTATTTTTCCGTACCGATTTTACCGGTCTATGATGAAGACAACACCGATGCGTCGCCCGTGAAATATGCCAACGCGCAAAAGCTTGGATATCGGGGTGTCCAGAATCCATTCTTCCCACTGGAATACATCGATAACCGCAACCATGTGGCTAAACTGGCGGGTAACTTCCACGCCGAGGTGGCCTTGTGGGAACAGAAGTTGAAGTTCCGAACACAGTATAACTACGGGCTGAGCTTCGTAAATACACGGCGTGTGGACTTCGAATACCACGATGGTGTAACGCAGCATCAATCGGCTATCCGAAGGCAGAATACATCGGACTACGATCAAGTGTGGGATAACTTCGTGACGTACGATGATGATTTCGGTAAACACAACCTGAACGTGGTGTTGGGTCAATCCTACCGCAGCGAATACAGCGAACTGCTGTTCGCACGGGGTACGGCCATCAGCCCTGCACCGTCGCGGGCGGCCGAACAATATTGGTACCTGACGAATGCGACCGACTTTGATTTAAATAACATTGGGGACGCGGACGGGGGCACCTTGAATGCTAACCTGCAGTTCCTCTCGTTTTTCGGCCGTGCGGCTTACAATTACGATGATCGCTACCTGCTGTATACCACTTTCAGGCGCGATGGGAACAATAAGTTCCAGAAGACGTGGGGTAATTTCGCCACGGTGGGCGCCGGGTGGGTGCTCTCACAAGAAGAATTTTTTGATGTTCCCGGTATCGATTTCCTGAAGTTCCGTGCATCATGGGGGCAGTTGGGCAACGACGCCATCAGCCCGTCGGTCGGACTGCCTACATTGCAGGAAAACAACGGCGCCATTGACGGTACCCGGGTTATCGGTAGACGCCTTAACCCAACGTTCGACCTCATTACGCAATGGGAAACCACGGTAGAGAAAAACTTCGGAGTGGATGCACAGTTCCTCAACAGCCGTTTGTCGTTGGAAGCCGACTATTTCATCCGCGATACGAGAAACCTAGCGGTTACCATCGTGCCACCGGTATTCGCGTCGGCCGAGCGCCGCAGTGTAGGTGAAATCCGGAACCAGGGGCTGGAGCTCAACCTCAATTGGCGCGATCACCTGTCGGAAGATTTCTCCTATAACATTGGTGGAAACATCGCCACGCTCAAGAACAAAGTATTGGGGTTGGGTGGTGCCGACGGCCTGAATGCCGGCTCAGCAGAGTTCCGCCAGCGTTCCATCATAGGCCAGCCGTACCAGGCATTTTACGGCTATGAGGTAACGGGTGTATTCGATACCGACCAGCAAATCCAAAGCACGTATAATGCAGATTTCGCAGCAGAAAAGAGCCTCGTACCCGGTGACCTGATCTTCAAAGACCAAAACGGCGACGGCCTCATCGACGACCAAGACCGCGTAATATTGGGCTCGTACCTGCCCGATTTCACCTGGGGTGCCAATCTTGGGTTCCGCTATAAGAAGCTGGAATTTGCAGCGTTGCTGCAAGGGCAAACCGGATACCACATCCTCAATAGAAAACGCGGTGAAATGATTTTTACCAACGATACCAACATCGATGCCGACCTGGCCACCAACTTCTGGACCGAAGAAGGGGGCTCCCCGAAGAATTACCCATCGGCGTCTGGGCTCCGTAGGTCGTGGAACCAGGTGATGAGCAGCTATTTCGTAGAACCTGGGTCGTATTTCAGGTTGCAGAACGTCCGCCTTTCTTATTCATTCCTGGGTAGGGAAATCAACGGTGTAACGTGGCCCGAAACGAGGGTTACGCTAACTGCCGACCGCCCCCTTACCGTATTCAAATACAATGGATTCAATCCAGAGGTGGCCAGCGGCGTGGATCGCGAGGTATATCCGATACCGGCCATCTATACCTTGGGCGTAACAATTAAACTTTAAACCATTAAGGAGAAGAGATTATTATGAAAGCGATACGAAATATCCAATTTGTGGCAATGGTTTCCATTGGACTATTGCTAGGCACATCGTGTAGCGGTTTATTGGATGAACCGTTGGAAAACCAGCAGATTGCTGAAGGGACCGATTATACGCAAACCCAGAATATGGTGTTGATGCTATATGGCGCATACAACCAATTGTATGATATGGGGTGGGAGGTTTACCCAACCATCAGTGTACGGGGTGACGATATCGATATCGGTGGTCGGGGCGACCAACCACTGTTTGCAGAAGCAGACAGCTTCAGGTACGACCGTAACTTCTGGGCTTTGAATAATGCATGGACAAGCCTTTATAGCGATCTGATCTACTGGCAGGGAGCCATTGAAGAGATCCAGAAATACCAGGAAGCAGGTGCAAACCAGGGTACCGCACAGCAATACATCGCCGAAATCAAAGTGATGCAAGGGTTTGAATTCCTCCAACTGGCACGTATGTGGGGCAGTATATTAATTCCTACCACCTCACAGCCCAGCCAGCTGTTCAACGCCGAGCTGTCGAGTTTCGAACAGGTGATGCAGCACGTTTCTGCACTGATGGATGAGGCAATCCCGCTGCTGCCAACCGTGCGCCCTAACCAGCGGACGGACATACCCGGAGGCATCACCCGCTATACGGCGTATGCGGTGAAAGCATTGGCCAACCTCGAATTGAAAAATTACCCGGCGGTGGCCGAAGCAACTGGGCAGATCATCAGCAGTGGATTGTTTAGTCTGGAGCCCGATTTCTACCACCTGTTCAAGCTGCAGGGCAAACTCAATAACGAAAACCTGCTGGAGCTGCAATATTCAGATTACGGCACCCCTACCGGTACGTCAAATAAATACCTGTGGGATTTCTTCGGCCCTACAAGCTGGACCCCCGCCCGTAGCGGATCAAGCGGTGGATGGGGCTTCTGGGAACCCAGCATGAAATATATCCAATTCATGCTCGACCGCGGCGAGCGCGAGCGGTTGGAAGCCACCGTGATATTTACCCCCGACGGCATCACTGAGTTACGCAATGCCTATCCCGGTGCGCCAAGCTGGATATCAAATGTGACGGCCGACGGCGATCAGTTCAACAACAGCGTGAGGACCAAGTTCTACAGTGGTAAACATTATTGGCCGTCAACCATGCTTACCCAAGGCCGTACCGCTTACGGTGAAAACAAAAATTTCACCTGCATACGCTACGCGGAGGTGTTGCTGATACACGCAGAGGCATTGGTGAATGGAGCTACGAGTTCGGCGATGACGGCCGATGCCGCGGTGAACGAAGTACGTGGCCGCGTAGGGCTTGGCCCACTCAGCAGCGTTACGCTAGACCAAGTGCTAGACGAGAAGCTTGCCGAATTTGCCGGCGAATGGGGTATCCGATTTTATGACCTCGTACGGAACGGCCGTACGGCCGAACTCTCATACGGCGGACGTACGTATGACGCGGCTACGGATAGGTTTTACCCCTACCCATTGCAGCAACAAGACATTTTACCCCAGTTGAGGGACCAGAATCAGTAAACCAGTTAGGGATTTAAATGAAATATGGAGATGAAAAAGATCTATAAAATGTTGGCTGTAGCTGTAGTGGCAGTTGTTGCTACCACTGCATGCCAAGATGGCTATATCGATGATATTACGGCTGTACAACCAGGGGCGGATGAGGCGCCGCCGCAGGTAACTATCGGCTATCCGACTAACGCAACACTGCTGATCCCGTTTACGGATGAGTCGACGCAGGTGAACTTTGAGTTTGAGGTAACAGACGATATCGAGATTGCCTCGGTAACCCTGGCGCTCAATGGAACTACGTTGGAAACGTTGACTGATTTCAAAGATTACCGGCGTATTGCAGCCTCGCATCTTAGCGAGACCCTGCCCGTTGGCGATTATACGGTCGACGTGACGGCTACCGATGTGTCTGGGAAATCGACAACGAAGAGTTTCGCATTTGAAATCAGTAACATATACCAGGCAAAGTATGACGGTGAGATTTTTTACATGCCGTTCGAGGGGGATATATACCTCGATTTGCTGGAAAATATCACAGCCACCAAAGTCGGTAACCCCGGCTTCGCAGCAGGCAAATCGGGCCGTGCCTACGCCAACACTACGGGCAGCTATATTTCGTTGCCCGCTGCCGATGTGATCAACAACGAATTCAGTGCGTCGTTTTGGTACAAAGTTAATGCAACCCCCGACCGGGCGGGTATCCTGACCATAAGCCCACCGGGACCTACGAATAACAATCGGACGAGCGGTTTCCGGTTATTCCGGGAAAATGCGGGCGGGAAGCAGCGTATCAAGTTGAACGTGGGTAACGGTACAGCAGATAATTGGTTTGATGGCGGGGCTGCAGCGGATATCGATGCGACCAGTGATTGGGTACATGTGGCGTTTACCATCGCCGGCGACCAATGTGCAGTATATATTAATGGAAATGTAGTAAGCCAAGGTACCTATCCCGGTATCAGCTGGGCAGATTGCGATGGGTTGACCATCGGTTCCGGAGCACCCAACTTTACCGAATGGAATCACTTATCCGACCTGAGTCTCATCGACGAACTGCGGATTTTCGATAAGTCACTGACCCAAGAAGAAGTGAAAACCATTTTTGAAGATAACTAGCGATAGGATGGTAAACGCAGGAATGCCGATACGGATTATATGTTCATTATGCCTCGCCTTGTTGGTGGTACAATGTAAAAAGGACCGTATCGGCATGCTTGCGCTGCAACGTGTGATGATTGGCGACGTGGAACTGACATTCGATAGTGTAGTGTCCGATTTGCCTACTGACCGGAGCATCACCCTGGAGTTCTCGGGGCCCGTGAACACCTCTTTGGCCAATACAGCGATTACGCTCTCACATGATGGCGGAACAACGCCAATAAATTTGAGCTTCCTTTCAAATGGAGCTACCGTGGTGGTGCATCCCGCTGGTCCTTTGTTAAGCAATACGGTGTACACAATCGATGTTTCCGAGCAGTTGAAAGGTAGTGACGGTAGTGGTGGCCAAGCATACAAGGTACGGTTTAAGACAGTGATGGACAACTTGGCGGTTACCGCCATCGAAATACAAGGTGAGCCCGCCGGCCAATCGACCATCTTATTCGATGTGCCGCTTGATTTGGGGATAACCATCCGCTTTTCAGGTCCGTTGGATGCCGCTACAGCACAACAGGCCGTTGCTTTGGTGGGCGCCGCCGGTGCGGTTGCCCTCAACGTGGCGCTTGCCACCGATGGCCAATCGCTAAGTATAACCAGCAACACACCGCTGCTTGACTTCACGAAATACGAATTGCAGATTTCGGATGCATTGGTTGGTGCAGGGGGGGAAAGGTTCAAAGGATTGGAAAAAACCATATACACCACGGCGGCCCCCGAGCCGAAATTCCCTGTTATATCAGACGAAGAGCTGCTCACCTTGGTGCAACGGCAAACGTTCAAGTACTTCTGGGACTTCGCGCATCCCGCTAGCGGGATGGCGCGCGAACGCAACACGTCAGGTGATCTCGTCACCAGTGGTGGCTCCGGGTTTGGTGTGATGGCACTTATCGTGGGTATAGAGCGCGGTTTCATTACGAGGGACGAGGGGCTAACCCGGCTGGCAACGATACTGTCGTTTTTAGAGACGGCCGATCGGTTCCACGGAGCGTGGTCACATTGGATCAATGGCAGCACAGGTGCAGCCATACCCTTCAGTACCAACGATAATGGCGGCGACCTGGTAGAAACAGCGCTATTGATGCAAGGGCTGATTGCCATGCGACAGTATCTTTCAGCCGGCACGCCAGCCGAAAAGCAGCTTATCGATCGCATCGACGACCTATGGAAGTCCGTAGAGTGGGATTGGTACCGGCGCGATGGCCAGGATGTGCTCTATTGGCATTGGTCGCCGGACAAGGAGTGGGCCATGAACCTGCCGATACGGGGATGGAACGAAAGCCTCATTACCTATGTGCTGGCGGCAGCCTCACCTACGCATAGTATTGACGCAGACGTATACCACAGCGGCTGGGCGCGGGATGGCGCTATGCAAAATGGCGGGACATACGAAGGAGTGGAACTACCACTCGGTCCACCATCGGGCGGCCCCCTCTTTTTCAGCCAGTATTCATTTTTGGGTATCGACCCCCGTGGACTGAGCGATGATTACGCCGACTATTGGATTCAAAACATGAACCACACCTTGATCAACTACCGTTATTGCATGCGCAATCCGCGTATGTATGTAGGCTACGGCCCGTCAGCCGGGGGTTGGGGACTTACCGCCAGTGATAACCACGATGGTTACTCGGCACATTCACCCACTAATGACCTAGGCGTGATCACCCCGTCGGCTGCCCTGTCGGCATTCCCGTATACCCCGGAAGAGTCAATGGCCGCATTGAAGTTTTTCTATTATACGTTGGGCGACCGCCTTTGGGGTACGTATGGGTTTTACGATGCCTTTAACCTTACCGAGCAGTGGGTAGCCGGCTCGTACCTAGCGATTGATCAGGGGCCAATTATTGCGATGATTGAAAACTACCGTACCGGCCTCCTTTGGGACCTCTTCATGAGCGCGCCCGAGGTGCAGGCCGCATTGCGTAAACTGGGCTTCGACAGTCCGAAATTATAATGTTAAAACAAATCATGAGTAAAATAATAAATATCATACTGATAGCCCTAGTGGCCGTAACCGGATGCACAGGCGCGTCGCAAAAGGCTGCCGGCGACGATGGAGCCACGCTGTCGGACGACTCCCTGATGACGCTCGTCCAACGGCAGACTTTCCAATATTTCTGGGATGGCGCGGAACCTATATCGGGGTTAGCGCGCGAACGTATCCACATCGATGGCGAGTACCCGCAGAATGATCAGCAGGTCGTCACCATTGGAGGCAGTGGTTTTGGGCTGATGGCAATCATCGTCGGTATTGAACGCGGATTCATAACGCGGCAAGCCGGCGTGGACCGTTTTGAGCAGGTGATTGATTACCTGGGAAAAGCTGACCGTTTCCACGGGGCATGGCCGCATTGGCTGGATGGCCCCACGGGTAAGGCCAAGCCGTTTAGTAAGAACGATAATGGTGGTGATCTGGTAGAAACCGCGTTCATGGCACAAGCATTGATATGCATTAGGGAATACTTCCAGCAGGGCAATGAACAAGAGAAGCAATTGGCTGCACGCGCGGACGCCCTCTGGAAAAGCATTGAATGGGATTGGTACCGCCAAGGGGGGCAGGATGTGCTTTATTGGCACTGGAGCCCTACCGCCGGGTGGGCCGCCAACCACCCCATTCGGGGGTATGATGAGTGCCTCATTACCTATGTGCTGGCAGCCTCATCGCCGACGCACGGCGTGCCTGCCGAAGTGTACCACCAAGGGTGGGCACGTGGAGGTGCCATCACCACCGATGCCGAGCGTTATGGCCACCCACTTATCCTCAAGCACAACGTGCCGGATAGCAACGGCGTAGGACCCCTGTTCTGGTCGCATTATTCGTACCTCGGTTTAGACCCACGTGGCCTGAAAGACCGGTATGCGGATTATTGGGTGCTGAACCGCAACCATGCCCTCGTCCAGTACGACTATGCTGTGGAAAACCCAATGGGATACAAGGGGTATGGACCGCCCGATGGCGGGTGGGGATTTACCGCCAGCTATTCCGTAGACGGCTATTCGGCGCACAACCCTGACAACGACCGGGGTGTAATTTCGCCAACGGCAGCGCTGTCGTCAATTCCCTATACACCCGAACAAAGTATAGCGATGATGCGTTACCTGTATGAACAGCTAGGCGATAAAATGTGGGGGAAATATGGTTTCTACGATGCGTATAGCGAAACGGAAAACTGGTATCCGCAGCGCTACTTGGCCATAGATCAAGGGCCCATTCCGGTGATGATCGAGAATTACCACACCGGGCTGCTTTGGGAATTGTTTATGGCAGCACCGGAAATTCAGGAAGGATTAAGAAAACTCGGATTTGAAAGCCCGAAAATGTAGATTTATTGACGAGTAAGATGAGAACGATCTGTTTTTTGGTAGCATGCTACTGGTGCCTGGGCGCATTCGCCCAGGCACCCGATAAGCCCTATAACGTGGTGTTCATCTTAAGCGATGATCACCGATTTGATTTCATGGGCTTTATGAACAAGGTGCCTGGATTGGAAACACCGTTTATGGACCGAATGGCCAGGGAGGGTGCACACCTGCAGAATGCCTTTGTATCCACTGCGCTGTGTTCGCCCAGCCGCGCTTCCATCCTTACCGGGCAGTATGCCCACACGCATACCATCGTGGATAACAGTGCTCCCTTACCCGAGGGGCTTACGTTTTTTCCCCAATACATGCAGGCCGAAGGCTATAAAACGGGCTTCTTCGGCAAGTGGCATATGGGGAATATGGACGGCAGCCCGCAGCCGGGTTTCGACCAATGGGTGAGCTTCCGCGACCAGGGGGTGTATTACTCGCCTACTTTCAATATCAACGGCATGGAGGTCAAACAGCCCGAAGGCAGCTATACCACCGACCTACTCACCGATTACGCGATCGACTGGCTGAATACGCTCGAAGGCGGCCAGCCCTTTTTTCTCTACCTCTCGCACAAAGGGGTGCATGCCGAGTTCAATCCGGCAGAGCGGCACCGGGGCACCTACCAAGACATGCCCATCATTTGTCCGCCATCCATGTACCTCACCGCTACCGATAGCAGCATGCATGTGGGTGTCGAAACACCGTACGACGGCCCCGTCAACCTCGATGGCATCCCCGATTGGGTGCGTAAACAGCGGTACAGCTGGCATGGGGTAGACCATATGTACGATGGGCAGATTGCATTTGCCGATTTTTACCGCCAGTACTGCGAAACTCTGCGCAGCGTGGACGAAAGCATCGGCTCTGTTCTCGCTTGGCTCGAACAGCACGGACTAGCTGAAAATACATTGGTCTTCTACATGGGTGATAATGGTTTTTTGTTCGGTGAGCAAGGGCTTATCGATAAGCGAAATGCTTATGAGGCCTCCATGCGCGTACCGTTGCTAGCGTGGGCACCCGGCCTGATAGAGCCGAATACCCAGGTGAAGCAGATGGTAATGAATGTGGATATCGGACCGACAATCTTGGATATAGCGGGGATTGGCACCCCGGCTCAGATGCAAGGCCATTCGTTCCTGCCCCTATTGGAGGGTAAACCCATCGCCGGGTGGCGCGATCGAGTTTTCTACGAATACTATTGGGAATGGGCCTTTCCGCAAACCCCCACCGTGTTCGCCATTCGGACAGACCGTTATAAATACATCTTCAACCACGGGCTATGGGATACCAACGAGCTGTACGACTTGCAAACAGATCCGCATGAAATGAACAATCTCATCCGCGACCCTGAGTCGCAAGACGTTGCGGGCCAGCTTAAACGGGAACTGTGGGACTGGCTGGAGTCTACCGATGGGTTGCAGATACCGCTCAAGAAAATTTACCAGAAACGCATCGATCACCTTTATCGGGGCACCTATTGACGCTCCCGGAAAAAATTCGTAGGATGAGACATTCCAAAGAAATTATACTCATCCTATTGACGTTAATAGCACTTGAAAGCTATGGTCAGGCGCTCCGGCAGCAGACCTACTGCAATCCACTCAACCTGGATTATGCCTATGCCACACGGTTTGACAGCCTATCGTACCGCTCGGGTGCCGACCCCACTGTGGTGGGGTTCCGGGGCGAATACTATATGTTCGTCACCCGGTCTATGGGCTATTGGCATTCGCCAGACCTCCATACGTGGTCCTTCGTCCGCCCCGAGAAATGGTATTTTGAAGGGTCAAACGCACCTACCGCACACAACTACAAAGACTCCGTGCTATACGTTACGGGAAATCCCTCAGGATCGATGGCTATCCTCTATACCGATAACCCGAAGAAAGGCGATTGGAAGGCGGTGCCCTCCGTGCTGGCCGATTTGCAGGATCCGGATCTTTTTATCGATGACGACGGCCAAGCTTATATGTTTTGGGGTTCCTCCAACAAGTTCCCCATCCGGGTGAAGACACTCGACCGCACCAACCGTTTCATTCCTTCTTCGGGTACCATCGAACTGTTCAACCTCGACGGCGAAAAACATGGCTGGGAGCGATTTGGCGAAAACCACAGCGATACGGTACTGCGGGGCTATATCGAAGGGCCGTCCATGGTGAAGCACGGCGGCAAGTATTACCTGCAATATGCGGCTCCAGGTACGGAGTTCAATGTTTATGGCGATGGGGTATATGTCGGCAGCACGCCGTTAGGGCCGTATGAATATGCGCCCAACAATCCATTTTGCTACAAGCCGGGTGGATTCATCAACGGGGCAGGGCACGGGAGCACCGTAAAAGGGCCCGCCAACATCCATTGGCATTTTGCTACCATGGCTGTCGACGTGAACATAGGCTGGGAACGGCGTATAGGTATGTTCCCGACCTACTTCGATGCGGATGGGTTGATGTATTCGAATACCGCCTATGGCGACTACCCCCACTATGCGCCGGATGTACCCGGAAAGATGGGCGAGTTCACCGGCTGGATGCTGCTCTCGTACCGCAAGCCCGTGAAAGCCTCGTCATACATCCGTGATCATCCGGCGGCCAGCATCACCGACGAACATATCAAAACGTTTTGGGTGGCCGAGCAAAACGACAGCCAGCAATGGCTCGAAATAGACCTCGAAAACACCGGGACAGTCCATGCCTTCCAAGTGAACTATAACGACTACAAGTCTGATCTGTATGGTAAACCCGGTGGACTGTACCACCGTTACCTGATTGAAGGATCGTTGGATGGCAAAGATTGGCGCATTTTGGTTGATAGGAGCCAGAACTATCGGGAGGTGCCCAATGATTACGTCGAATTGGGTGCGCCCGAGCGGGTCCGCTATATCCGGTACCGCAACATCCAGGTGCCGACACCTTACCTTTCCATTTCGGAAATAAGGGTGTTCGGCGTGGGTGAAGGTGATGTGCCCACATCGGTAGATAACCTTGAAATAAGACGCGGCGCCGATCGGAGAGAGGCGTTGCTCACATGGTCCGATCCCGGCAATACACAGGGTTTCAATGTGCGGTGGGGTATTGCGCCCGATAAGCTGTACAGCTCATGGCTGGTATACGACCAGTGCGAGCTAGAGCTTAGGGGGCTTAATGTGGACCAAGAATATTTCTTCACGGTCGAAGCATTTAATGAAAACGGGATATCCGAGCGCACAACGGTCACAAAGGCCGAATAAACAACAATTATGGGAAAAGTGAATGTAGTATGGTACGTGCTCATTTTGGGTGCATTCCTATTGACAGGTCCAGTAAGCCAGCAAGTATACGGACAGGGCAAAGCCAAAATGGATCGTTTTATCGATGGACTGATGCAACAGATGACCATCGAAGAGAAAATCGGTCAGCTCAACTTGGTTACCGCTGGTGAGGCGACCACCGGGGCCGTGGTAAGTACCGATGTGGAAGGTAAGATCAAAGCTGGAAATATCGGCGGTATCTTCAGTATGACCAGCGTGGCACGCATCCGTGCCGCCCAGGAGCTGGCTGTTACCCAATCACGCCTGAAGATACCGCTTATCTTTGGCTTAGACGTTATCCACGGCTATAAGACCATATTTCCCATCCCGTTGGGGCTGGCGGCTACGTGGGATCTCAGGTTAATCGAAGAGTCGGCACGGATAGCAGCCGTGGAAGCTTCCGCCGATGGGCTGAACTGGACGTTTTCGCCCATGGTCGACATTTCAAGAGACCCCCGTTGGGGCCGTATATCTGAAGGATCAGGTGAAGATACTTACCTAACCGCTCGGATCGCCGAGGCCATGGTGCATGGCTATCAGGGCGACGATTTGGCAGCATATAATACGCTCATGGCCTGTGTGAAACACTTTGCGCTATATGGCGCAGCCGAGGCAGGGCGCGACTATAACACCACCGACATGAGCCTGCACCGGATGTATAATGAATACTTACCACCCTATAAAGCCGCCATCGATGCCGGCGCCGGGAGTGTGATGACCTCCTTCAACGACATCAATGGCGTACCTGCTACGGCCAACAGATGGCTCATGACCGATGTACTTCGTAGCCAATGGGGCTTCGACGGTTTTGTGGTAACAGACTACACAGCTATCAACGAGTTGATAGACCACGGCTTGGGTGATTTGCAGGAAGTGTCGGCACGGTCGCTCAAAGCAGGCGTGGATATGGATATGGTAGGTGAGGGGTTCCTCAGTACGCTGAAGAAATCACTGGATGAGGGCAAGGTGAGCGAGGCGGACATCAACCTCGCCTGCCGGAGGATATTGGAAGCCAAATATAAACTGGGTCTTTTTGATGATCCGTTCCGTTATTGTAACGACGAAAGGGCCGAGCAGGCCATTCTCAATCCCACTCACTTGGCCAAGGCACGCGAAACCGCAGGGAAATCGTTTGTACTCCTGAAAAATGAGAGCCAATTGCTGCCGCTGAAGAAAACAGGTACCGTAGCCTTAATCGGCCCGCTTGCCAATACGGGGAGTAATATGCCCGGTACGTGGAGTGTAAGTGCCGATCTGGAGCACACCCCCTCCTTGCTGGAAGGGATGCGGGCAGTTTTGGGCAACGAGGTGAAACTGGTGTGCCACCATGGGTCTAACCTGCTGGAAGATGCGGCATACCAAGAGCGGGCCACGATGTTTGGCCGTACCATCCCACGTGATGACCGGGCGGAGGCCGAAATCCTAGCCGAGGCGGTGGCCACCGCGCAGCAGGCTGATGTGATTGTTGCGGCACTGGGCGAAAGCTCCGAGATGAGCGGCGAATCATCGAGCCGCACAGACATAGGTATCCCCGATATCCAGCAACGTCTGCTGGCCGAACTACTGAAGACGGGTAAGCCCGTGGTGCTGGTACTGTTCACCGGCAGACCGCTAACGCTGAGTTGGGAAAACGAGCATGTGCCTGCCATACTCAACGTATGGTTTGGGGGTACCGAAACGGGCAAAGCCGTGGCCGATGTGCTGTTTGGCGACGTCAATCCGTCGGGCAAGCTACCGGCAACATTCCCACAAAATGTGGGTCAGATACCGCTTTACTACAACCATAAGAATACAGGGCGACCACTTGCCGAAGGACAATGGTTCCAAAAATTCCGCTCCAACTACCTAGACGTAGCGAATGAGCCGCTTTACCCCTTTGGCTATGGCCTGAGCTACACCACCTTTGCCTATAGTGAGGTTATGCTGAGTGCCGATACCTTAGTGGCGGGAGGCAAACTGGAGATAAGCGTGGACGTTCGCAACGTGGGCGACTGCGGCGGCGAAGAGGTGGTGCAGCTCTATGTCCAGGATGTGGTAGGGTCAGTTACGCGCCCCGTCAAGGAACTCAAGGGCTTCCGAAAGATATGGCTAGACCCCGGCCAATCACAGCACGTGACCTTCGAGCTGACAGCTGAAGACCTCAAGTTCTACGACGCCGATTTAGATTATGTGGCCGAGCCCGGCGAATTTGCCGTGTTTGTCGGCACAAATTCGCGCGATGTGCAGGGCGGTCGGTTCGTGCTGGTCGACTGATGGTTATGACAACACCACCTTGTTGGCCAGCAGGGTCTCATCGGGACTGATGCTATGGGGCTTGCCGGGATAGATCTCAAGGGTCACCTTTGCACCGAGTCCACGCAATACCGATGCACTTTCCTCAATCCGGTATAGCGGTACATGCGGGTCGTTGTCGCCCGAAGTAATCAGTATGGGCGTGCCCCCAAAATCGCCGGTGTAATTACTAAGCGTCAGCGATTCACCGATTAACCCCCCGGTGAAAGCGATGACGCCACCATAGGGTTTGGCATTCCGCCCTACGTACTCCAGGACTAGGCAGGCCCCTTGCGAGAATCCCACGAAGTACAGCGCATTTGGGGCGACCCCCAATTGCGCCGCTTTAGCCTCCGCTTCGCCCACCAGCCCCAATGCTGAATCCAGCGCCGGTTGGTTGTTTGCCACGGGTGCCAGAAAGCTGTATGGATACCAAGAGTTGTTGGTGGCCTGCGGTGCAAGCAGTAGCGCATCATCCAACTGAAGGTGGTGGCTTAGTGAAAGGATGCCCGAAGCGGAACTGCCCCGCCCATGGAGCAGTACCACAGCCTTTTTGGCGTGTGCAGCCAATTTGCCAGCTTGTATAAGTTGCTTTTCGTGTATGTACATAGTTTAATCCAATTGTGGTAAAACCTTTTCCAGATGTTCCCGATGGGTTTCGTATTGGGACGGCAATTTCAATCCGCTGCCCAATTCTGCCACAGGCTCGTCTACGGCAAAACCTGGGTTATTGGTGGCAATTTCAAACAGCACCCCACCGGGTTCACGGAAATAGAGTGAATAGAAATAATTGCGGTCAATTTTCTCGGTGATGTGCAGTCCCTGTGCAATTATTTTTTCCCTGAAATGCATCAGTGTGGCTTCATCCGGAACGCTGAATGCTACATGGTGTACCGAGCCTCCGGCAACAAGCCCTTCGGCCTCGCCCGGCGCCTCCACCAGATCTACCAAGTTTGCGTAAGGGGTGGAGTCAGTGATGAATCGGTAGCGATTCACTTCCTCCTGCAGCAGCCGGTACCCGAAAATATCGGTGAGTATGCGTGCGGTGGCATCCATCTTTTCTGTGGTGATAGTCACATGATGGAACCCGCGCGTAGCGTGTTCGCTGCCCACCTCGTCTGTTGTCCACGGCGTACGGGTATCTATCTCTTTCGCTACGGTCAATTCAAATTTAAGGCCGTCGGGATCGAGGAAAGTGAGGTATTTTTCGCCAAATTTCTCAGCAGGATTGTTATAGATAATGCCATTTGCCTCAAATCGGTTCTTCCAGAAGTCGAGGCTCCCCGCCGGTACGGAATAACCAATTTCGGTGACCTGCTTCGTGCCACGGCGACCCGGTTTTACACGGTCGCCCCAAGGAAAGAACGTAAGGATCGAACCCGGTGTGCCTACTTCGTCGCCGAAATAGAAGTGGTAGGTCTGCGGGTCGTCGAAGTTGACCGTTTTCTTTACCAAACGTAGACCTAGTATCCGGGTATAAAAATCGTAGTTGCGTTTGGCATCCCCCGCGATAGCGGTGATGTGGTGAATGCCTAAGATGTTGTTGTCCATGATTATACTCCTTGTTTTTTTATTATAATACAAAGATACGGCAGCAGTTGTTCTGCCACATTAACCTAGGACAAGAAGTGAAAAGTATGTTACTGAGACTCGGTACCTACCGTGATGCGTCGGGTACCGTCGCCAGTTACCGCGATACGGATGTGTGCTGCATCGGCTGGAAGCAGCCCCTCTATTTTCTCGGGCCACTCAACGAAGCAATACGAGCCGGAGTAAAAGTAATCTTCGTAGCCTAAGTCAAAGGCTTCTTGTTCAGACTTGATACGATAGAAATCGAAGTGATATAACGGTCCCTGTGTGCTGTGGTACTCGTTGACGATTGCAAACGTGGGGCTGGAAGGGGTGTCAGCCACGCCCAATTGGCGACAGATGGCACTGATGAGTGTTGTTTTGCCGACACCCATTTCACCGTAGAACAGTAAAATGCGGCGGGTGCCCACCGCGGCCAATAGCCGGTTTGCGGCATCGGGCAACCCCTGCAGATTTACAACGTTGATGATCATTCCTGCAAAAATACGCTTTTTGCTATTTTGTGGTGTATGTTGCAAATGGAATGATCATCTCTTCGAGCGATATGCCACCGTGTTGGAACGTTTCGTTGAAGTAGTTGACGAAGTGGTTGTAATTATTGGGGTACACAAAATATGTGTCTTCGCGTGCGAAGATGAAACTTGAGCTAACATGCAATTTCGGCAGCATGGCATCGTGTGGGTTTTTTACGTGGAACACGTCTTTGGCAATGAAATTCAGGTTTTTCCCCTGCTTATAACGCAAATTGGTGTTGGTATTCCGGTCGCCGATGACCTTGCTGGCATGTTTTACGCGGATGGTGCCGTGGTCTGTTGTGATAATCACGCGGACGGGTTTCTGCGAGAGCCACCTTAATGCATCGAGCAGCGGTGAATGTTCAAACCAAGAGAGGGTAAGCGATCGGTAAGCGGCCTCATCATTGGCCAGCTCACGGATCATGGCCATGTCTGTACGGGCATGGGAGAGCATGTCTACAAAATTGTACACCAACACGTTGAGGTCGTTTCCCATGAGGTTGCTAAGGTTGTCCGTCACGTCGCGACCCTGTTCCAGGGTAAGTACTTTTGTGTATGAATGTCTACATTCTTTGCGGTACAAACGTTTGATCTGATCGGTCAGGAATTTGCCTTCATGGAGGTTTTTACCGCCCTCATCTTCGTCGTTCTGCCAAACCCCGGGGTACTGGCGCTCCATGTCGAGCGGCATCAAACCGCTGAAGATTGCATTGCGGGCATACTGGGTAGCGGTGGGTAAGATACTATAGTAGCTATCTTCCTCTTCGAGCCGGAAGTAGTTGGTGATGACCTCGTTGATAATACGCCACTGGTCGTACCGAAGGTTGTCGATCAGGAAAAAGAAAGTCGGCCTGGCTTCCTGAAGCGTAGGGAATACCTTTTTGCGGAAGAGCTGGTGCGACATGGTCGGCCCGGTTTCGGGCTCCTTTATCCATTGGAGGTATTTTTTTTCGATAAACTTGAAAAATTGCATGTTGGCTTCCGCCTTTTGCAAGGTAAGTACCTCATGCATACCCGCATCTTCCAATTTCTCGAGTGATAGCTCCCAATATATCAGTTTTTTGTACACATCCGCCCACTGTTCGTAGTCGAGATTGTCATTGAGAATCATACCGAGGTTCCGGAAATCCTGCTGATAAGCCATCGATGTTTTCTCACTGATTAGCCGCTTGTTTTCGGTGAGCTTCTTAATGGTGAGCAGGATTTGCTTCGGATTTACGGGCTTGATAAGGTAGTCGTCGATTTTGGAGCCGATCGCATCTTCCATGAGATGTTCTTCTTCGTTTTTGGTAACCAATACCATCGGTACGGCGGGATTGATGTTTTTAAGTTCGGAAAGTGTTTCCAGCCCGGTCAGTCCAGGCATATTCTCATCCAAAAAAACCAGATCATAGAAGCCTTTTTTGAAGGCATCCACCGCATCATTGCCGTTGGTTACCGTTTTTACAGCATACCCTCTTTCGTTTAGAAGCATGATATGTGGCTTCAGTAAATCAATTTCATCGTCTGCCCATAGTATATTTGTTTCCTGCATGTTGATTCTCCAATGTGTTGTCTCGCCCGATGCGAGCCGCCAGATAAGAGGCGAACTTAGTGAAAAGTTTGCCGCTATTGACAATTTTAACATAAATTAACAGCGCGGTAACGTATCTTTGCCGCATATAAATGCGGTCGGCGATTACGTCTCTCCGCAATGAAAATAGCGGTTGAACAAAAAGAAAATAATCAACGATCCTGTATATGGATTTATATCCATTCCGTCCGGTTTCATTTATGACCTGATTCAACACCCCTATTTCCAGCGTTTGCGGTACATCAAGCAGGTGAGTATGACACATCTGGTATATCCCGGTGCACTACATACTCGTTTCCAGCATGCGCTTGGTGCGATGCACCTCATGGGGCTTTCGTTGGAAACCTTGCGGGGCAAGGGTGTTGCCATTTCAGAAGAAGAGGAAGAGGCGGCACTGGCTGCTATTTTGCTGCATGATATTGGCCACGGGCCGTTTTCACACTCATTGGAACACACCTTGGTAGAAGGCGTTTCGCACGAACTGCTCTCCTCGCTCATGATGAATGAACTGAATGAGATGGTGGCGGGGCGTCTGGACTTAGCCATTGCAATTTTCAACAACCAGTACCCAAAGAAATTTCTGCACCAGTTGGTGGCCGGCCAGCTCGATACGGACCGGATGGATTACCTCAGCCGCGATAGTTTTTTTACGGGTGTAGCCGAGGGCGTTATCAGTTTCGACCGTATCATTAAAATGCTTAATGTTGTTGAGAACGAACTTGTTGTTGAGCAGAAAGGTATTTATTCGGTGGAGAAATTTCTCATCGCCAGGCGGTTGATGTATTGGCAGGTGTACCTGCATAAGACGGTAATCAGTGCAGAGCAGATGCTGCTTAAAATCCTGAAGCGTGCCAAAGAGCTTTGCGGAACGGGTACTTTACTCTTCGCTTCGCCATCCTTGGAACATTTTTTGCGCACTAAGGTAACCCGGCAGAATTTTACCGAAGATGCCCTACATTTAGTGCATTTTTCGCGTCTTGATGATACGGACATTTGGTCTGCCGTGAAGACTTGGGCATATCACAGCGACCCTATTTTGCGTATGTTGTGCTCACGGCTGATATCGCGGTCGTTATATCACACGGAGTTGCATGCTATACGCCCTCCGGAAGGATTGATTGAACAGTTGAAAGCGGAAGCCGTGGATTATTTTGATATTGATGTGGCCGATGTGGATTATTATGTGTGGTTGCAATCTATAGAAAACAGTGCGTATGAACCTAAAAATGGTACCATCAAAATTTTAATGAAAGATGGCAGTATACAAGACATTGCTGAGGCTTCCGATTTGTCTAATTTGGAGACATTATCACGGAAAGTCCAAAAGTTTGCGGTTTCCTTTCCGAAAGAGTTGACGCATACGCCGCTCTCAACAGATAGAGTCAGTAAAATTTAAATTATTACCGTTTAAACTTATACATTTGCAGATGCAATTTTCCGCACATCAAATAGCAACGCTCGTTAACGGCACCCTTGAGGGGGATCCGGATGTGGTGGTGAGGCAATTGGCCAAGATCGAGGAGGCGTCGACGGGTTCGCTCTCTTTTCTGTCTAACCCGAAGTATGAGCAATACCTCTATACAACCAAAGCATCGGTAATCATCGTCAATGATGATCTGAAATTAGACCATCCAGTACAGGCCACGATTGTGCGGGTTAAAAATGCATACTCGGCTTTTTCCACCCTGCTGGAACTATATAACAAAATGCGATTGGATAAAACCGGTATTGAAGACCGGGCAGTTATCGATGCAAACGCCAAGGTCGGAAACGACGTATATATTGGTGCATTTGCGTATATTGATCGCGGGGCTATTATAGGTGATCGATGTAAGATTTATCCCCATGTTTATATCGGTGAGAACGTCAAAATCGGTGATGATACTACATTGTTTCCAGGGGTATCGGTTTATTTTGATTGTATTATCGGAAAACACGTCATTATCCATTCGGGAACGGTTGTGGGTAGTGATGGTTTTGGCTTCGCACCCCAGGATGATGGAACTTACAACAAGATCAGCCAGATAGGGAACGTGATTATCGAAGATGATGTGGAGATTGGCGCCAATTCGGTGATCGACCGGGCGACAATGGGATCGACCATTATAAGAAAAGGTGTGAAACTGGATAATTTGATCCAAATTGCACATAACGTGGAGATAGGAAAACATACTGTGATTGCAGCCCAATCGGGGATATCCGGAAGTACCAAAATCGGCGAGTATGTCGTAATCGGTGGGCAGGTGGGTGCTGTGGGCCATATCAGCATAGCCAACGGTAGCCAGATACAGGCGCAGTCGGGCATTAACCGGACAATTTTGGAAGAAGGGAAGAAATGGTCGGGTACACCTGCGGCTCCCTACAACGCACAAATGCGTTCGCAGGTCGTGTACGCACGCTTGCCGGAGCTTGAGCGCCGCATTGAGGAGTTGGAACAGCTATTATTAACAAAAGAATTGTCGAAATAAAACAGCTTTAAATCCGTCTGCTTGCGGATAAGCATAATTAAAGATGAACGTAAAACAACGCACGATCAAATCAGACATTGTCATTTCTGGGGTAGGGCTGCATACCGGGAAGCCCGTGACCATGACCCTAAAACCAGCCCCGGAACATCATTGGTATAAATTTAGGCGTATCGACCTCGAAAACCAGCCGGTAGTACTTGTCGATGCTGAGAATGTGTCGGATACTTCACGCGGAACGACGATATCACAAAATGGGGCACGTGTAAGCACTATCGAGCACTTGATGGCGGCATTGGTGGGCCTTCAGATCGATAATGTACTTATTGATATCGACGGGCCGGAGGTTCCCATCATGGATGGCAGTTCAGCACCATTCGTTAAAGCAATCGAAGAAACCGGTTATGTAGACCAGGCAGCAGATCGTGACTATTATGAGATACCACATAATCTACACCATACCGAGCCCGACCGCAAAGTTGAGATGGTTGCGATGCCGCTTGATGGGTACCGCTTTACCTGTATGATCGATTTCAATTCGCCTGTGTTGGGCAGCCAGCATGCCTCCATCAGCAGTATCGACGAATTTTCCAAAGACATCGCGTCATCGCGTACGTTCTGCTTTCTCCATGAGCTGGAGATGTTGCTCAAGAACAACCTCATCAAAGGAGGCGATTTGAATAATGCGATTGTGGTGGTCGACAGGGAAGTGAGCAAAAACGAGCTGCGGCACCTGGCCAAGCTGTTCAACCGGGAAGATATCGACGTGGCAAAAGAAGGTATATTGGATAATATTGAACTCCGCCACCAGAATGAGCCAGCCCGGCATAAATTGCTGGATATGATTGGTGATTTGGCGTTGGTAGGGCGGCCTATCAAAGGCCATATTATGGCCGCACGGCCCGGCCACGCGGCCAACGTAGCGTTTGCCAAAAAGATAAAAGCGCAGATAAAAAAGGAAAAAGGACGCAAGTATGCTAAGGTATATGACCCCAATATGCCGCCACTGTATGATACTGTCCAGATCATGAACATCCTGCCGCACAGGCAGCCGTTCTTGATGATCGATAAGATACTGGAACTGACCAAATCACATGTGGTTGGACTGAAAAATGTAACCATGAATGAGGATTTGTTCTTGGGCCATTTCCCGGGGGCACCCGTTTTTCCCGGGGTGCTGCAGATAGAAGCAATGGCGCAAACCGGTGGGGTGTTGGTACTAAGCACAGTGCCCGATCCTGAGAATTATCTTACATTATTCCTGAAAATAGAAAACGCCCGGTTTAAAGCGCAGGTGAACCCCGGTGACACCATCATCTTCCGCTGCGATTTGTTGGAGCCGATCCGTAGGGGGATTGCCCAGATGAAAGGTGTAGGGATGGTTGGCGAGAAAGTGGTAGTAGAGGCCGAGTTGATGGCCCAGATTGTAAAAGTAAAAGAGAGCCAAGCATCATGATACAACCGTTAGCATACATACATCCCCAGGCAAAGATCGCTGGGAATGTGGTGATCGAGCCATTTGTGACCATCCATAAAGACGTTGTAATCGAAGATGGTACGTGGATCGGCTCCAATGTCACCATTATGGATGGGGCTCGTATCGGTAAGAACTGCCGTATTTTCCCCGGTGCGGTTATTTCGGGTATTCCCCAAGATCTGAAATTTGACGGCGAAGAAACCACGGCCGAAATCGGCGACAATACCACTATCCGCGAATGTGTGACAGTAAATCGTGGGACGAAAGATAAATGGAAAACTGTTATCGGAAAGAACTGTTTGATCCAAGCATATAGCCACATTGCACACGACTGTATTGTGGGCGACAACTGTATTTTCTCAAATAACAGTACGTTGGCAGGGCATATCATAGTCGGTGATTTTGTAGTGCTGGCGGGCATGGTTGCTGTGCATCAGTTTTGCCATGTGGGCTCACATGCATTCATTGCGGGTGGCTCGCTGGTGCGCAAAGATGTACCCCCATTTGTGAAGGCGGCGCGCGAACCACTTGCCTATGTGGGTATCAATTCG
This sequence comes from Parapedobacter soli, assembly GCF_025460835.1. Taxonomy (GTDB): domain Bacteria; phylum Bacteroidota; class Bacteroidia; order Sphingobacteriales; family Sphingobacteriaceae; genus Parapedobacter; species Parapedobacter soli. The sequence continues at coordinate 18,335 of NZ_JAMXAY010000030.1, read as the reverse complement.
GTAGGACTGCGGCGGCGGGGGTTCTCATCCAACCAGATCAACGAAATCCAAGATATCTACCGTGTATTGTTTGTCAAGAACAACAACCTAACCAAAGCAATGGATATCATTGAAGCAGAATACAAACCCACCGAGATACGTGACGAGATACTCGATTTCATCCGCAATTCCAACCGTGGGGTAATGAAGGGCTTCGGCCAAAGCAAGGGCGTACTTTAGGTGATGGAAGTTATTCTGGAAGACATTGGCAGACGGTTTAACCGGGATTGGGTCTTTCAGCATTTGAACTACCGCTTTACCACGGGCGCGCGCTATGCCGTCTTGGGGCCCAACGGTTCTGGCAAGTCCACCTTGTTGCAGGTTGTCTCTTCGGCACTGATGCCATCTGCCGGCCGGATTGAGTACCGTGACCAAGGCCAAATTATCGCGCCCGACGATATTTACCAATACCTATCGATAGCGGCACCTTATCTTGAGTTGATCGAAGAGTTCACACTTAGCGAGCAAATCCGGTTTCATTTCGCCCATAAACGGTTCCTCGGGGGCTTCGACGAAAAGCTCCTGATAGAACGTCTTGGGCTTACCCACGCTCAGGACAAACAAATTCGCTATTTTTCCTCAGGTATGAAACAGCGGGTCAAATTGGGCTTGGCATGCTATGCCGATGTGCCAATCGTACTGCTGGATGAACCCACTTCCAATTTAGACGAGGAAGGTGTAGATTGGTACCTGCAGTTGGTGGCGGGTACCAGTGCAAACAGGCTGTTTCTAGTGTGCTCCAATCAGGCACGAGAGTATGGATTTTGTGAACATACGATAAAAATTACCGACTACAAATTATAACGACGTGGCTGTAAATAAACGTAACCTTTTCGGCATTGCTTTGACAATCGTACTACCGGGCTTAATGTATGGCCACGGGTTCTGCGCAGTAGGTATCGATAGTGTGTCTCAAAAGAATTCCCCGCTGGCTTGGGCTGGCGAGTTGACCACGCTGGTTTATGAGCGTTACGCGGTAGAGGGTACACCGTTGCTTCGTGAAAACTATCCGCACGACCAGGCCTACCGAGCGGACTATCTTGCAGAGGGCACCGATAGTGCGCCCAATCCCTATTCATACCTATGGCCATTTTCGGGTATGCTTTCAGCATCCAATGCACTCTTTGAAACAACGGGCGATAAACGTTACTTACGGATGGTAGACGACCGTGTGTTGCCCGGTTTGATGCGTTATTATGACGACAACAGGGCTCCGGCCGGCTTTGCTTCATACGTGAATGACGCGGAGCAATCCGATCGGTTCTACGATGATAACATTTGGTTGGGGATTGATTTTGCCGAGCTTTACCTGGCCTCCGGTGAAGATCGGTACCTGGACATGGCCGAAGAGATTTGGAAATTCGTGAAAAGCGGTGAAGATGATCTTCTCGGTGGCGGTATCTATTGGTGCGAACAAAAAAGGACTTCCAAAAACACCTGCTCTAACGCTCCGGCTGCGGTATTTGCATTCCGGATGTTTGAAGCAACGCGGGATAGCCTTTATTTCTATGCCGGGAAGAGGTGGTACGATTGGACCAAGCGCCATTTACAGGATCCGGAAGATGGACTGTATTGGGATAACGTAAACCTTAAAAGTAAGGTAGACAAACGGAAATACCCGTATAACAGCGGGCAGATGCTCCAAAGTGCCGCGTTACTGTATCGGTTTACGGGGGATGCCGGCTATCTGAAAGAAGCCCAGCGTATCGCGGCGAGCGGGTACGCATATTTTTTTGAACCGTTTACATCGCCCGGCGCGCAATCGTTCCGTCTGTTAAAGCGGAGCAATAACTGGTTTATCGCTGTGATGATGCGGGGTTATGTTGAACTGTACCGCGAAGATGGCGATCGCCGGTATTTAGAGGCATTTGCAAAAAACCTGGATTACGCATGGAACCATACGCGCGACGATAATGGTCTATTTGGCAAAAGCTGGGATAGTGTAAACCAAGAATCGCGAAAATGGCTGCTTGACCAAGCCGCGATGATCGAGATGTACGCGCGGATAGCTGGAATAGCTGGTTTTATGGCAGTTGATTAGCTACCTCCCGAAATCATCTTGCACCCGCACGATGTCGTCTTCATCCGATGGGTTGTCGGCATCCGTGTGTTGCCAGATTTCGGCCAGTACACCCCATCCGTCCAGGCCCACAAGCCGATGGCGCTCACCTTGGTTAAGCCGGATCACATCCCCCGGATGCAGTAATTTCAATTCGTGTTCCTCATCGGTATCACTGGTCACCACACCAACGTCACCCCTTACCACTTGCCAGATTTCCGCACGGCGGTGGTGGTATTGCCACGAAAGGCGCTTGCCCGGTGCAACAACAAGTATCTTCGGGCTTAGCTTGCCCGAAATCTTGAGCTCCTGTACGTCGATTCCGTTGAAATAGGTATTGGCAAATTGCTGCGCTTGCGACTCTTCAATCACGAAAAAGCCGCCCCACGGCCGGGTCTGGTCTTGTTGTACCACTTGAAAGCCTTGTCCAGTCAATACGGCTTCGATTTCGTTGAAGAGTGCTTCCTTTGTTTGGTAAGTCATGGTTATCTGTTACGCGATTAAGTTAATACGATGTCTTTTTGGATGGTTCGGTGAATTCGCAGCCGCACCCTTTCGAGCACGATTGTTTCCCCCTAAGTGACTTTTTGGTCCGCCGGACCAAAAAAACTACAGCTGCCACAAACAGGGCGCTGATAACGATGTACTGTATAGCGATTGCATCCATGTCATGTTATTTTAGTAGTTGGTATGCCACTAGTGCGGCAAGGTACGCAAATCCAGTCATAAATACCAACTGGATAATGGTCCATTTCCATGAGTTTGTTTCTTTGCGTACAATGGCAATGGTACTCATGCATTGCATGGCGAAAGCGTAAAACAAAAGCAACGAAATACCCGATGCGAAGTTGTAAGCTGGCCGTCGGGTATTCGGGTTGATTTCACTCGCCATACGCTCGCGGATGGTCAATTCATCATCGGTGCTGCCGAGGCTGTACACGGTAGCCATTGTGCTTACGAATACTTCGCGTGCAGCAAACGATGCAATAAGTCCGATACCCATTTTCCAGTCGTAGCCCAACGGCTCGATAGCTGGCTCGATAAAGCGCCCTAATGTGCCTAAAAACGAATATTCCAGCTTTTGCGACTGTACCTCGTTTTCCAGTTCTTCTGCCGACAGTCCCTGGTTTTCCAGTTGGACGATCCGCTCGGCGTCGGTAAACCGTTCACCTACGCCGAATGAGCCAAGTACCCACAGAATGACGCTAATGGCCAAAATGATTTTACCAGCACCCCATACAAACCCCATGGTCTTTTCCCATACGTGTACCGCAACGTTCCGAAGTACTGGCAGCCGGTAGGTGGGCATTTCCAGGATCAGGAAGCTCTTGTAGTCCGATTTCAGGAAAAGTTTGAGCAACCAGGCACTTCCCAGGGCCGCCAGTACGCCCAAGGCGTACATGCCAAATAAGACCAACGCTTGTAACTCCATGCCAAGCACCCGTCCTTGTGGGATGACCAAGCCGATAATGACGATGTAAATCGGTAACCGCGCAGAACAGGTCATAAACGGAGTGACCAATATGGTAATCAGGCGTTCTTTATCGTTTTCGATCGTACGGGCAGACATGACTGCCGGGATGGCACATGCAGCACCAGACATCAATGGAACAGCACTCTTACCACTTAGCCCGAAAGGCTTGAGCCATCGGTCCATCAGATAGACAACCCGGCTCATGTAGCCAGACTCCTCCATCAGTGCGATGAATACAAACAGGATGGCAATCTGGGGAATGAAGATGACAATACCCCCTATACCGGCAATGATGCCGTCTGTAAGCAGCCCGTTGAGGGGGCCTTCGGGCAGCCAATTTGCCGTACTGCTTGCGAGCCAGGTAAACCCGTTGTCGATGGCATCCATAAAAGGGCCTGACCACGTGTAGATGGCTTGGAAGATGAGTAGGAGCAACCCGAAGAAAATCACGTATCCCCAGACGGCATGTATCATCAACTTATCCAGGCGCTCGGTAAAATGCTCGCGTTTTTTTGTGGGGTCTTTGATGATGTCTGCCAAGTCGCGGTCCAGCTTATCGTGCCTGGCCATGGTCTCTTGGATCTGCAGCCGGTAGGGGTTGAGCCCGTGAGTATTCCGGATCGCCTCGACAGCAGTGGGTAGCGTGGCGTGCGAAGCAGCATTATGCTTATGGGAAAGTGCTAACCATGCCCGGTAATCGTTGGTCTCTCCAGTCTGGTTCTTAACTTCTTGTATTACATGGTGATATTCGGTAGGGACCGGGAACAACGGCGCCGTTGTGGAGGGCTTGAAAGAAAGGGCTGCCTTCAGTGCGTCGATACCCCTGCCGGAACGTGCATCGGTCAGGACAACCCTGGTGGCCAGTAGGCGTTCCAGTTTTCCGGTATCGATAGAGAGCCCAGCGTGATCGGCCTCATCGGCCATGTTGATTACAAAAATAGCCGGAACACCGATGTCGCGGATCTGCTGGTACAGGAAAACTGCTCGCTTGAGGTTAAATGGATTGCCGACCACTACGGCCAGGTCCGGGTGGTTCGGGTTGGTCTTGTCGGCCAATACGTTATACACAACTTCTTCGTCCAACGACGACGGGTGTATGCCATAAGCGCCGGGTAAGTCGACAACGTGGTACTTGGTATCCCCATTGGTAAAACTACCTGTTTTTTTCTCTACAGTGATGCCGGGGTAGTTGCCGGCTTTCTGGCGTAAGCCGGTCAGTTTGTTGAACAAGGTGGATTTGCCGACGTTGGGATTCCCTACCAACGCGATATTTATTTCCGTCATAGCTTACGATAAAGGTTCGATGAGGATGAAATCCGCCTCAGCCCTCCGTAATGCGACGCCATTCGGATTGCCTTTGATCTGCAGGCAAATGGGGCCGTTCAGAGGTAAACGCTGCTTTAACGAGAATACTACTCCCGGTAGCAGCCCCATTTCGTAGATTTTAAGGGGAACTTCACCGGGAGCATACCCCACGATAGTGGCTGTCTCGCCCTTTCGTAAGTGGCTTATGGATTTATTTTGGATTGTGGTACGCATAATGAAATACGGTTCAAATGTACTAATTTATAATAAATCTAAACGTCCAGTTGTCAATTTGTTCCCAGTTACCGGTATATATCGGCCAGTGTGGCCGTTCAGTCTTTTTTGCTACCTTTGGAAGCCATACTAAATCCGGTGTCTGGAAATGACAGTATTAGATGCTCAAAATACGGCTTTCGTGCAGGCGGTATCTTTTGTAAACCATACCAATCGCAATATTTTTCTAACGGGGAAGGCCGGTACGGGGAAAACCACGTTTTTGAAGTATATTAGGCAGCATAGCTACAAGAAGATGGCTGTGGCCGCACCCACGGGGGTGGCGGCGATGAACGCGGGGGGCACAACCTTGCATTCCCTGTTTTGGTTGCCATTTGGTCTCTACATCGAAGACTACGAGCTGGCGTGGAATGAGGACGATAACCATATTTACAACCGCCGCCGACTTTTCGGCAAGGTGAAGCTTACCAAGCAGCGGCGTGCACTATTGCAGGAAATCGAGTTGTTGGTCATCGATGAGGTATCGATGTTGCGGGCGGATACGCTGGACGCCATTGATGCAATCTTGAAAAATGTACGGCGCGATGCCCGGCCATTTGGTGGGGTGCAGGTACTTTTTATCGGCGATATGTACCAACTGCCGCCCGTGGTCAAAGAGCACGAAAGGACGGTTATGGCAAAGTACTATCCCAGCCCGTTTTTTTTCGATGCCAAGGTGTTGCGTGAACAGCCCCCCATTCTTCTCGAACTGAAGAAAATCTATCGCCAAAGTGAGCAGGCATTTATCGATATCCTCAACGACATCCGAAACAACTGCTGTACGTTACAGCAATTGGAAGAGCTCAACAGTTATTATAAGCCGGATTTTGTGCCTCCACCCGCAACACCCTATATCACGCTTACCACCCATAATAACCGTGCGGATACCATCAACAGGCAAGAACTGTCTACCCTTCCCGGTAACGCGGTGGTGCTAGAGGCTAAAGTGGCGAACGATTTTCCAGAAAACATGTATCCCGCAGAAAAAGAGCTGACACTGAAAGTGGGAGCACAGGTGATGTTTATCCGTAACGATAGTGGCGACGAACGGCGTTACTACAATGGAAAAATCGGTTACGTGAAACATATCGACTCCGCAGGCAATAGCTTACTCGTGGAATTTAAAGACGGTAGTGACGCGGTGGAAGTAAAGCGGGAAGAATGGGAGAACATCCGGTACAATTACGACAAATCGAGTGATAAGATAGAAGAGGAGGTGCTGGGGACCTTCGCTCAGTTCCCGCTGCGGTTGGCCTGGGCCATTACCATCCACAAAAGCCAGGGGCTTACCTTCGATCGGGCTATCATTGATGCGGGCGCCTCTTTTGCAGCCGGCCAAGTGTATGTTGCGTTGAGTCGTTTACGCACGTTAGATGGGCTTGTGCTCCACTCGTATATACCGCCCTCCAGTATCCGTACGGACATACAGGTGACCGATTTTTCACAGAATACGGTGTCAGAAAACGAAATTGCCCCTTTGTTGGAAGCATCGCAACGTAGTTATATCGGGCAACTGCTTCTGCAGGCGTTTAGATGGGACCGTATCGTCGAAACCGCGCAGACACAACAGGATGATATGGCAACCCGTAACATTGCAGACCAAGAGAAGGCAATGCAATTTGTCGGCACGATAAGTGTAGCTTGCGAAATGCTGATGGAGGTGGCCAATAAATTCCGAAATCAGCTGAATAGATTACTTAATAAAAACGACGTGGTGGATTACGCTCTTGTTCATGACCGTATTGTCAAAGCCACGGAATGGTTCTTGCCGCGGTTAGAAGCTTCCCTGATCGCTCCTCTCGAGATGCATATTGGCGATTGGGCCATCAAAAAACGGACAAAGAAGTATGTTTCTGAATTGAAGGAGTTATTGATAGACCTTAAGCGGAAACGGGAACAACTTCGGCAATGTGTGGCTATCACCGAGGCGTTGGCAAAAGGGGAGCCACTGCAAGAACTCATGGTCAAGTCAGTCGATCTGGCAACTGTCGCCATCGATGCCGATGAACTACCCAATACCTCAAAACCAAAGAGCCCCAAAGGCACGACCAAACGCATCAGTTTCGATCTGTTCCAGTCGGGCAAAACCATCGACGAAATATCGGCCGAACGCGGTTTAACCAAGGCCACTGTCATCGGCCACCTCATTGACTTTATCGGCAAGGGCGTGGTAGCTACCCAGTTGATGGATGCAACGAAGCTCGCGTCGATTCAGCGCGTATTGCGGCAAAATCCCGACATGCCTTCATCTGCGGTCCGTGCGCTACTGGCCAATCAGGTGGAATACTACGAGATTCGTATCGCCAAAGCATCCATTGTCCACTAGTTTGTATATCTTTACTGTTTTTATTTTTAGATACTACCGTTGTTAAATGCAGCAAGTTGATACTACGCAACCTTATGAATTGATTTACTCGCTTTGCGAACATCCATACCTGGGTTATTTAATAGAGCCGCATGTGGTGCAGCTCAATCCCAATGGTGGTTATTCGCTGACCCACCGCCGCGTGTTCAGTCATACGGCGGTAGACTATGCACCCATATTGGATGAGACGGACCGTAAGCTGATCAAGTTACTGGAAGAGGTAGAGCAAACGAATATCATCAAACGCTATTATAAGAAACCGATACGCCCGGTAGATTTTTTTGCAAAACATTTTAACGAGCAATTCTTCGAATATATACGGCCTAAAATTGAGGCCCGCCTGCTGCAGGCGCTCGAATTGCTGAGCGACAAGCCGTTGTTTCTCATGAGCAAAGATGGGTACGCGGCAGACCAACGGCTAACTATTGCGCCGCAACCTGCTTCGGTGCTGTTTCACTTCAGGCGCAACAGTGAGGAGACACGTTACTTCCCCACCATCAAATACGATGGGCAGCGCATCGAATTTATGTATAAAAACGCCCAGGTGGTGGTCAACCAACAGGCATGGCTACTATTGGAGAACGTACTTTACCATTTTGACCAGTCGTTGGAAGGGAAAAAGCTGTCGCCCTTTTTGCAAAGGCGCTATATTGCCGTGGCGCATGCTACGGAACGTAAATATTTCGCAACCTTCGTGCGGTCGCTCATCGAAAAGCATCACGTATACGCGGAGGGATTCGATATCGAAACGCACCAGCACAATGCTATACCGGTGATTAAGCTCCTCTACGTGGAGAACGGCGTTTCCCAACTGCAACTGCACTTCCGTTATGGCCCTTACCTGTTTGCATCCGGAGGCCAGAATAGGGTAACGGTGCAGATGCAGTATGACGAGGGAGCAGACCATTACACTTTCCACCGCATCAAACGGTCGTTGCAATGGGAAGAGACCCGGATGCGGGAATTGCTGGATATGGGCCTCCACAGGCCCGCCGAGCTGTTCAGCAATCTCGAGCCGAAGGCCAATGGAACAGATGCCACATCGGCAATGGACTGGCTCCGCGACCGGAACGACGAGCTCCGCCGGCGCGGTTATGAAATTATGCAAGACGACCCGAACAAGCGGTTCTTCTTCGGGCGCACCGAACTTAATCTATCCGTTGAGGAGCATAACGACTGGTTTGACGTACGTGCCATTGCCCGTTTCGGTGAGTACGAAATTCCCTTTAGCCAGTTGCGTAACCATATCCTTACGAATACGAAGGAGTTTGTTTTGCCTAATGGAGAGGTGGCCGTGATACCCGAAGAGTGGTTTGCCCGGTACAACCACCTCTTCCAGTTCTCGCAAAATAAGAAAGATATCCGGTTGGGAAAATACCATGTGGGGCTGCTCAATGACATCTCCGAGCATGTCGCACTGACGATGGATCGTAAAATAGCACGATTGGCCGATTTTGATGCAATTGAAAATGTTGAAAAGCCGCAACGGTTTATGGGCGAGCTGCGGCCCTACCAGCAAGCGGGGTACAACTGGTTCCATTTCCTGCAGGAATACCATTTCGGTGGCTGCTTAGCAGACGACATGGGCTTGGGTAAAACCATCCAGACACTGGCACTGCTCCAGAAGCAGAAGGAGGGGGCAGGAAAGAGGGGAGGGCCATCTACGTCGCTTATCATCATGCCTACCTCATTGATATACAACTGGGAAAATGAGGCGATGAAGTTCGTGCCCGACTTGAAAATCCTCATCCACACCGGTATAGGCCGGGCCAAGGACGCTGCTCTATTTGAGCCATACGATTTGGTAATCACCACCTACGGCATCGCTCGTATCGATGAAGAGTTGTTGAGCTCGTTCTATTTCAATTACATCATCCTCGATGAAAGCCAGCTGATAAAAAACCCCTCTTCCAAATCGTTCAAGGCGGTGAAGGGGCTAAAGGCGAAGCATCGGCTGGTGCTGAGCGGTACACCGGTTGAAAATTCGGTAGCAGATCTGTGGGCACAGATGGCATTCTTAAACCCCGGCTTGTTAGGTAGCTACCGCTACTTCCAGCAAGAGTTCGTACAGCCCATCGAAAAGAAAAAGGACGATGAAAAGGCCCAACGCCTGCAAGCCATGATCAAGCCCTTTGTGCTGCGGCGCACCAAGGACCAAGTGGCTACGGAGCTCCCACCCAAATCGGAACAGGTATTTTACTGTACGATGGGTGAAGAGCAAGCTGAATACTATGAGCGCGTGAAGTCGGAGTACCGGAATGCCATATTGGAAAATATCGGCGACGAGAAAGTGAAGCCGCCGCAGATTGCCTTGTTACAGGGGCTCACCAAGCTGCGCCAGCTTGCCAACCATCCTGCCATGGTCGACGCCGGGTTCAGCGGCGAGTCCGGCAAGTTCGAGAGTGCCATCCACACATTGGAGACCGTATTGCAACGGGGTAATAAGGTACTGGTGTTTTCACAGTTCGTGAAACAACTGGTGTTGTTTAGGCAGTATTTCGACAAGCATGGTATCGGGTATGCATACCTGGATGGCGCCACCAAGAACAGGAGTGAGGTGGTGCGTCAATTCCGCGAAAATAAAGAGACCCGCTTGTTCCTCATTTCGATTAAGGCTGGCGGCGTGGGGCTCAACCTGGTGGAAGCCGATTATGTATTTATCCTCGACCCATGGTGGAATCCTGCCGTAGAGCAGCAGGCCATTGACCGCACACACCGAATCGGCCAAACGCGTAATGTGTTTATCTACAAATTCATTACCAAGGGTACCGTGGAGGAAAAGATACTGGCATTGCAAAACCGCAAGAAGACCATTGCCGATACCCTCATCACCACCGAAGAAAGCTTTATCAAGTCACTTTCGAGGGAAGATATCAGTGAGCTGCTTGGTTAAATGCCTGCAGGCCGGCCTTCATGCGTGCTACCGTTTCTTCCCGGCCCAAGAGGGCAGCGATATCAAACACGTGAGGTCCAAATTTGCCACCTACCAGCATGATACGGAACGGGAGCATCAACTCGCCCACTTTCATCCCTGATGCTTGGATGGCGAGCTTATAGAGGCTCTCGAGCTCCGCACTGTGCCAAGGATCGAAGTTTGCCAGCTTAGCGGTCATATCAACGAAGAATGCGGTCTTTTCCGGATTCCAGCGTGGCCGGACAGCAGCTAGATCGTAGTTATCGGGCCGTTTGAAAAAGAAAGATGCCTGCTCCCAAAAGTCGGTGAGCAATGTGAGCCGGTCCTTGACCAGTTCCAGCACGCTGGAAAGGTACTGTCGGTCCACCCCGTAAACCCCATGGTCGGCTAATAATGAAGTCAGGTAAGGTACAAGGGTACGGTCATCGCTCCGTTTTATCCATTCGTGGTTGAACCATTTGGCTTTTTCAAAATCGAACTTAGCGCCGGCTTTGCTGATCCGTTCCAGGGAAAACCGTTCGATTAATTCGGCGATTGTGAAGAGCTCTTGCTCAGACCCATCGTTCCAGCCCAGCGTTGCCAGCAGGTTGACGAACGCTTCAGGGAGGAAGCCCATTTCACGGAAGCCTTTGGTGACGGTTTCCGTTTTTGGATCTTTCCAGTTCATGGCATACACCGGAAAGCCCAGTCGGTCGCCATCCCTTTTACTTAGTTTGCCGTTGCCATCAGGCTTGAGGATAAGCGGCAGATGCGCCCACTGTGGCATGGAGTCGCGCCAGCCGAGGTATTCCCACAGCAGGATATGCACCGGTGCGGAGGGCAGCCATTCCTCGCCACGGAACACGTGGCTGATTGCCATATGGTAATCGTCGACTACCACGGCAAGGTGGTAGGTGGGCATGCCATCAGCTTTAAGTAGTACTTTGTCATCTACCAGCGAAGAATCGAAACTTACGTGGCCCCGTATCAGGTCGTCAAAGCTGATGGTTTCATCGACGGGCATTTTAATACGGATGACATGGGGATGTCCCGACTCGAGCAGGTGCCGAGTTTCAGCAGGATCGAGATTGAGCGAATTGTGCAATTGCGTCCTGTTTTCATGGCTGTACCTGAAATTGGGATGTGCCTTACGCTGTGCTTCCAGCTCTTCAGCTGTATCGAATGCGTAGTATGCGTGCCCATTAGCAACGAGCTGTTCAGCATATTGGCGATAATTGGATTTGCGGTCGCTCTGGCGGTAGGGTCCATAATCACCACCGTGCTCAGGGCTTTCGTCGGGCTGAATGCCGCACCAGGCGAGGCACTCCTGGATATAGGTCTCCGCACCCGGTACGAAGCGGGTCTGGTCGGTATCTTCGATCCGGAGCACGAACGAGCCATTGTGCTGGCGGGCAAACAAATAGTTGAATAATGCTGTGCGCACGCCGCCCAAGTGTAGCCCGCCGGTGGGGCTGGGAGCGAAACGGACCCTTACCTTTCTGTTTTCATCCATGGGGCAAACTTAGATAAATTTCTCTGGATTCGCCGGTACTCGCCTCGCCTTTGGCTGGTTGTTTTTTCAATAGAACTGGAAAAAATGCACCCGTGGAAATACCATCCAAAGGGAAATATGTATTTTGGCAGAAATTTGCTTTACATAATAGCGTAGATGAACCCTTATCAGTACAATCAGCAACGGTGGAAATTTGCCTTATTGATCTTCGCGGCACTCATTGCGGCAGCGTCGTTGCTTTACACCAATTTCCTGGTAAGGAACCTTTCGAAGTCTGAGCGTACCAAAGCCGAAGTGTGGGCAATGAGTACGCGGAGCATCATCACCATGCCCGATGTGGATGACGAGATGATTACGTTCATTTATGCTGTCCGCGATAGCCTGTCGTTGCCGGCCATTATTGCCGACGAACGGGACAGCATCATTTACTGGCGGGATCTGGACTCGACCAAAACCAATATCCTTGCAGGCGATATCGAATCAGACGTGGCTTACGACCCAGCGTATTTTGAGCGCCAGTTGGCCATCATGAAGAAGAGCCACGCCCCAATCGTCATCGATAATCTACCGAATGGTGGGCAGTGGTTTGTCTACTATAAAGATTCGCTGTTGCTTAACCAGCTACGGTTTTTCCCTTACGTACAGCTTACGCTTATTGCCATTTTTCTGGGTATTGCTTATACCGTATTCAATTCTATCCGCAAGTCCGAGCAGAACCTCGTGTGGGTAGGCCTGGCCAAAGAAGCAGCCCATCAATTGGGGACACCCATATCATCGCTGATGGCGTGGCTGGAACTGGTGCGGGCAAAGTTCGATGCCGAGAATGACCCGCTACTCAATGAAATGGAAAGCGATGTGAAGCGGCTGGAAGTCGTGGCTGATCGCTTCTCCAAGATCGGATCCGCCCCGGTGTTGAAAAGTCAAGCAGTCTACAAGACGGTAGTCGATTTTGTCAACTATTTCAAAGTACGGACAAGCGACAAGATTATTTTCAATGTTTCGGGTGAAACCAAGGCGGAGGCGATGCTCAATGTGCCACTGTTTGACTGGGTGCTCGAAAACTTGTTAAAGAATGCGGCGAATGCCATCGAGTCAGCAGGCAGGATTGATATTGTTATTTCAGAAAATATTGCCAAAGAGCAAATTTTTGTGGATATTAGCGATACCGGGAAAGGGATACCTCGGAGCCAGTTTGACGCGGTCTTTCAGCCGGGATTCACTACTAGAAAGCGCGGTTGGGGGTTGGGGCTTACGCTTACCCAGCGCATGATCGAATACCACAAGGGCCAGGTCTTCGTCAAAGAGTCGGAAATTGATAAAGGAACCACATTTAGAATCGTATTACCAAGTAGCCAAACTTATGAACCCGCTCAAATCTGATGAATACCCAGCAGTGTACGCTCCTTATATTGAAACTGTTACTGGAGATGTGGTGGAATTGCTCCGGGAGCAGATTGCCTCGTTTCCTGAGTTTTTGTCCAATATACCTCCCGGTAAATCAGAATTCGCATATGCCGAAGGTAAGTGGACCATCAAGGAGGTGGTAGGACACATTATCGATACCGAGCGGGTGATGGCTTACAGAGCTCTCCGGTTTGGCCGAAACGACACCAAGGAGCTGATTGGCTTCGAGCAGGAAGACTTCGTGGCCAATGCGCGATTCAACGAACGGTCGTTGGCAAGTTTTGCGGACGAGTTTGTACTCGTGAGAAAATCGAATCTCGAACTTTTCAAACACTTCAATGACCACGAACTCGCACGTAAGGGCATCGCCTCCGGGCGCTTAACCAGTGTGCGCGCCTTTATGTATATTATCGCAGGGCACCTCAACCACCATAAAAATATCATCCGGGAGCGATATTTAGGCGACCAATGAGCCGCGGGCGATTGATTCATGTTTCGTGCAGAAATAAAAAAACAGTGAATGGAAAACCTTTTTCAATTCATTTTGTAGTTATAGTATCTACGAAACCATTTCCATGGTTTTATGATACGGTTTAGGTGTAGGAAATGTCCCGATTAGTCGGGACGTTTCCTATTTTTAAGCACGCTCCTAACTTGCCATTTCCTAGCCCGAGAAAAGAGAACAACCGTTTGCATCATCTTTTTTGTTTCAAATGTTAATTTTATTTTATAGTCTTGCAGTGCGTGAAATTAAAAGTATACTAACTAATCAACAATGAGCGTAAATTCCACATCCCAACGGTCTACTTTGGGTCCAATGATTATCATCGGAGCCCTTTTTTTTATTTTCGGATTTGTCACTTGGTTGAATTCAGTGCTGATTCCCTATCTGAAGATAGCTTGTGAGCTTAACCATTTCCAATCGTACCTCGTAACATTTGCGTTTTATATTGCTTATCTGCTCATGGCGCCCGTATCCACGTTAACGCTCCGGTATTTCGGATTTAAAAACGGGATGGCCGTTGGCCTTGTTGTGATGGCCGTTGGTGCCCTGTTGTTTATTCCCGCAGCAATGAGCCGGACCTACTTGCTGTTTCTTGTCGGGTTGTTTGTGCAGGGCGGTGGCTTGGCCATCCTTCAAACAGCTTCGAACCCTTATATTACCATCATTGGCCCGCCCGAAAGTGCCGCACAGCGCATCAGTATTATGGGCATCTGCAATAAATTTGCCGGTGCATTGGCACCGGTGGTGCTGGGCTTTTTCCTGCTGAGCGATACCGATGGGCTGACCGAGCGGATTGAAGCGCTATCGGAGGTACAGCGTGCTGCCGAGCTGGATGCACTGGCGGCGAAGGTTATTGTCCCTTATTTGGGCATCGTTGGGGTCTTAGTGGTATTGGCTTTTGTTATTTTCAAATCGGCATTACCGGAGGTGGATACCGATGCTGAAGACGAGGAAGTGGCGGCATCGAATACGGGTAAGAAGAGCGTGTTCGAATTCCCGCATGTGCTGTTAGGTGTATTGACCCTTTTCCTATATGTTGGTGTGGAAGTTATTGCTGGCGATACTGTGGTGAGCTACGCAGCTAGCGAGGGCGTGTCGCTCACGCAAGCCAAGTTTTTCACGACGGCCACTATGGTGTCGATGATTGTGGGCTACATCATAGGGATCATTACCATCCCTAAATACATAAAGCAAGAACGAGCGTTCGTTATTTGTGCACTGCTGGGGTTGGTATTTTCGTTCGGAGCGCTGGCTACCTCGGGTGTAACGTCAGTTGCATTTATATCGTTGCTCGGATTGGCGAACTCGCTGATGTGGCCCGCCATCTGGCCACTGGCTCTTGCCGGTGTAGGCCGATTTACCAAGGCGGCGTCATCATTGTTGATTATGGGGATTGCAGGCGGTGCGATCATCCCGCTGGCATACGGAGCACTGGCTGACCATTTTAGCCCACACCAAGCGTATTGGATTACCATTCCCTGTTATTTATTCATTCTATATTACGCGCTAAGTGGCCACAAGGTAGGAAAAGCCAAGGCAAATGGTTAGTAGTGGCTGTTGTGCCTGATTTTCCTGCACCGGTGTGATGATGGTGCAGGAAAACAGGACTTGGTGAAATAAATAGTACCCTAATAACGCGGCGTGCTGTTCTACTATTATTCAAGAATTGTAATATTTCCGTAATGTTGGATGGATGCTTGGTTAATATGTTTAGATTCGAGGTCTTGTAACTAACAATGAATAAGATGAGAAAACAGTTATTAATCACCGCCCTAATCACCATCACGATTGCCATGGGTTGGCAGTCGGCAGAAGCCCAGCTGAAATTGCCGCCGGCGAGCAGCTCGCAAACGGTTACCCAGAGTTTAGGTATTGGTACCGTCACATTGAAGTACAATAGGCCAAACATCAATGGCCGGAAGATTTTCGGTGCACTTGTGCCTTTCGATGAAGTATGGCGTACCGGTGCGAATAGAATCCCTACGTTGACCTTCGATGGCCCGGTAACGATCGCAGGAAACCAGCTGGAAGCCGGTACGTACGGCCTGCTGACCATACCTGGGAAAAGCAAATGGACCATCATCTTAAGTAAAAACAGTGAACAATGGGGAGCCTATACCTATAAGCAAGAAGAAGATATATTCCGTTTCGATGTAACCCCAGAGCGGCTTAAAAAGCCGGTGGAGTCGTTTACCATATCGTTTTCTGATGTGCATCCGCAACGCTCCCGGCTGAATATTGCATGGGACCGCACGGCGGTCGGCTTTGATTTGGTTGTCAACCAAGATGCAGAGATTATGGCCTCTATAGCAGAAGCGATGAAAGGGGAGCCGAAGCCTTATTTCCAGGCAGCCCAGTATTACTACAACAACGGCAAAGACATCCAGAAAGCTGTTGAGTGGATAAATGAGGCTGATAAATCGCCGAATCCCGCGACATATATCAAATATTGGAAAGCCCGTATCCAATTAAAGGCAGGCGATAGGGAAGGAGCCATTGCAACGGCAACCCAGGGAGTTGAGCTGGCTAAACAACAAAATAACGCCGAGTATGTGAAACTCAACGGCCAAGTGATCAGCGAAGCGAAGAAAAAATAGTCCGGCTCTTGTTATAGCGATGCGTTCAGCAACTCCTCCAGCTCTTCGTGGCTGATGTTCATATTCACGTTGCCGTCTTTCGCAAACGATATTTCGCCGGTTTCTTCCGATACCACCACCGCCACGGCGTCGCTCACCTCCGTAACGCCGATGGCGGCGCGGTGTCGCAATCCGAAATGCAGGGGCAGGTCTTCGCTCTCAGAGAGCGGCAGCACACAGCTCGCCGTCATGATTTTGAAATCGACAATAACGACCGCACCATCGTGCAGCGGGCTGTTTTTCTGGAATATACTCTCCAGCAGACGCTTGGATAGATGGGCGTCCAGGTATTCGCCGCTAGTCTGATAATACTCCTCGTCGAAATACTTGGCGAAAACAATCAGTGCACCTGTGTATGACTTGGAAAGGCTCCGACAGGCATCGATAATTGGCTTGAGGTGGGCGTGGTGGTCATGCTCAGCGGTCTTTTTACTCACAAAAATCGACCACAGGAAGTTTTTCCGCCGTACCGAGATGTTCTTGCCGATGTGGATGAGAAACCGGCGTATCTCTTGCTGGAAGACTACCACAAGGGCCAGTGAACCGACACTGATGAAGCCTCCAAAAATTTCGGTAAGCAGATGCATATTGAACTGCTTAACAAGTATGTAGATGATATAGATGAGTCCCAGACCGAAGAGGATATTAACTGCGATGGTACCCCGTATCAGGCTATATACATAGTAGAGGATGACAGCCACCAAGAGGATGTCCACAATATCCAACAGTCGGAAGTTGAAGTCTAAGCTCTGCAAGTCCATATACTGGGCAAGGTAAGAAATTCCCTATAAAAGCGCTCCATACAATTTGAGTAAGTTTCTATCTTTGTTGGATAAAAAAAAAAGACCATGACTAGACTTTCTGTCAATATCAATAAAATCGCCACGCTCCGCAATTCGCGGGGCGGTAATAATCCCAACGTGCTGGAAGCCGCATTGGCCATCGAACGTTTCGGGGGGCAAGGTATCACGGTGCACCCCCGGCCAGACGAGCGGCACATCAGGTACCGCGATGTGTTCGACCTGAAGGGTGCCATTCGGACCGAGTTGAATATCGAGGGCAATTGCCGCGAGGAGAAATTCGTGCGCCTGGTGTTGGATGCGCAGCCGGCACAGGTCACGCTGGTGCCCGACGACCCGGGGCAGATCACGTCCAATCATGGTTGGGATACCGTAAAGCACCGGTCTTATTTGCAGGATATGAGTGCGTTGTTTAAGGGCGAAGGTATCCGGGTTTCCATTTTCGTGGACCCAGATCCAGTAATGGTGGCTGCAGCTGCCGAAACCGGCGCCGACCGTATTGAACTGTATACCGAAGCCTATGCACAGGAGTATACGGCCGACCCCGAGCGAGCCCTGGTACCTTACCTCGAAGCGGCCAAAGTCGCCCAGCAGGTCGGCTTGGGGCTCAATGCAGGCCACGACCTCGATTTAAATAACCTTCGATATTTCGCCCAGCATATACCCGGCTTATTGGAAGTGAGTATCGGCCACGCATTGATTGCCGACGCATTGTACCTTGGGTTGGAAGAAACCATCCGGCGATACAACGAACAGTTGCGGTAGCAGAGGTAAACGTGCTTTCGTCAATGCGGGAAATTAACAGCTAATCGCCCTATTATCCATCGGCGGCCGCAATTACGAAACACTGGTACTAACGGCCAGCCTCACCATCACACCAGCGACAAGGACGCTGGACTTTCCGGGATTGGCACGGAAAATCTATGGCGCCACCGATTTCGAAGTAGGTGCGACGGCCAGCAGCGGAGCCGGTTAGCTACACAAGCAGTAATACCGATGTCAGCCGTAGCAGTGGCATACACTGCTTATTTAGTCAACCCTTAAAAAGCCCAATATTTCTTTTTTGAAG
>NZ_JAMXAY010000003.1 GCF_025460835.1 Parapedobacter soli | reverse complement strand
CCGGTAAGCTAAAATTCGATTACCCACACTATCCGTCATAGAGCCTTTTAATAATACCCAGCATACCGGTTTTGGGCTTTCGGCACTCGAAAACAGGAACCTGAAATGGGAAACAACGCGGCAGTTTGATGTGGGGATTCACCTTGGGTTGTTTCAAGGTAAACTGAACATCACCGCAGATTGGTACGACAAACAGACCAAAGACCTGCTACTGGGTGTCAACTTGCCGGGGTCGAGCGGATTCAGCAGGGTGCTGCAAAATGTAGGTTCGGTGCGCAACCGTGGGGTGGAGTTCCAAGCTTCCCTGAGGCAGCACCTTGGCAAGGTAGCGTGGAATCCGATATTGACGGTATCCCACAACCGCACGAAGGTACTCGATCTGGGTACGGATGCACATGGCAATGCGGTAACGTTCATGGAAATCGGCACGGGTGGGAATTGGTTTCCCACCATTGTGGGGCAATCGATGATGCAGCTCTATGGATATACCGTAGAAGGCATCTACCAAACGGACGTCGAGGCCGTTGAAAATGGCGAGCCCACCAAGAAGGCGGGTGACTATCGGTTTAAGAATTGGGACGGCCAGGGCGTGGTTAATGACCAAGAAGACCGAACGGTGCTATCCAATTTCGAGCCTAAATTTACGTTCGGCTTCAACAACAGCTTCCAGTATAAACGAATCGACTTATCGTTCCTGATTGTAGGAAGCTATGGCAATGACATCGCGAATGAATTCCGCAAATACAACATTACGATGAACGGGAGCTGGACACCTACCCGTGAGGCGTTCAACCAGCGGTGGACAGGCACCGGCGACGCGGTAGACAAACCGTCGGCAAACAGCGGTAGTTCAATCAGAGACTATGCGAATAGTTTATGGTTGGAAGATGCGTCTTACCTACGCCTGCGCGATATCACGCTGGGGTATTCGTTTTCACCGACGTTGTTTAGGTCGGGTAAGGCATCTTCCATCCGGGCGTATTTGAGTTTGCAGAATTACCTCACCTTTACCAAGTATTCGGGTTATGATCCCGAAGTCTCTTGGGCCTCGGCCAGTATTGCGGGTTGGGACCGGGGGAATTACCCCTCCACGAAATCCATCACCGCGGGCATTAACATCACTTTTTGACAGGAACACCCATAAGCGAATACGAAGATGAAGAAATTACCTAAAAATATAGCCATGATGCTGCTGCTGGCCGCGCTTGGCCTGAATGCCGGCTGCGAAAAAATGCTGGAGGAAGAACCCAAGACGGTGCTTAGCCCGGGGGGCGTGCTGGCCAACCCGGATGGCTATGAAGCCGTAGCAAAGGGAATGTATGCCTCTTTCCCCATGTACGTGTCGTTTACGCACGAACTGATCATTGATATCTATCGCGCGCCCGACGCGGGTGTGGAGCAGGCATTGCCCATTTACAACAACAATCCGACACCATCCTATTACAATGCACGGGATGCTTGGAACGGACCATACGGCGTGATTAAAAACGCGAATTTCCTGCTTGAATACCTGCCAAATGCACCATTGGATGAAACCAAGCGAAACCAGCTGACTGCCGAAGCACGCATGCTGCGGGCATATGCCTATTTTGATTTGGTACAGCTTTTCGGCGACGTGCCCATGCCTACCCAAGTGGCGCCCAATTATAATGAGCTCCAGCTCCCGAGGACGCCGCAGAACGAGGTGTACGACTTTATAGTGGAAGACTTGGTATTTGCGGAAAGCAATCTGCCCGATGAGGCCCCCCAGCAGGGGCGCGTGTATAAAAGCGTTGCTACGGCATTGCTGGCACGGGTTTACCTCACCATGGCTGGAAACCCGCTGAACCTGACGGCGTATTATGTGCAAGCCCGCGACAAGGCGTTGGCCGTGATCGGTGACGGTCGGTTTGCGCTGCGACCCGATTATGCCGACGTCTTTCACCACGACGCGTATACCAGCGAGTCGATATGGGAGCGCCAATACATACCGGGCAGGGGCGGAAACGGGCTGCACAACAGCATGTGTACCGCTGAAGGGTACAGGCCTGTGTTGATGCCTACGAATGCGTTTATCAATAGCTTCCCCAACGGCGATAGGCGGAGAGCATGGGGCATCCAACAAAACTATGCCGCGCCGGCCGGCGCCCTATCTCTTCCTTTTTTCCATAAATTTGTCGA
Organism: Parapedobacter soli; assembly: GCF_025460835.1. GTDB lineage: Bacteria > Bacteroidota > Bacteroidia > Sphingobacteriales > Sphingobacteriaceae > Parapedobacter > Parapedobacter soli. The sequence goes on along the minus strand of NZ_JAMXAY010000003.1, from coordinate 175,181 downwards.
TACCGATTTGATTGATAGGGGAGTGGGCCCTTCGCAGGCCATGGTGTCTTGGTCACGGCCGATCATCCGGTTAGCCGAAATGTATTTGATTGCGGCAGAAGCTGAAAACGAAGTCAATGGTCCAGCCAACGCTTATGCGTATATCAATGCCATCCGGGAAAGGGCGCGTGTGGATAAAAGTAACGCTATGCATGTGCCTGATTTGGCAGGGCTGACCCAAGACGAATTCCGTGAGGCGGTATGGGATGAGCGGAACTGGGAATTGCATGCTGAGGGGTTGGGCTGGCAAACGATGAAGCGCACCAATACGTTCCATAAAATACAGGATATTCGGGGCGGTTCGCTGAATGTACCCATCGGTGCGTATAACCAGACGTGGTTGATCCCCATCGAAGAGATAACGACGAATAACATTCCGCAGAACCCTTTGTATCAATAAATAAGCAATGAGAAGTCGACAGATGAATCCCATGGATACTATTTTTTTAAAACGTGGAATGAAGTGGCTCCGGCTGGTGATATGCGGTTTTGGTGTATGGGCCTTGGCATCGTGCGGTGTGGAGGTAACCACATACTATGTGGCACCCACGGGTGCCGATACGGCTGCTGGCACGGAAGATCAACCGTTTGCCTCGTTGGCCGCCGCCAAACGCGCGGTGGCGAAAGAAAAGGCCGCGGGAAGTACCAATCGGTTTGAGGTAGTGGTACTGCCGGGCACCTATTTTCTTGCGGAACCACTGGTTTTCGGACCCGAAGAGTCGGGGACGCCCGATGCTCCTTACACGATTAAGGCGGGAGAAGGTGGTGAGGTGGTACTGAGCGCCGGTAGGCGGCTACAGCTCGACTGGCAGGACTACGACGGACGTATCTGGAAAGCGCACGTGCCGGAAGTGGATTCCATCCCAGGCTTGTATGCCGGTGGGAAGGCACTGACGAGGGCACGGTACCCGAACAGGGAGGAAGGAAAGCTCCCCTTCGGAGGGTTTGCAGCAGACGCACTTGCGCCGGAGCGCGTAGCCGATTGGGAGCACCCTGCCGGGGGGTACATCCACGCCATGCACAGCGGCAGGTGGGGTGGCATGCACTACCGGATTACAGGCAAGGATGACACCGGAAACTTGGTTTATGAAGGGGGCTGGCAGAATAACCGCCCCAGTCCGATGCACAAGACGCAGCGGTACGTAGAGAACATCTTCGAAGAACTCGATGCACCGGGCGAATGGTATTTTGCGGAAGCCGAACGGATGCTGTATTATATTCCCGAGGAGGGACAACAAATCGACGATTTGGAATTTGTGGCGGCCCAGCTGGAAAGCCTCGTCCAACTGAAAGGCAGTGAACAACACCCTGTAACCGATATTTACTTGGAAGGGATCTCCTTTCAACATACGGCCCCGACCTTCATGAAAACCGAGGAACAGTTGATGCGGAGCGACTGGGCGATTTATCGCAATGGGGCGGTGTTATTTGACGGAACGGAGCGCTGCGGCGTGCGCAGCAGCACCTTCAGCTTGCTTGGCGGCAATGCGGTTTTTGTGAGTAACTACAACCGGAATGCCGAAATATCGGGAAACCTGATTGAATACATCGGCGGGAGCGCGGTCTGCTTTGTGGGCAGTGCCGATGCTGTCCGCTCGCCTTCCTTTCGCTATGAGGAATTTGTGCCTGCCAGCGAGATGGATACCATCCCGGGCCCTAAAAGCAATGCTTATCCAGCTGATTGTACGGTAGAAGATAACCTTATCCGCCACATCGGTACCATCGAAAAACAGGTGGCCGGCGTGCAGATCCAGCTGGCGGCCCGGATCCACGTGAACCATAACACCATTTACTACGTGCCGCGTGCTGGCATCAATATCGGGGATGGTGCATGGGGTGGGCACATTATCGAACATAACGACGTGTTTGAAACCGTACTTGAAACGGGCGACCACGGTGCCTTCAATTCCTGGGGCAGGGACCGCTTCTGGCATCCGGACCGGCATGTGATGGACAGTTTGGCGAAGGTGCATCCCGAATGGATACTATTGGATGCCGTGGAGACGACGGTGATCCGAAACAACCGCTTCCGGTGCGACCATGGGTGGGATATCGACCTGGACGACGGTTCGAGCAACTATGAAATCTACAATAACCTGTGCCTATCCGGCGGGTTGAAGCTTCGGGAAGGGTTTTACCGAAGGGTTTACAACAATATTTTGGTGAACAATGGGTTCCATCCGCACGTATGGTTTGAAAACAGCCACGATGTATTTACCAGAAATATCGTGATGACCGCCCATCAGGAGATACGCGTGAACCATTGGGGAGATACGGTGGACCACAACTTTTTCGTGGACAGTGCGGATCTTGAAACAACCCGTAAACACGGTATCGAGCAAAATGGTGAAGTGGGCGACCCGCAGTTTGTGGACGCCGCGGCAGGAGACTTTACGGTGGGCAGTGGGTCTGAATGGCTGGAGCAGGGTTTTGAGAATTTTGCGATGGACGATTTCGGTGTGTTGTCTCCACATTTGAAAGCAAAAGCGGATCGCCCGGTGATATCGCCGTTGGCCGCTGCGGGTACCTTCGCGCCGGGTGAAGCAGTGGAATGGCATGGGGCAACGGTGAAGCCTGTCGAGAACCTTGGCGAACAATCCGCCGCTGGTTTGGACCGGATAAGGGGCGTGCTGCTCGTAGATGTTTTAGTAGGCTCGCGGGTGGCGCGGGCCGGGTTGCAGGCCGGCGACGTTATTTTGGCGTGTGAGGGAACGGATACCGATGATATGGTCGATTTGCTGAAAGTGGAGGCTTCCAATAAGTGGAAAGGGCGCTTGCAACTGGTTGTTTGGCGCAACCAGCGGGAGAATGATGTGAATCTGATCTTGGAATGACGGGAAGATCAATTCGCCGGGCACGGAACCTGTTCTGACGCCATAGCAAACGGGAGCGGCGGTTAGCGGCTCCCGTTTGCTATTATGCATATATCTCCGCAAGATCTAAGCATGAAGCCTCACTTATCGCTGGTTCCAAATGATTGTTATTGTTCAATTTTATCCTTAGTTTTGACATAATAGCTAGTCCATTTAAAGCTTTGAAAATAGAGAAGAACATCGATGAAAATGAATTGCTCCGTCGTATTTCGCGAGGGGATCAGTCCGCTTTCGGTGCGCTTTTCAAATCGTATCACCCGTTCGTCTATGCTTTCGGTAGGCGCATTACCCGCTCGGACGAGCTTGCCGAAGAAGTGGTCCAAGACGTCTTCCTGAAAATATGGGTCGATCGGGAGTCACTGGAAAAGATCGATAATTTCGGGGCATACCTCAATCGGATCGTACGCAACCATTGTTATAATGTGCTTCGGAAATTGGCGATGGAGAGCAGGCACGCATCGCTGCTTTCAGCTGGTTTTGACGATACCGATGATTCGACCGCCCAACAGTTGGACTACAACGACGTCAACGAGGTATTGGAAGATGCTATTCAGACACTATCAACCCAACAGAAGAATGTATATCAACTGTGTCACCAACGGGGGTTAACCTATCAGGAAGCCTCCGATGAATTGGGTATCTCCCGACAAACCGTTCATGCCTATATGAAAGATGCATTGCGGAAAATCCGTGACCATTTCAGGAAACACGGCATCTTATATGCTGTTTTCATTGCGGTATTGTTTAAATAAATTGCCTGATAGCAAGCTTGTTGCAATCTTTGTCCATTCCGTATACCCCCATGTGGATCGTCTGATGTGTCAAATCTAAAAAAGCATCAATGGGACACGATCACCAGCGTATTCGTCAGTTAATTGCCCAATATCTGGAGGGGAAGCTATCCGCCGTAGACGAGGAGGAGTTTTGGGGGTATGTGGAGGATCCGTCTTTCGAACCGGTTATTAAGCAATTATTGTCAGAAAAGCTCGAAAGCGGAACAGCGCCTGTGGTATTGGATGATGATGTACAGGCCCGCATCTTAAACCAAGTATATAACCATGGTTCGTCCCGTATCCGGTCGAAACGACTTAGGTGGCTGCCTTATGCTGCAGCAGCGGTCTTTATAGCGTTTGTGGGTGTTGGGTTCTTATTGTATGATCAGCAAAGCCAGCTGCAAACCGAGGTTGCCCAGGTAGCTGCTGAAGATATCCAACCCGGCGGAAACAAGGCGGTTCTTACGCTGGCCGATGGAAGGAAGATGGTATTGAAGGAGGACCAATCGGGGATTGTGCTGGCTGGTAACGAGATTACCTATAAAGATGGTGATCCGTTGACTGATTTAGCGATAGCGGACCAACGGGAAGGCGCGGTGCAATGGATGGAGCTAGTCACCCCCAAGGGCGGTACCTACCAGGTAACGCTCCCGGACGGCACCGACGTGTGGCTCAATTCGGGTAGTGTGTTGCGATACCCCATCCGGTTTGACCACCATAGGCGGGTAGTCGAATTGTCGGGCGAAGCGTACTTTGATGTTGCACATTTACGAACTGAAAACAAGGGGATTCCATTTTTGGTAAAAACGACAGCACAAACCGTGGAAGTGCTGGGAACCCAATTCAATCTTAGTGCATATGCCGAGGACGCCAGTGTGAAGACGACGTTGGTTGAAGGAAGTGTGCGCATAACGCCGGTGGAGGGCGACGGATACGCGCCCGTTGTGCTGAAGGCGGGGCAGCAAAGTGTGGCCGAGGCGGGAAACATAACCATCGCTGATGTGGATGTGGGGCCATTTACTGCTTGGAAAGAAGGATATTTCCATTTCAAGAGTACACCATTTGCCGACGTGATTAAGCAAATGACCCGCTGGTACGATATCGAGGTGGTCTTCAAAGGCGATGCGCCCACGCAAACATTTTCGGGCAAGATGTCTAGAAATGTGAGCCTAAAGAGTGTCCTTAATTTTTTTGAGGGATCAGGTGTTGACGTTACGTTGGTAAATGGTAAATTGATGGTTCAAGAATAACGTATAATAACGATGCAAAACATGCACACCATAAATGAAAGGAGCGCTATATGAGTGAATAATTTACCGAGCAGCAGGAACAACACGGGGAGATGCTGCAATCACCTCCCCGATAAGTTCGGATAAGCCAATAATAACCAGGGAGTAATAACCGGATTTTAAACTATCCAAACGTACAAATCTAATGAAAAAATATGAATTGCTCGCCCGTGCTTTTCGCAAGCGGACGGTGAGTAACCAATTGTCTCGAGTATTGAAAACGACCACATTTTTACTGCTAATCGGGTGCTTGCACTTGAGTGCGGCATCATGGTCTCAAACCGTTACCTTGCGTGCTAATAGACAATCACTTAAACAGGTTTTTGAAACCATTGAGAAGCAGACAGGTTATTGGGTGGTGTATAGCGACCAACTGATCAACCGATCAAAGCCCATAACGATCCGTGCCAATGGCATGGCGCTCAATCGGTTTCTGGATCAGATACTGGAACCGCAGGCGCTCACCTATACCATTGAAGGGAAAAATATCTTGGTCATGTCATCGAACGAGCGGACGTTGGCACTTAAAAACATGTTAACCGGGGTGGCCGATATTAAAAATGTCCGCCTTCAACAGCGGGTAATAAGAGGTAAGGTTACCGATGAAGGGGGAAATCCGCTGCAGTCGGTCACGGTTACCCAAAAGAACACGAAAAACGGGGTGTTGACGGATCGTGAAGGTAATTATGAAATGAGCGCCCATGGCGACGACATCGTCTTGGTATTCACAATTATTGGGTATGTTAGTAATGAGCAGGTTGTTGGCGGCCGCTCTACCGTTGATGTGGCATTGGCCGAATCCGTGAGCGACTTGGATGAGGTGGTCGTGGTGGGGTATGGCACGCAGCGAAAGCGTGACCTGACGGGCGCGATTACCCGGATTGATGGCGCAAAGTTTGAAACACAGTCGGCCACCAGTGTGTCGGAATATTTCAGCGGAACGGTGGCCGGCATTTCGTCCACCCAAGGAACTGGAGCCGGCGGCGGGGGATCTTTGGAAATCCGCGGGCGTAATTCATTAAAAGCGGGGTCTTCTCCACTTATCGTGTTAGACGGTGTGATCTACAACGGTTCCCTGCAGGATATCAATCCCTTCGATATCGCCAATATCGATGTGTTGCAGGATGCCAGCGCAGCGGCGGTATACGGGGCACGCGCCGCGTCCGGCGTAATCATCGTTACCACCAAGCGGGGCAAAAGCGAGGTGCCAACTATCACCCTTTCTGCAATGACCGGCCTAGCATCGGTATCACATGATTATAAACCTTTCGACGCACAGGGCTTCCTACAGTTCAGGGAAGACCTGATGAACCAAATGGCGCCCAGCGATAACCTGGGTTTTTATGCAAGGCCCGATCAGCTTCCTGATGGCGTGTCGTTAGCGGATTGGCGTGCATATAGCAATAATCCCAATGCCGACGATATGCTGGAATGGGCAAACCGGATCCGCCTCAACGACGCTGAGATTGAGAGTTACCAGCAAGGCCGTGTAACCGATTGGTACGATATGCGGATGCAGCAAGGCTTGCGGCAGAACTATGACGTTGCCCTTGCCGGAAAAGGCGCGCGGGTCAACTATTACCTTTCGACCGGCTATACCGATAACGAAGGTATCGTCTACGGCCAGCGCCTCAAGACATGGCGCACGCGACTGAATTTGGAAGGACAGGTGGCCAATTTTCTTAAGGTGGGACTGAACTCCCAATTCGCAAGCCAGGATGGCAGTTCGGTAGCCGCCGGCGGAATAACCGCACTCAGCCCCTACGGCCGGTTTAAGGACGAGAGCGGTGCCCTCCTTCAATACCCGCATGAGGACCCCTTATTTCCCAACCCATTTCTTGATGCGTATTACAAGGACCAATATGTGCGGAATAACCGCTTGTTTGCCACGCTTTACGCGGAGTTTAAGCTACCGTTCGGCTTTAAATACCGATTTTCGTTCCAGAATAGGTTGGATATTACAAAAGACTATAATTTCTGGCCTACTACCACCATCCAAGGAGGTAGGGATAGGCAGAATGGCTACGGATCAAGAGTGGACGGGCACGGATACGAATGGATGATCGATAACATCGTATCATGGAATAAGACATTCGGCCAGCATGGTTTTGATTTTACGTTCCTAGCCAACGCGGAAAAACTTCAGATACAGCGATCGCGGCAGGAAAATGAAAATTTCGGTCCGAATGGCAGCCTCACTTGGCACGGATTGCAATACGGTATTAACCCGTCTATCCTCAACGATGATATGTTACATACCGGCGACGCCCTAATGTTTCGGTTGAATTATAACTTTGACGAGCGTTACCTGCTTACCTTGTCATGGCGTCGGGATGGGTTTTCAGCCTTCGGCCAGAACCATCCACGGGGTGTTTTTCCGTCGACGGCATTCGCATGGCGGCTATCGGAGGAACGTTTCTTCCACGCATCGTGGGTTGATGACCTCAAGCTGCGCTTTTCTTGGGGCATTAACGGAAACCGGGACATACCCACCTATTCAGCGCTATCCAACCTGTCTCCCAACCCGTATTTCGACGGCACCAGCGTGGTCGTGGGCCTCACCAACAGCTCAATGGCCAATCCCAACTTGAAGTGGGAGGGAACCGAGGCGTACAACATCGGCTTCGATTTAACTACGCTAGACGGCAGGCTATCGGCAACGGTGGATGCGTACCGGGGAACCACCCTCGACCTCCTGCTCGATCGGAAGTTACCGCGGGTCATGGGGTACGAGTTCGTGACCGCCAATCTGGGCAAACTTTCCAATCGGGGGATCAATGCGACTATAAATGGCCAATTGTTGAAGAACGAACGGATTACATGGAGCAGTGACCTGGTGTTTTCGCTCAACCGCAACCGGATCGATCGGCTGTGGGGCGATATGGTGGAAGAAACGGTGGATGGGAAGACGACCTACCACGAAGCCCCGGATTACGCAAACGGCTGGTTTCCGGGCGAAGCGATAGACCGTGTTTGGGATTACCGGATTCTTGGCATTTGGCAGGAGGAAGATGCCGAAGACGCGGCGGTATACGGGCTACGCCCCGGAGAGTACCGCGCAGCGGATGTAAACGATGATGGTGCCTATGGGCAGTTCGATGACAAGCAGTTTTTAGGGTGGAAAGAACCGCGGTATACGTTTGGTTGGCGGAACGATATTACGTTCCTGAAACAATTCGACGCCAGCATTTTTCTTCGGGCCGACCTTGGGCACATCGGTGCAAGGGGCGATTTCAATCATCCCAACTCAAACACCTACGATCGTTCGAATGCGTTGGATATTCCCTATTGGACCTCGGAAAACCGATCGAACAGCTATCCCCGGCTTAACGTCAATTACAGACTCTTTGAAGGGGGGATCAATATCTATGAGCCGCGGAGCTTTTTGCGCATACAGGATGCCTCGGTGGGGTACCGTGTTCCGGCAGACTTGCTAAACCGGGTGTCGGTCGACCGGCTTCGGTTTTTTGTGAGCGCCCGCAATCTATTAACGGTAACCTCTTGGACAGGGTGGGACCCCGAATCTGGAAGTAGTCCCATGCCCAGGATTTTCACCCTCGGATTGAACGCGTCTTTTTAACTAGGCATAAAATAAAAGATCATGAAATTCAATACATCATATATAGCTATTCTATTGGCAAGTGTAATGCTGTCGTCGTGCACGACAGATTGGCTTAAGCCCGAGCCACTTTCTTTCTACGCACCTGAAAACCTGCTTGTCAACAAAAACGGTTATGAATCATTGCTGGTTACGGCCCGGAAAAACCTGCGCAATTCGTTTTACAGCGAGCTGAGAACGGTTGTCTCCGAGGGCATATTCACTGAACTGGGTGTAGCGGGGCCACTCAATGACAACGGCATCCGCAACATGAACCTACAGCTCACCCCAAGCTCGGATGGGAACTACTACGTATTGGATAATTTCCAATGGGGATACCGCCCTATTCGCGTAGTAAATGCCGTGATTTCCCGCATCGACAATATCACATGGGAAAATGAGTCCGACAGGAATGCTATCCTGGCGGAAGCCTATTTCCACCGCGCTTATTGGTATTATCTGCTCATCCACCAATTTGGCGACGTGCCCTATATCGGGCAGGAGTTTCTGGATGCTAAACTGGACTTTTACACCCATTCGCGCTGGTCAATTTTGGATCGTATGCAGCAAGAACTGGAGTTTGCCGTGCAATGGCTACCCGTAACCACCACCCCGGGGCACCCAGCCAGGCCGCTGGGCAACATTTGTTGGCCAAAGTCTATCTCGCGAACAGACAATATGAAAAGGCGGTAGAAGTAGCCACCGCCGTAATCGGCAAGCACCCATTGATGCAAGCGCGGTTCGGCGCTGTTGTGGCTACCACACCGGGCAGGAACCTGTTCTGGGATTTACACCGCCCGCAGAATGTCCATAACTCCGCCAATACAGAAACCATCTTGGGTACGCTAGACCGGAACGATCTTCCGGATGAGGTGCGCACGGATGGGTTGTATACGATGCGCAATTATCATCCGGCGTGGTGGAATGCGCGGGTAAGGGATAGCCAAGCTGGCCGGGGGACTATTGATCGCGGTGCGGTGTATGATACCCTTGGGCGCGGCAATTCCAACCTTCGCCCTTCTAATTATTATCTGTATGATATCTGGACTGACAAGGACGACCTTCGACGAAAAGACGGCAACTGGGTTTTCCAGGAAGAGTTAATATATAACAACCCCGCTTCCGTCGACTTCGGGAAGCCGATCGATCCACGAAACTTCGGTGCTTTGGCTGATACTTTCCAGCATTACCACTCATTTCCCTATTACATAACCTACGTTCCGCAAGCCACGACCGAACAGGTGCCCAACGGGGGGAATGGTGATTGGTATGTGTTCCGTTCTGCCGAAACGTATCTGTTGCGGGCAGAGGCCTATTATTGGTTAGGGAAACTTGATTTGGCAGCGACCGATCTGAATGCCGTGCGCAGTCGTGCCGGGGCGGCACCTGTAGCCAGCGGCGCGATGTCTATTGAGGCTATATTGGATGAAAGGGCACGGGAACTATTTGCGGAAGAACATCGGAAATCGGAGTTGGTCCGGGTTTCCTATATCATGGCTGCCGAAGGAATTGACGGTTATTCGTTGGAAACGTTCAGTGAGCATAACTTTTGGTATGACCGCGTTATGGCGACCAACAATTTCTATCGGGATCATGTTCGGTGGGGGTCATCAGAATGTCGTATAAGTCCCTATCATGTCTTATTTCCGGTTCCTGCAGACGTTATCAACACCAATACGTTGGGCGTGATCAATCAGAACAAAGGGTATCCGGGTGCAGAGAACAACCTGCCTCCGCTCACAGAAATAACGGATTAAACACTACATATATGAATAGGGAAAAACAGTTGATAGCTTCGATGATGATCTATTTTACCGGATTGGCGTTGGCCAATCCGGTCTTTGGCCAACAGGCGCCCGCTGATCGTCCGAATATTGTGATCATCCTTGCCGACGATATGGGGTATTCCGATCTGGGGTGCTATGGCGGGGAGGCCGCCACTCCCAACCTGGACCAGCTGGCGGCCGAGGGATTACGGTTCCGAACGTTCTATAACGCAGCCCGGTGCTGTCCCACGCGCGCATCCCTGCTTACCGGCGTGTATCCCCACGAGGCGGGCATGGGAGGGATGGTCTCGGATGTGCATAGCGAGCCAAAGCCGGGGCCGTACCAAGGCTATCTTGACCAAGATTGCGTGACCATCGCAGAAGTGCTGAAACAAGCTGGCTATAGCACGTACATGTCGGGAAAATGGCACGTAGGCGAGCGCCCCGAACATTGGCCGCGGCAACGTGGATTTGACCGCTATTTCGGTTTGATCAGTGGTGCAAGCAGCTATTTTGAGCTAGTCGAAGAGCCCCGTGTACGACAGATGGTGCACGATGACGAACCTTGGTTCCCACCTGCGGAGGGGTTTTACATGACAGACGCATTCACGGACACGGCGATTGCTTTTCTTGAAAAGCATGAAGGGGAAGACCCCGATCAACCCTTTTTCATGTACCTCGCGTATACAGCCCCCCATTGGCCCCTCCATGCGCATGAGGAAGATATTGCGCGGTATAAAGGCCGATTTGACGCGGGTTGGGATACCATCCGGGAACAGCGTTACGAACGGATGAAACAGCTCGGTATCATCGACCAGCACTACCCCTTGTCTCCCCGTACATCGGGTATCCCTGCTTGGGATAGCATTGCCGATCACGGCGATTGGGCGGACCGCATGGAAGTTTACGCCGCGATGGTCGACCGAATGGACCAGGGCATCGGTAAAGTTGTAGAAACCTTGGAGCGCCAGGGCAAACTTGATAACACATTGATCCTTTTCCTTTCCGACAATGGCGGATGTGCCGAAAACATCGATGGACGGAAGCTGAACCAGGAAGGCAGCAAGGTTGGTGAACGGGGATCTTATGTCGCTTATGATGAGCCTTGGGCCAATGTTTCCAATACGCCTTACCGGAAATACAAGTCGTGGACCCACGAAGGTGGAATACTCACACCGCTGATTGCGCATTGGCCCGCGGTTATAAAACATCCCGGTACATTGACCGATGCCGTTGGGCATATCGTCGATATCATGGCCACCTGTACGGCAATTGCCGGTGCGGATTATCCGATGCAACGGGAGGGACGTGATGTTGTACCATCAAGGGGGATTTCGTTGATGCCCGCCTTTTCGGGTGCTGATACCGGAAAACGGACATTATATTGGGAACATCTTGGCAAGTGGGCAATAAGGCAGGGCGACTGGAAACTGGTTGGAGGGAGCAGTGGCGGATACGAGTTGTTCGATTTGGCAGCGGATCCCGTCGAAATGCACGATCTGAGCGGGAACTACCCCCATGTTGTTGAAAGCATGCAGCGTGATTACACCATTTGGGCGAAGGAAGTAGGCGTGAGGCTGCATTAACCCAAGGTTGGATGCTGACCTAGGCATTGAGGAATGAGATGCACCGGATGATCTCTTTTCTAGTTGGGCGGTGAAGTCACACATGGTTTTAAGGTTTGCCGTTTCAATGCTGTCTATCCAACCGAAGCACAGGGCCCCATCGACCGCCTCGGTCCAACTGATGGTGGGCTTACCGGAGTGCTTTTTGTATTGGATGAGCCATATGCCTTGTTTCGTTTCGTGGTTTTCGCGAAGCCACTTGCGCCATTCGGCGTTGGTGGCTGCGTATATTGTTTCGTAACCCATAGGATTTTTTAGTTTGTGAGTCATGGATATGGCAAAGGTGGTATTCGATGGTGACAACGTTATGTCCTAAGCTTCTTCTTAGGATGCCGACTGGTGTGGAAGATATGTAGAATGTATACCAATTGGTTTTCTGGTATATATTCATAAACGATGACGAAAGGGAAGGTAGACACAACGTATTGACGGTAGGTGCCAACTTTTACAGGAAATAGTTGAGGGTTGTTGCCAACAGTCATTACCGCAGCGTCAATTTGGTTAAGGAATCGTTCGCCTAGTCCGAGGCGTTGTTCTTCATACCATTCAAAAGAATCCTGTAATTCTTTTTCAGCGGCTGATGATATAATAACGGTATTCGGCAAGGCTTAGGCGGTTGATGGGTTATCTGGATAACAATCGTTTCTTTATTTCAGCAAAGGGTACGCCTGAATCTCTCCCGGATGTTAAGTCAGCCGAACGCTTATCCAACTCCTTTACTATTAATTCATCTTCCCACCATTTGGAAGAATTGTCTGCATGGATGGAATAATTTAATCCTAACTTATCTAGTAGGGCCCTGACTCGCTGTTCAGTACCTTGGTCATCGATATTTACGGTCAGTGTCGTCATCGCATTTATGTTGCCTAACAAAGATAAAGGTTATTGCTCTGGTTTGCAAATGAAGGGCACAATTCAAATAAATCTGCTTTATAGGGCATTTAAAATTGCTCATGGTCCCCCAACAAGCCCCGGCACCCTCGCCGGGTAAGCTTCCCTACGCGTGCTGAAATCCTGGTATTTGTCACGTATATACATGAGCAGGTCGTAGTCTGAAAACCCAAGCAATTGTTCGTATGTGGGCCGGAAAAACCAGTGGAAGACATCCAATTCGGCGTCAGGGATATCCGTTTGCGCTTGGATGAGCGCTTTCGTGTACCGGCGGTCCACGTAATCTTCGTGCTCATCGCGGATGAGTGCGGCCTTCAGTATTTTGGCCCGTTTCTGCTCGCGCGAGAACGAAGCAAATAGTACATTGAGGTTGATGCCGATGCCCACGGGTGCGAGCGTGAGCGCCTGCCACGGCTTCACCGGTTTGAAGTTGAACTGATCGGCATATTCCTCACGCATCCAAAGGGAGTCTTTCACGGAGTTGCGCTTGCCGAGTATACGGACCTCGGCGAGGCCGATGGTTTTGCTTAGCAATGAAAGGTAAAGCAGCGTGTCGGGGGCCGAGTAAAGGGTAAGGGATACCGGCTCATAGCCGATGTGCGAAACGGAGAGGGTAGCGGGGAAGCTGATGAAACCGGTGATGCCGAAACGCCCCGACGCATCGGTAGAGGTGCGGAGATTGCCTATGGTGATGCTGGCCGCCCGGATGGCCTGCCCCGTTTCACGGTCGCGCGCCACACCACCAAGGTACTGCGCCTGCGCCACGATGGGTAGCAAACCGCAGGCAAACAGTAAATACAACGATATGAAACGACGGCTTTCATACATGGTGCGGTAAAGGTAACAGCAGGCTCGCTTATATCCATTGGTTTTAACATTCGTTAACCAAATATTTGGTTTACTCAATATATTGAGTAAATTTGCTCATTGTGTTGAGTAAATTTGAAATTATGTACGAAAGACCTTATTTAAAGGATATTAAGAGTCGTATAGAAGAGCCTAGAAGATTCATACAGGTGATTATGGGGCCTCGGCAAGTCGGTAAAACGACGCTGGTAAATCAACTAACGGATGCTTATGGCTATCCGTTTCATTTTGCGACGGCAGACGCGGTTCCTGCCGCCGGGGGCGCTTGGCTCGAACAGCAGTGGGAGGCGGCACGACTAATGTTTGAACAACGCGCAGCGCCTGAATTTCTGCTGGTTATTGATGAAATACAGAAAATACAAAACTGGAGCGAGACCGTCAAGCTCCTTTGGGATACGGACAGTAGGGAGCAGCGAAACATTAAAGTGATACTATTAGGCTCGTCGCGGCTGTTGCTGCAGCAGGGACTGACCGAGTCGCTCGCGGGAAGGTTCGAGACCTCCTATCTGGGGCATTGGTCTTTTGCCGAAATGCGGGATGCGTTTGGCTGGGATGCCCCTACTTACTGTTGGTTTGGTGCGTATCCCGGCGCGGCCACGCTGATCGATGATGAAAATCGGTGGAAACGTTATGTGCACGATTCATTGATTGAAACGAGCATATCCCGCGATATCCTGATGTTGACCCGGGTGGATAAGCCGGCATTAATGAAGCGCCTGTTTGAATTGGGGTACGTTTATTCGGGGAAAATCGTGGCATATACCAAAATGCTCGGCCAGTTGGTAGATGCTGGTAATACAACAACATTGGCACACTATCTCGGGTTGCTGAATACCGCTGGTTTGCTCAGCGGGCTGGAGAAATATGATTCAAAATTGGTGCGGAAGCGTTCATCGAGTCCCAAATTTCAGGTGCACAACACCGCGTTAATCAGCGCGCAGCGCGATGAGCAGTTTGATGAAATACGCCAGCAGCCGGATGAATGGGGACATATTGTTGAGTCTGCCATCGGGGCACACTTGATAAACGGGGCTTTCACCGACGGGTGGCAGCTTTCTTATTGGCGGGAGGGTGGATACGAAGTGGATTTCGTTTTGGAACGCCGAGGAAGGGTAATCGGTGTCGAGGTGAAAAGCGGCAACACGCAAACGGGCATTAATATGCCGGCGTTCCGCAAAGCAGTAGCGCCGGATAAGATGTTATTGGTTGGCAAATCAGGTATCCCGTGGGAAGAATTTTTGACGATTAACCCGTCGGATCTGTTCTGAGCAGAACATCTCCGGCTGCCGAAGATATGTATACGTTTACGCGAATTACGATGGAGTAGGAATTACGATTTCTCAAAAATTATCCCTACTTTCGGGGCCTAAAACAACGTAATAAAAAGAATACCATGAGTTTGAAAGATTTTAAAGGGGTTGTCACAGGCGATGCAGTACAGGAGTTATTTGAGATCGCTAAAACACATAAGTTTGCCCTTCCCGCGGTCAATATCATTGGCACGGATTCTATAAATGCGGTGATGGAAACCGCCAAAGCGGTTAATTCACCCGTGATTATCCAACTGTCTAACGGCGGTGCACAATTCTACGCCGGCAAGTCGATGAACAACGACGGCCTGAAGGCGTGCATCCTCGGTGCGGTATCCGCCGCCCACCACGTACACCTGTTGGCCGAGCATTACGGCGTAGCTGTTATACTCCATACAGACCAT
This sequence comes from Parapedobacter soli, assembly GCF_025460835.1. GTDB lineage: Bacteria > Bacteroidota > Bacteroidia > Sphingobacteriales > Sphingobacteriaceae > Parapedobacter > Parapedobacter soli. The sequence continues at coordinate 159,746 of NZ_JAMXAY010000003.1, read as the reverse complement.
GCCGCCAAGAAGCTGTTGCCGTGGATCGACGGTATGCTAGACCATGGTGAGCAGTTCTTCAAGCAGCACGGCAAACCATTGTTTTCCTCCCATATGCTCGACTTGTCCGAAGAGCCTATCGAGGAAAATATAGCAGTTTCTAAGAAGTACCTCGAACGGATGAAACCACTCGGTATGACCATTGAAATCGAGCTTGGTGTAACCGGCGGGGAAGAGGATGGGGTAGACAATACCGACCTGGATAGCTCCAAGTTATATACCCAGCCGGAAGAAGTAGCTTATGCGTATGAGGAACTGAAGAAAGTGAGCGACAAATTTACCGTGGCTGCAGCTTTTGGAAACGTGCATGGCGTATATAAACCGGGCAATGTGAAGTTGCAACCCGTTATCCTCCACAATTCGCAGGAATATATCCGCGAGAAATTTGGCCTGTCGGCTGAGAAACCGGTCAATTTTGTTTTCCACGGTGGCTCCGGATCGGCTCCCGAAGAGATCACCGAAGCGATTTCTTATGGTGCGGTGAAAATGAACCTCGACACCGACATGCAGTGGGCTTTCTGGGATGGGGTACGTAAATACTACCAAGCCAACGAAGGGTATCTGCAAGGCCAGATCGGAAACCCCGAGGGTCCCGACTCGCCAAACAAAAAATACTACGACCCGCGCGTTTGGCTGCGCAAGGGTGAGGAGAGCTTCGTGAAGCGCTTGACGCAGGCGTTCGAAGAATTGAATGCCATAGACGCAAACAGCAAACTGTAAACATAGGAAACTTGCCGTTTCTTATTGGTTAATAAAAAAACACCTAGCGATAGGTGTTTTTTTTTGACTTTCTCGGCAATCGGTGTGAAATGCCATTGCGAATCCTGCAGAATTCCCTATTTTGCGGCCAGTGAATGATTTACTAACCATTAAAACAATTGAACAGGCAACCGTATCGGTTGTAAGACGTTATGGAACAGTTTTTTAAAGCTATTAACGACGTGGTGTGGAGCAACGCGCTCGTTGTGCTGTGTATCGGTGTCGGTGTTTATTTTTCGTTTGCAACAGGTTTTTTGCAGGTAAGGTATCTGAAAGACATGGTGAAACTGCTGTTCGGGGGTGGTTCATCGGCCAAGGGTGTTTCTTCCTTCCAGGCTTTCTCGATGGCATTGTCGGGCCGTATCGGCACCGGTAATATCGCGGGCGTGGCTACAGCCATCGCCATGGGCGGGCCGGGAGCGGTATTTTGGATGTGGCTCATCGCATTCCTCGGGGCGGCCTCGGCCTACGTAGAAGCGACGCTGGGACAGATTTACAAGGAAGTGAACAACGGTGAGTACCGCGGCGGTCCCGCGTTCTATATCGAAAAGGGATTGGGGGTGAAATGGTATGCCGTGGTTTTTGCCGTGGCCACAATACTAAGTACGGCGCTTTTCCTGCCGGGCGTGCAAAGCAATAGCATTGCCATCGGGGTACAAAATGCGTTCGACGTGCCGGTGGAGTACACAGGGATTGGACTGGTGGTGTTGCTGGGCCTGATCATCATCGGCGGTGTGAAGCGTATTGCAAAAGTGGCCGAAGTGGTGGTGCCCTTCATGGCAGGGGGTTACATCCTGATGGCACTGATTATCATCGCACTCAACTATAAGGATATCCCGGAGGTGTTCGGGCTGATCTTCAGGGCAGCTTTTGATTTCGAGCCTGCCTTCGGCGGTATGCTCGGCATGGCAATATCATGGGGTGTGAAACGCGGTATATACTCGAACGAGGCCGGCCAGGGTACTGCCCCCCACGCTGCTGCGGCCGCTGAGGTAAGCCACCCGGCCAAACAGGGGCTGGTGCAGGCGTTTTCGGTATATGTGGATACCTTGTTTGTGTGTACGGCGACGGCATTGATGATTTTATTTACCGGAAAGTATAACGTCCAGAACCCTGAGGGTGGGTACCTCGTTGAGCAGCTCCCCGGTGTCGAAATAGGGTCGGGATATACCCAGTATGCGGTGGCCCACCATTTCCCCAGCATTGGGGCGGGCTTTGTGGCGCTGGCACTGTTCTTCTTTGTCTTCACCACCATCATGGCCTATTATTACATGGCTGAGACCAATCTCAGCTACCTCGATAAGCGGGGCAAGCAGCGGTGGGCCGTCTGGGCGCTTCGAGCCCTGATCCTTTTCGCTACCTACTACGGAACCGTCAAGACAGCCGAGCTGGCCTGGACCATAGGTGATATCGGTGTGGGGCTGATGGCGTGGCTCAACCTGATTGCCATCATACTGCTGCGAAAGCCGGCCTTGAAGGCGCTGAAAGATTACCGCCAGCAAAGAGCCCGGGGCAAAGACCCCGTGTTCAATGCGGATGAGTGGGATATCAAGCACGCCGGCGAGTGGTCGGAACGAAAAAATGGGTAGATTTCGTATCTTATACGTACCTTTGCGCCATGCCAGAAAAAATCGTTATCCTTGATTTCGGCTCCCAGTATACCCAACTGATTGCGCGGCGGGTGCGGGAGTTGAACGTATATTGTGAAATATATCCATATACCCATATTCCGGAGTTTGACACCTCGGTAAAGGGCATTATCTTTTCGGGAAGCCCCTATTCCGTGCGCCAGGATGGCGCGCCGCAGATCGATTTCGAGTCTATCCAAAAGCGGTTCCCGCTCTTGGGTGTGTGCTATGGCGCACAATATATCGCGCAGCACTCGGGCGGAGCGGTGGTGGCTTCCACCATCCGTGAATATGGCCGCGCTAACCTCCAATATGTCAATCATGAGAGTGCACTGTTGGCGGATATCCCGGCCGGCTCCCAAGTATGGATGTCGCATGGCGACACCATATCCACGATCCCATCGCATTTTGAGATCATTGCCAGCACCGATAAGGTGGATGTAGCCGCGTACCACATCAAGGGTACCCAAACGTATGGCATCCAGTTCCACCCCGAGGTCACACACAGTACGGATGGAACGACGTTGCTGAAAAATTTCGTTATCGATATCTGTGGGTGCACGCCTTCGTGGACGGCTGATGCGTTCGTGGAAACAACCGTGTCAACGCTGAAAGAACAGCTGGGCGATGACCATGTGATCATGGCCCTCTCAGGCGGGGTCGACTCTACGGTGGCAGCGGTATTGTTGCACCAGGCCATTGGTGATAACCTGCATTGTGTTTTTGTGGACCATGGGTTGTTGCGTAAAAATGAGTTTGAACAAGTACTGGAGTCGTACCGGCATATTGGGCTGAACATCAAAGGTATAAATGCGAGCGATCGATTCTACCAGAAGCTGGCTGGCGTGAGCGAGCCCGAGAAAAAGCGGAAAATCATCGGTGCCGCATTCATCGACGAATTTGACGCAGCAGCGCACGCCGTGCAGGCGGAATTGCCAGCGGGGGTGGAGGTGAAATGGCTAGGCCAGGGTACCATCTACCCGGATGTGATCGAGTCGATTTCGGTGAACGGCCCCTCGGCCACGATCAAGTCGCACCACAACGTGGGCGGACTGCCTGACTTCATGAAATTAAAGGTGGTGGAACCGCTGAAGGCACTTTTCAAAGATGAGGTACGCCGCGTAGGGAAAGCGCTGGGCATCGCACCCAGTATCCTCGGGCGCCACCCTTTCCCGGGCCCGGGCCTGGCCATCCGCATCCTGGGAGAAATCACCTCCGAAAAGGTACGGATTTTGCAAGAAGCTGACGATATCTATGTCCGGAACCTGAGAGAATCGGGATGGTATGATAAGGTGTGGCAGGCCGGTACGATTTTCCTCCCCATACAGTCGGTAGGCGTGATGGGCGACGAGCGTACTTATGAACATGTGGTCGCGCTCCGTGCCGTCAGCTCCCTCGACGGGATGACAGCCGATTGGGTGCATTTACCTTATGAGCTGCTGGCGAAGATATCAAACGAGATAATCAATCACGTAAAGGGGATAAATAGGGTTGTATATGATATTAGTTCGAAACCTCCAGCTACTATTGAGTGGGAATAAAATTGTAATAGGTTTAGCGGTACTGGCGCTGCTGGCAGCATGTACGCCAAAAGTACGGGTGCTGCGGAGCCCCGGAAGTAATGTACCCACTAAAACGGAAACACCCACGGAGAAAGACGACGCGGTGAAGGAGACTGAGGAAGCCGAGGTGGTAGACGTGAAGCAGATAGCGCTCCTCTTGCCGTTCCAGCTCGATAAAGCTAATCCGCACGCGCCCAGTGCTGCGGATATCAAACGGTCGGCTCTCGCACTGGATTTCTACCAGGGGTTTGAGCTTGGACTTGAGGCACTGTCTGGTGAAGGTACTAATTTCAAGCTCCACGTGCTCGACACCCGCGATGATGCCGGCGAAAATGCACGTATTGCAAAACTAGAGGAAGTGCAAGAGGCCGCTCTGGTGGTAGGGCCGGTATATCCGAAAGAGATACAGGTATTCGGCTTCAATGCCCGGCTCGACCAGGCATTGCAGGTATCGCCACTGGCGGCTAGTATGCCGTCGGAATTCAATTTGGCCAACCTTGTGACCGTCACGGCACCGCTGCCGATACACGTGCGTGCGCTGGCAGCACACATCGCCGACCAATACCGGAAAGGTGATGCGGTGATATTCTACAAAACACCCGACGATGCGAGCAGGCAGCTGTTGCCTCTCCTGAAAACGGAAATCCGCCGCTTTAAGAATGGTAGCATTCCGGTGGTGGAGGTGGAAGACGAGGCAGACCTCGAAAGCCGTGTGCACCTGGCGGGCAAAAACCTGGTGGTACTGGCAACTACCAACAAGTATGAAATATCGCCTATTTTGGCGCAGTTGCGGCGGCTACAGGATGAATTGTCTTACGATATCCATTTGTTTGGCCATCCCAACTGGTCGAGGTTAGCCTTTGATGTAGAAGATGGACTGGCTGACCTCCATACCCGGATTACCTCGTCGTATTATGTAGACCGCAACAGCCAGGATGTAAGGCGTTTCGATCAGCAGTACCGCACAGAATTTGGCATAGCCCCCACCGAATTTGCATACAAGGGCTACGATGCTGCGTATTATTTCGGTAGCCTCCTGGCGGAATACGGTGCAGATTACCGGCTACACCTGGAAGATACCGGATATGATGGGTTGCACAATGCCTTTAAGTGGGAATTTAACCCTGCTTGGGGATATGTAAACAGTGCCATTTCCATTTTGCAATATGGCAGCAGTGGTTTCCGGCCGGTAAAGTAAACATTCTCTATGGACTTGGAAAAGAGGGTAGGGCAGCAAGTTCGTACGGTTGAGCGCCTGCTTCGCGAATATGCGGAAGAAAAAGGGACGCCATTGGCCCGCTTCCTTACGGGCTTTTACAAGCGTAACCGGCAGATGGGGAGCAGAGACCGCCGTATGGCCTCCCGGCTGGTATACCATTACTTCCGCCTGGGAGCTGCCGCAGCAGCAGAAGAAATAGCCGTGCGGCTTGCCATGGCCGATTTCCTATGCAGCGACGAAAGTACGCTGCCCACGGCTCTTTTGCCCGGCCTCGCGGCACACATAGGGGCTAGCCTTCAGGAGAAAATCTCGGTACTGGAAGCAAATACCAGTTTCCGATTGGCAGATGTGTTCCCGTTTCATCAGTTCCTGTCGGTGGGTATCGACCACCGGTTGTTTATCGAAAGTCTCTTTGTGCAGCCCGATCTGTATATCCGGATACGGCCCCCTTACCGGGATGAGGTGGTTGCGGCATTGGATGGCTCTGGGACAAACTACCGGCAAGTGGCTCCCTATGCCATCGCGCTGCCCAACGGTACGGCATTAGACCGGATTGCGGACATCCGGGGTAAATATGAGGTGCAGGATTATTCGTCCCAGCAGACGGGTGCGTATTTTGAGGCCGCTGCCGGGGAGCGGTGGTGGGATGCATGCGCCGGGGCGGGTGGCAAGTCGCTCTTGCTGCTCGACCAGTGCGCGGGCATCAACCTGCTGGTGTCTGATACGCGCCTCAGCATCCTGCGGAATCTCGACGAGCGCTTCGAGATAGCAGGTATAACGTCATATAGGCAGCGGGTCATCGACCTTACCGATGACCCCGCAACGGTGCTGGGCGATGAACGGTTTGATGGCATTATCCTCGATGCCCCCTGCACCGGCTCGGGCACGTGGGGCCGCACGCCCGAGATGCTTTCGGCATTCGATAGCGGATCGATAGCGCGATTTGCTGCATTGCAAAAGCAGCTGGCCTCGAACGCCGTAAAGTACCTCAAACCGGGCAAGCCTCTTGTCTACATCACCTGCTCGGTGTTTGCCGAAGAGAATGAGGGGGTCATCGATTATTTGCGGGATACGCATGGACTCCACGTACAACAAGCTGAGCTGCTGCAAGGCTACCGCAATAAAGCCGACACCATGTTCGTGGCGCGGCTGCTAAAACGTTGAATCGGTTTCATTTGCCATTCAGTTTACAATATGCTATTTTTGGACAAAAGGAAATCACATGAAAATAGCTGTATTCCCCGGTTCTTTCGACCCGATTACGAACGCACACGTGGATATCGTGGAGCGCGGCAAGTTGCTTTTTGATAAAATCTATGTGGCCATCGGTACGAATACCACAAAAAAAGGCTTTTTCACTCCGGAGGAGCGGTTAGCCATCGTGAAATCGGTGTTCTCTCCCTACCAGGGTGTCGTGGAAGTTGTCCACTTTGATGGACTGACAGTTGATTTCTGCCGCCAGGTCGGGGGGCATTTCATCCTCCGCGGTATGCGCAATGTGGGTGATTTCGAATTTGAAAAGGCCATCGCCCTGAATAATGCCGCCCTGGCTCCCGATATCGAATCGGTGTTTCTGGTGAGCAGTAGCGGGCTGTCACATATATCCTCAACAATCGTCCGCGAGATTATGGTGAATAATGGTGACGTTAGCCAATTGGTCCCGAAAGCCGTGCTGAAGGCAGTCGATGGCCGGAGCTAATCCACGTCCACTGTCGGGGAAATCGTGTCCAGCACCTCGATGATGAGCGGGTAAGTATTTTTTCGGATTTTATTGAATTTATCCTTTGGAAGCCAAATCGCATCCGTGATATTCTCTTCTCGCTGGGGTTTGAGTTTCGGTACTTTATTCACACCCATTTCATACCAATTGGTTTTTTTGAGTACGACTTCACCCTTAATCTGGTACGTATGGTATGACGTAGCGAGTTTTTGCCCAAGATAATCAATCGATATGCCGCATTCTTCCTCCACTTCGCGTACGGCCGCTTTCTTCATGGACTCTCCCGGATCCACCTTACCCTTGGGCAAATCCCATTTTTTCAGCCGGTAAATGAAAAGGTAATCGCCAGCTCCGTTCTTTACCACACCTCCGGCGGCTTTGATTATTTTGAGCGTCTTCTTAATACGGCTGAAATAGTCGCCCGGGTCTTCCAATTGGACGAAATAGGTGATGGGAGACTTGTCTGTTTGAGCCTGTTTGAAAAGTTTTTCTATATCAAGCCGTTGATGGTCAATTGGTTGGGTGTTAGGGTGGTTTTCGAGTGGGAAATCTGCCAGAACAAGGGCCGATTGGTTCATATAAATTTTATAGATTTGCGCCATGAATGATATGAATGAGGTTGCACAAAAAGTTGCCGAATCATTGTTGCAAATTAAAGCAATTAAATTACAACCCAAAAATCCTTTTACATGGGCTTCGGGTTGGAAGTCGCCTATTTATTGCGATAACCGTGTAGCTTTATCTCACCCACCTATACGTACCTACATCCGCCAGAAACTTTCTGAATTGATACAGGAGGAGTTCGGCGCTGTGGAAATGATATCGGGAGTAGCCACGGCCGGTATCCCGCAAGGGGTATTGGTGGCCCAAGACCTCGGGCTGCCGTTTACATACGTGCGGAGCAGCTCCAAAGACCATGGCCGGCAAAATCAGATCGAGGGGGAAGTGGTAAGTGGCCAACGGGTGGTGGTCATTGAAGACCTGATTTCTACTGGGAAAAGCAGCCTTAAGGCTGTAAAGGCATTGCGTGATGCTGAGTGTAACGTTGTAGGATTGGTTTCTATATTTACCTATGGATTTGCCGAAGCGGAGACCAATTTTGCCGAAGCCAAATGCCGCACCATCAGCCTCTGTAACTACGACGTGTTGGTCGAAGTTGCGGCAAAGCATAACTATATCCGTAATACGGATATCGAGCTGCTGGAAGCTTGGCGTGCAGACCCCGCAAACTGGTCGCCTGTGGCCAAGTCGTCTGACGGTGAATAACGACGGCGCAGACCGATGATGGTTATTTCTGCGCCATCGTTACCTGCTAGCCGTTCAATTGCTCGGCTACGAAGTCCCAATTGACCACGTTCCACCAGTTATTGATGTAGTCGCCGCGTTTGTTCTGGTAATGGAGGTAATACGCATGCTCCCAGACGTCGATGCCCAGTAGGGGCTTGCCTTTGAATTCCGCATCATCCATCAGCGGATTATCCTGGTTGGGGGTGGAGCCGATTTTCAACGTGCCGTTGTCACTCACCAGCCAGGCCCAGCCCGACCCGAAACGGGTGGCACCTGCATTGGCAAATTCTTCCTTAAACTGGTCGAACGAGCCGAATGCACCGTTAATCGCATCTAACAGCGCTCCTGCGGGAGCGTTTCCGTCTGCCGGGGCCCGCATGGCTTTCCAGAAAAACGTATGGTTCCATGCGCCGCCACCGTTGTTACGGATGGTGGTGGAGAGTTTTGATATGTTGGCGAATAGCTCTTCCGCGGTCGTATAACTTACCTCGTCTGCTTTGAGTGCCTCGTTCACCTTATCGATGTATCCGGTATGATGCTTGGTGTAATGGATTTCCATCGTGCGAGCATCAATGTTCGGCTCCAGGGCATTATAATCGTAACCGAGTGGTTCTTGTGAAAATTGGAGTACATCACCTCCTCCCGACGAGCCGCCGGAGGAGTTGGGTGATGCGCATCCTACCAGTGCATTTAACGGATTGACCCCTATTGCTGTCGTAGCAACTGTAGCTGCCGAAAAGCCGAGGGTTGTTTTTAAAAATTTCCTTCTGTTGGTGGTTGCCATAGTGGATAAAAGATTTTGATTTACAGCTTATATACAACCAAAGGTAGAAAATTGTTTTTAAATCCTGCAGATTTCCGGTGTTTTATCACGTTGGACACTTCGGAAGGTCACTCGCAGCGGCCATCTGGGCCGCAGGTGGGCCCGTCTTTGACGGTGAGTACTATCTTTGGGTTTTCAGCCCGCCATTCGGTAAACGACTTCTCCAATGTTTGCAGAAACACCTCCGGTGGCTGGGCCCCCGATACGGCGTACTTGCGGTTGAATACAAAGAAAGGTACACCCCGCACACCGATGTTTCGGGCCTCGCTGATGTCCCGGGCCACCTCGTCGGCATAACGGTCGCTCTCCAGTACTCCGGTGATGTCTGCCTCAGCTAAACCCACCGCCTTGCCCAGGGCTATGAGCACATCGGGGCTATTGATGTCTTTGCCGTCGGTAAAATGTGCCTGAAATAGGCTTTCTTTCATCGCGTTGGCAACCCCTTTGGTTTGCGCAAGGTGTATTAAGCGGTGTGCATCGAACGAATTGGCCACGACGGCCCGTTCGAAATCGAGCACCACACCGGCCCGGGTACCTGTCTGTGCCACACCGGCCGTCATTTGCTCTGCCTCCACCAAACTCATCCCTTTGGTCTCGGCCAAGTATTGGAGGGTGTTTTTATAGTGGTGCTCACGCGGGATGTGGGGGTCAAGCTGGTAGCTCTTCCATACCGTTTCGATGGCATCGGCATCATCGAACTGAGCTAGTGCTTTTTCCAGGTGCTTCTTGCCGATATAGCAAAAGGGGCACATGATGTCCGACCAAATTTCGATCTTCATTTTATTTGATGTTGTTTTTTAATTTTTCTGTCAATATGCACTTGCTTCATCCAATAAGGCCACTTGTTCGCTGGTCAGCTTGAGGTTTGCTGAAGCGACCAAGTCCTGGAGCTGCTTCTCGTTCGTTGCGCTGGCGATAGGCGTGGTTACGGCCGGCTTATGCAGTTGCCATGCCAGCGCGAGCTGTGCCGCCGGGGCACCCGTTTCGGCCGAAACACGGTCGAGCGCTTTCAGGATGCGGAAGCCCCGTTCATTGAGGTATTTTTTCATGCCGGCACCGCGGGGACTTTTACCGAAGTCGGCTTCGCCACGGTATTTGCCGCTTAAGAAGCCGCTGGCCAACGCGTAATAGGTGATGGCGGCCAAGCCTTCTGCCTCTACAGCAGGGAGGTATTCGGTTTCGAATGTTTCCCGTTCGTACAGGTTATAAAGTGGTTGCAGGCCGATGTAGCCCTGCAGTCCGTTCTCGGCCGCAAACCGATTTGACTGGATGATGCGGTCGGCCGACAGGTTGGACGCACCGAGGTAGCGCACTTTCCCGCTTTTGACTAATGCATTGAAAGCTTCCATCGTTTCATCCACCGGCGTGTCGGGATCGTCATAGTGGCTTTGGTACAGGTCGATATAATCCGTTTGCAATCGCTTCAATGAGGCGTCGACGGCTTTGTGAATATAGCCGGCACTGAGTCCCTTGTTCCCATTGCCCATATCACCTCCTAATTTCGTTGCGATGACCAGGTCATCGCGTTTGCCGCGCTGTTTTAGCCATTGACCGATGATGGTCTCCGACTCGCCCCCTTTGTTGCCGGGTACCCAAGTTGAGTACGTGTCGGCCGTATCGATAAAGTTGAAGCCTGCATCTACGAAGGCATCCAGTATATGAAATGATTGTTGCTGGTCTAGTGTCCAGCCAAATACGTTGCCGCCGAAAGCAATCGGCGCAACTTGTAAATCGGATTTCCCTAATGTTCGTTTTGTTGCCATGATATTCTTGTATTACAGCTGTAAACGTTTATTGTTTCTTTACAGCCCGTAAAAAAGTGAATTGACTGATGCGTCATGCAATCTGCGATAAGAATAACGACTTCGGCATACGTACCTTTTTTTGGTTTACCAGCCAATCGTTCTCGGAGTCGCGGTAGCCCAGTGGTAACAGCGTTACACTTTTCAGTCCCTGTTGTGGCAGGCCCAGCAACTCGTCGAGCGCAGCATTGTCAAACCCTTCCATCGGTGTGGCATCTACCTGTAGTTCCGCCGCGGCAGCAATGGCGAGCCCGAACGAAATGTAAGCCTGGCGTGCCGCATGCTCGAAATTCTGTGTTGCCGTGCGGCTCCCGAACATGCTTTTGAGGCGGTTGCTATACCCTTCGAATGTGTCAGCCGGTACCCCGCGCTCTGCGGCGGTATGGGCAAATACGCTATCAATCCGCTCCGGCGTGTAGTTGTCCCACGCAGCAAACACCAGCAGATGTGAGCTATCGATGATCTGGCTTTGATTGTTTGCTATCGGGTGGATTTTCGCTTTTACCTCGCGGTTGGTAACCACGATGATTTTGAACGGCTGGAGGCCCGATGAGGTCGGCGCCAATTGTGCGGCATCCAGGATTTTGTCGACCTTGTCCTGTGGGACCGGCTCCCCGTTCATTTTTTTGGTGGCATAACGCCAGTTCAGCGCATCTAGTAATTGCATGTGTTCTATTCTAAAGTTATACGAAAAGATAAAAAATAAATATTGTTTCGATTTCAGGTGAGCAACGCCTTGATGAACCCTTGTACGGCGTCGTCGAGCGTACGGCGTGCCATTTGCGGTCCGCCCGGGGCCGCAATCATGGTCATAGCTACAAGGCCGTGTAGTATCGACCAAAAGGTGGTCGCTTTCAGGTGGATATCTACTTCATGGTCCGCCGCCGATTTGACAGCGTCGTCAATAGCCGAATGCAGCAGCGCGCTCACCTGCCCGATCTCGGGGATATCGCGAATCATCTGGCAGGTAGGGATCCCAAGGCCATACATGATCTGGTAATGTTTGGGGTGCTCCTGTGCGAATTGCCAGTAAGCTTCCGAAATGGCTTCCAGTCGGCGGGCAGGTGAAGTTTGTGACGCCTGTGCTTCCGTTAAAGCATCGGCCAGCCGCGAATAGCCCTCGCGCGAGAACGCTTCGAGTATGGCATCCTTGCTTTCGAAATGCTTGTAAACCACCGGCGTACTGTATTCGATAGCGTCGGCTATTTTGCGGATAGACAGCGCCTCCCAACCTTCCTCTTCAACAATCTGCCACGATTGTTCGAGGATGGTGGCCCGCACTTCTTCGAGCTGGCGCTGCTTACGTTCTGCTATTCCCATTTCTAACGGTGTGATTAAAAACTAACACTGTCAGCAAAAATAACTATTGAAACCCGAAATTGCTTTGATTCAATGAAAAAACGACAATAAGATGACGGTAAAAGATGTAAATAGATTTGTCGGGTGCAGTATGCGACAATTTGGCGAAAGTATGTTAACTTTGGAACATGTCATTAATAGAAACAACTTCATCATCCAAAACACAAGAATTTATTGATAAAGAACTGCAATACAGCGCCCACAATTACCATCCGTTGCCCGTTGTATTGGAACGGGGAGAGGGGGTGTACCTGTGGGACGTGGACGGTAAGCGTTATTACGACTTTCTGTCGGGGTATTCGGCCGTAAACCAGGGACATTGCCACCCCAAGATCATAGGGGCGTTGATTGAGCAGGCACAAAAGCTTACGCTGACATCACGCGCATTCCATAGCGATCTGTTGGGTGAGTATGCCGAATACATCACCGCATATTTCGGTTACGACAAAGTATTGCCAATGAATAGTGGTGTTGAGGCGGTTGAAACCGGGCTCAAGCTGGCACGCCGTTGGGGGTACGACAAGAAGGGCATCGGTGCCAACCGTGCCAAGATCATTACGGTAGCGGGCAACTTCCACGGGCGCACGCTCAACGTCGTCTCCTTTAGTACCGACCCGTCATCGCGCGATGGTTTCGGTCCGTTTATGCCGGGTTACAAAGTGATCCCATACAATGATTTGGCCGCGTTGGAGGAGGCGCTGGCGGATCCAGATGTTGCCGGATTCCTGGTTGAGCCTATCCAGGGCGAAGCAGGTGTATATGTGCCGGACGATGGCTACTTGGCCAGCGCATACGCGTTGTGCCGGCAAGCCAACGTGCTATTCATCGGCGATGAAATACAGACCGGATTGGCCCGGACGGGCAAAATGCTGGCGTGCGACCATGAAGGTGTGCGACCCGATATCCTGATCTTAGGCAAGGCATTGAGTGGCGGTACCTTGCCCATATCGGCAGTACTGGCCGACGATGATGTGATGCTATGCATCAAGCCCGGTGAACACGGCTCGACCTACGGTGGGAACCCCCTGGCCTGCAAAGTGGCCATTGCATCCCTAGAAGTGATCAAGGAGGAAAAACTCACAGAACGGGCCGCTGAATTGGGGAGCTATTTCCGGGATCAGGTACGGGCACTGAATCACCCGGCTATCAAGGAAATCAGGGGCAAAGGATTACTCAATGCCATCGTTATCGACCACCATGACCCCGATGCGGCGTGGCAGCTTTGCCTGGCGCTTAAAGAGAACGGGATGCTGGCAAAGCCAACACATGGGGATAAAATCCGTTTCGCACCGCCATTGGTCATCACCAAAGATCAGTTGGATGCCTGCATCCATATTATAGAGACTAGTTTGAAGGTACTGGAATAACAAATATCATTTTCTGTAGAAAACCTTTGGAACGGGAAGATATTATGCTTATATTCGGCCTAGGTTTAGGTTGATAGTCCCCAATCCCATGGGGACGACATCTTTTCCCGGGAAGATGATTAAATCCCCGCCCCATTTTTCGATAAGTGGGCCGGGGTTTTTTTATGGGAAATGATTATCTTCGTTTTTTGTTACCAGATGAATAAACCAGATTGATTATGGCAAATTTCCAACTGAACCGTCGAAAATTCATACAAGGTACCGGCGCGGCACTCACATTATCAGCACTGCAGCACCGGGTAGCGGTTGCCGGCTATGCGCCTGATAAAACAATCCGGGTTGGCCTGATCGGAGCGGGGTGGTATGGGAAGAGCGATCTCTTCAGACTTATCCAGGTGCGGGAGGTAGAGGTGGTAGCCATTTGCGATGTGGATAGGAACCATCTGGAAGAAGCCGGGAAACTGGTCAGCAAACGCCAAGTGTCGGGCAAGGTGCCGGCATTGTATGCTGACTACCGGAAGATGCTGGCCGATCACCGTTTCGACCTTGTCCTTATCGGTACACCCGACCACTGGCATGCACGGCAGGCTATCGACGCCTTGGCGGCCGGAGCCCACCTCTACCTGCAGAAGCCTGTTAGCGTAGATGTGTTGGAGGGCGAGGCTATCGTCAGTGCGGCACGTCGGTATAACCGGAAAGTGCAGGTAGGCACGCAGCGGCGGAGTACGCCCCACCTGATCGATGCGAAAGAGCGGATAATTGATAGCGGGATGCTGGGCAAGGTCTCTCATGTGGAGATGTGCTGCTATTACCACATGCGGCGGAACGGCAACCCGCCCGTGGAGCCTGTTCCCGATTTCCTGGACTACGACATGTGGACGGGCCCGGCACCCCTGAGGCCCTACGACGGTTTGCCGCACGGAAGCTGGTGGCGGACCTTCATGGAATACGGTAACGGCATTACAGGAGATATGTGCGTGCATATGTTCGATACGGTGCGGTGGCTGCTGAAGCTCGGCTGGCCGAAGCGGGTCAGCGCCACCGGTGGCATCTACGTGCAGAAAGGGGGGAAGTCTACCATTGCCGATACCCAGACTGCCGTTTTCGAATACGATGAGTTGAATTGCGTATGGCAGCACCGTACCTGGGGAACCCCCACGGACCCCGAATATCCCTGGGCATTTATCATCTATGGCGATAAGGGAACGCTGAAAGGAAGTGTGATGAAGTATGAGTTTATCCCCGTGGGTAACGGCGACCGGATAACGAGGGACGTGGTGTACGAACGGGAAGAATTCCCGGAGGACTTAGAAGAGCCGCGCATCGAGCTGCATACCGCCCCAGCCACGCGGCAGCACATGCTGAACCTGCTATCCGCCATCGAGAACGGCCATTTGCCGGTGGCCGATGTGGAAGAAGGACACATATCGTCGGCCAGCTGCATACTCGCCAATCTGTCGATGCAATTGAACCGCCCCCTTTCATACGATCCGAAGCAAAAAGTATGTATCGGCGATCCGGAGGCCACCGCACTGTTGAAAAGGCCTTACCGGGCACCATGGCAGCATCCGGGGGCATAGGAACGGTATGGATTTGTTTAACCAAGCCTTCGATAAACATAGCAATTGGCTTCCGTACGACGGAACCGTCAATTATTATGGCAGGCTATTGCCCGAGCTGCAAGCAGACCACTACTTCAACCGATTGCTCGGAACGATTGAGTGGAATAATGATGAGGCTGTTATTTTCGGGAAGAAGATTATCACCAAGCGGAAGGTGGCATGGTATGGCGATAAACCCTATGAATATACCTATTCCAACACCACGAAACGCGCATTGCCGTGGACGGCGGATTTGCTGGAATTGAAAGTATTGATAGAAAAGGAGACGGGCGAGTGTTTCAACTCCTGCTTACTCAACCTGTACCACTCGGGAGAAGAAGGGATGGCTTGGCATAGCGATGGCGAAGCAGACCTAAAAAGAAATGGCGCAATCGGCTCGTTGAGTTTCGGCGCGGAACGGAAATTTGCGTTTAAACATAAGCGGAGCAAAGAGAAAATCGAACTCGTTTTAGCACATGGGAGCCTGTTGGTGATGAAAGGTACCACACAGACCCATTGGCTCCACCGGTTACCACCGACGAAGAAAATAACAAGGCCACGGATAAATCTTACTTTCCGTACAATGATTGACGGTTAATACGTTTGATTGGAATAAGGTGTGTTTTTGGTTGTATCCGCTGAAAAAAATTGTATATTGCCGATACAATTAAGAAACGCCGCCTCATTATTCAAGAGACACAATTTAACTACAAGACATGGAAGAAAAACATATTGTTAAGATCCTGTCCGTTGAACAGGATACACACGATGTAAAACGGTTCCGCTTAGAAAAACCGAGTGGTTATTCGTTTATCCCCGGACAGGCCACCGAGGTAACAATCAATAAGGAGGGCTGGCTGGATAAGCGCAACCCCTTTACCTTCACCTCGCTCAACGCGTGGGATTTCCTGGAGTTTACCATCAAGATATATGATGAGCACCAAGATGTTACCCATCAGTTGGGGCTGCTGGAGCCGGGGGATGAGCTGATCCTGCATGATGTGTGGGGGGCTATCCAATATAAAGGTGAGGGAACCTTTATTGCCGGTGGGGCCGGTGTCACGCCATTCATCGCCATTTTCCGGCAGCTCCATGAAGATAAGACTATCGGAGCGAATAAGCTGCTGTGCTCCAACAAAACCGTGGCGGATATCATCCTCAAAGACGAGTTTACGGATATGTTGGGCGAAAACTTCATCAACACCATCACTGCCGAAAACGCCGCGGGTTATGACCATGGCCGTATTGATGAAGCTTACCTGAAGGAGAAAATCCGCGATTTCAACCAGCAGTTCTATGTCTGCGGGCCCGATGAGATGATAGCCGCCATACAACAGGCGTTGGGAAATCTCGGTGCTTCGGCGATTACGGTGGAGCTGTAGACACTTGGTTCCGGGCTGTCAGCCGTTGCTTGCAGCCCGGAAATAAGGATTTTTATCAATTCATCAACCATTCCTTGATGACCTTTTCGTTTTTCTCCGATAGTAGGTAAAATACATACCTCCGGACCTATCAACTCATTGGATGAGACAAGAGCATTGAGCCGGGAAGAGATGGGATTAACGATATCATATTTGCAAAAAACTGATAAAAAAGGTATATGAAAACTACAGCATTATTATTAGGACTGTCTATCGTACTGATGGTGGCCTGCAAAAAGGACAAAGGTGAAATAGATAACGGGAATAACAAAAAGCTGACGGATATCGTGCCACAGGCCTACCTGGATGAGGCGGTAGCCATGGGATTTAAGCTGTATACAGGGGATAATCCACCTCATGTCGCCGGCGACTATCTATTGGCGCCATGGCGGACGGATAACAGCAATAATACTTCGGATCACATCAATAGCAACACGAGTAGTGCGATAGGCTATGTTAGCGAGAAAGGTTTTACGCTGAACGTTGCATACGCCGACAACGGGGGAGGGCTGTTTGTGGGTTTCACAGGATACTTCCAGGGGGAAAGTGAGCAGACGGCACCTTTTATTATAGGCTCCGGCAACAACTTCACGATCTGCCGCCACCGCTATGGAATGGGCGGGAGCGGAGGCAATTCGAGTTTCCCTTATGTGTTCCTTATATCCGGTACAGTGGATGGCAACGTGCTGAGAAACGTACAAATGGCAAGTATCCGATTGAAAAGCACGTCGCCCGCGGCAGTGGATGAGCAAGTAGGCCTAATAACGATATACTCCGACACGGATGGCGTATCGCCACTCCAATGATATTCTTCGATTTTAGTGCTGCACAATGCGGTTTTGGGTGATGCGTTGATTGGGTTGATCGTAATTTGCCAGAATTTGGCATTCGTTCACATGATGGTTATAAGTCTACAGAAAAGGGTTCTGTATTTTAAGTTTCTTTTCTATAATCTGCCCGTTATGCAAATCTTCTGAGTACAATACTTTACAGTCTGACTCAAGTGCAGCACTGATAATAAGGCTATCATAAAAAGAAAAGCCATATCTGTCCGCTATATTGATTGCGCCTTTTATCGTTTCTGGATTGTTTACAAAAACATGGTTATTTGCGCAACATTCATCAATTGCCTTTATTGCACTATTTAAGGGTAATTTAAATTTCCGGGTGAGTGTGTTGGTCAGTTCGGTTAATACCTGCGTGCTGATGTGAGAATCGGTTTCGGAAATAAGGTTACGCACTATTTCTTGCTTTTCCTTTTCTGATACGGAATAGGAGTAGACCAAAATATTCGTATCTAAAAAGACCTTATCGCTTATTAGCCTCGTCTCGGTCAAACTTAAAGCCCACGGTATCGATCGCAATTGCGTCGAAAGTAACCGTCTTTTTTGCGGGCTTGGAAGACTGCTGAGAATCTTTACGGAAACGCAATAACTTCAATTGCTCCAAATCACGCAGAAGGTTCATCGCTTTGTCATTCAAAATTTCCAATGTTACCATTCTCATACCAGCAAATTTACGAAAGATGACTTGTTAATCAAAATATGTTCGCTATCACTCATTCGGGTCATACTCCGGATTTCGCTGGAAACGGATAAGCTTGTTGGTTTCGTCCGGTTCGAGTTTGACGAGCTTGCCTTCGTTATATAGGTCTTCCAGCTGTGCGGAAAAGTAATTATCTTCTTTGTAATCTTCCGGCTGAAAAAAGGAGTTATAATATTCAGTGGAGCGTTTTATCCAACGCGTGGACAATCTCCACGTCCAATCTTCACCAAAATATTATCAAGAAATCTGCCTGATTGAGGTAAAGAAATTGAACTAATTCAGACTATTTTTTTACCTAAATATCAAGTTATCAATGAAGCAAAATTTACGCTTATGGGGCTCGTATGGCCTCAAGCAAATACAATCTATAAATTTCGCCAAGGGTCGGTCATGCTCATCTGACCCCGCGGAGAAAGCCAATCAGTACTCACTTTTTAGACGGTGGATACTACGTGTATAAAGGTAGCTGATAGATATATCGATAGAACAACTGCCGTGTCGGATACGGCTTCGGGACCGCTCCGAGACCGCTCCCAGACTGCTGCGGTGGTCTTGGGGATGTGGGGGCTTTCCCCTAGGATTCCGCGTGCTGTTTTACAGCAGCGAGGCAGCAAGGGGGTGGCCGGAGTACAGCACGAAGGTTCGACCATGATGCGGAGCCTTTCGGGTACCGGTACGCCTGTCGGTGAAGTGCAAACGGAAGCACCACGCCTTGCTGACGGCGGTCACGGGAAAGCCTGCCCAATCTCGTGCTCCAGCCCACCTTCCCTTACTCTTCCTTCGGGGCCTATCCCCATATGTCCCGCATATATCTCGGTAAAAAGCCCAAAACGCGGCACCATAGCGAAGGGTAAGCGGATGCATAGTGGGAGAAAGGCACTTTCGAATAGGGAAAGGGTAGGGTATGGATCGGACTGGGGTCGNATATCTCGGTAAAAAGCCCAAAACGCGGCACCATAGCGAAGGGTAAGCGGATGCATAGTGGGAGAAAGGCACTTTCGAATAGGGAAAGGGTAGGGTATGGATCGGACTGGGGTCGTGCTGGAGACCGCTTCGGGTCGGCTTCGGAGGTAAGTTTACGCTCCATGCTGCCTTGTACTGCGCTTAGACTGGCGGCGCCAAACGGAGTCCAGTCGGAGCGCAATATAGGCCCGGTCGAAGTCCAAACCAGGTACCCAAGCCATCCCGAAGGCGATCCGGTAAGAAGAGGGAGCGCGAAGCGTCCATTAACCGCTCGGGATTGGTTTGAATATAGCAAGGTATTGGTTCGGCAGTTGTTCGCCACTGCTTCGGCATTTTCCCGAAGCGTTGCCGAAGGCTTCCCGAAGGCCAGTCGAACACTTGTCGAAGCGCTCTCGAAGGATTGTCGAACAAGTCTCGAACAGCAGTCGAACAACTGTCGAAGAAATATCGAAGAGTCATGTGTTTGTACCCATGCGATGGCTCCAGCCCGTAGCGGGCTGGGCCTCATTGGTGTCTACAACGACATTCACTTAATGAAGCGTTGCTTGTTCTCTTCCCACCAGCGTTTTTTAGATTCGTCAGCAAGCAGGTTGGCCTGTTCTTCCGTCGCCTTGCTTGATTTGACTGCCTCTTTATACTTGAAATAATTGACAATACGTTGCAAACCTCGGATGTCGGTGTCTACCGGCAAACGGAAAATGATTTCTTTGTCTGTACGCTCGATAACCATAACAGAACAAAGATGACGAAATTAAGGCCTAATATCAAAATGTCGTTTTACGCATTTGAGGCTTCACCCAAAATGAAGCCATTCGCTACGCTCATTTCTTTTTTCTGTTTAACCGGCTTCGCTCAAGCGCACTTGGGATTGACGTCAAGGGATTGGCTGCGCCGCACGGCCCCGCACGCAAAGGCCGCAGCCATCCCGAGTGGGGGAGGCTTCACCCAAAATGAAGCCATTCGCTACGCTCATTTCCTTTTTCATTTTCTGCTTTTGTCTGAGCAAGCTCACAAAAGCCTGAAAACGAAAAAACCCGGCTATTGCCGGGCTTCATTTTGGGTGGCGGAGAGAGTGGGATTCGAACCCACGGTACCTTGCGATACACACGCTTTCCAAGCGTGCTCCTTCAGCCACTCGGACACCTCTCCAGATGGGTTGCAAAAGTAAGCGTTTATTTTAGTATTTCAAATGTAAATATAAACGCGGTGGCCGACATGTAACCTACTGGTATCCCAACAACCTCAGCACTTGCTTGCTGTTCTGCTCCTCACCGAACACCTCAAAGTTGAATGTTTCGTCGCGGTTGCGACGGATCAACACATGTTTGGGCGACGGTAGCAGGCAATGGTGGATGCCACCATATCCGCTGAGTACTTCCTGGTAAGCGCCGGTATGGAAGAAACCCAGGTATTGCAGCTTGCGTGTTTTGGGCATGAATACACTGTTCACATGCGCCTCCTGGCTGTAGTAATCCTGCCCATCGCAAGTGATCCCGCCGAGGTTCACACGTTCGTATTCAGCATCCCAATTGTTGATCGGTACCAGAACGTACTTCTGGTTGAGCGCCCAGACATCGGGCAGGTTGGTGATGAACGATCCATCGAGCATCAGCCACTTTTCGCGGTCGTTCTGCTGTTTTCGGCCAATTACCTTGTACAGGATACCGGATGCCTCGGCCACCGTGTATTTGCCAAACTCGGTGATGATATCAGGCTCCATCACGTCATGCACCGCACAGATCTGCTTGATGCGGTTCACGATTTCATTGACCATGTACTCGTAGTCGAAGTCGTGAACCAATGAATCCTTGAAAGGCATGCCACCACCGATATCGAGCGTATCCAGGTCGGGGTTGATTTTCTTGAACTTGCAATAAAGCGTGACGTATTTCTCCAGCTCATTCCAGTAGTATGGAGTGTCCGAAATCCCCGAGTTGATGAAAAAGTGTAACAACTTAACCCGGAATGCCGGGTTCGGAGCGATTTTGTTGTTGTAGAAATCAAGGATATCCTCTATCCGGATACCCAGGCGCGATGTGTAAAATGGCGAATCCGGCTGCTCCTCCGCTGCAATCCGGATACCCAGGTTGCACGGTACGTCCAACTCCACCTCGTCGTCGTAAATATTGAACTCCTCTTTGTTGTCCAATACGGGAATGATGTTCTTGAAGCCGTCGTGCAACATATCAAGGATATACTGCTTGTACTGATAGGTTTTGAACCCGTTGCAGATTACCGTGATGTCTTTGGTCACCGCGCCCTTTTTCTCCAGCGCGTCGATCATCGGCATATCGAAGGCCGATGAGGTCTCCAAGTGGATGTCGTTTTTTAGGGCCTCTTCCACCACATGCTTGAAGTGCGAGCTTTTTGTGCAATAGCAGTATTTGTACGAACCCCGGTAATTGTGCTTCAGGATGGCCGTTTGGAA
Organism: Parapedobacter soli; assembly: GCF_025460835.1. GTDB lineage: Bacteria > Bacteroidota > Bacteroidia > Sphingobacteriales > Sphingobacteriaceae > Parapedobacter > Parapedobacter soli. The sequence goes on along the minus strand of NZ_JAMXAY010000003.1, from coordinate 138,223 downwards.
TAAAATCTTGGCCTGCTGAATTTTCTTGCTGATGATGGGCAGGTAGGTAAACCGGAGCGGCGTACCATACGTCTCGATCATCTCCATCAGGTTAAGGTCGTGGAAGTACAATTCGTCATCGATGATTTCAAACCCATCTTGTGGAAAACCCACGCTAAGGTCAAGAAACTCCTGATAGCTCTGCATCTCTTTTATGTTTTTCTTCTAATCCAAATACTAAATTTGTCGCCGCCAATGCGGCGAATTAGACTAACATCCGTTTGCATATAATAGGGCGTTTGTCTAAGTTTGGCAAAGATATGTTTTCGGTATGAATACACCAGTATAAAAAATGTTATCTACTGTAAATTTGTTGTTCATTATACCGATGCTAAAAAATTAATGCTTAAACACTTACATGGCAAGTACAATACAACAGCAACTCACCTACCATACGAAGCAAGCAGTTAAGGAAATATATGGGGCCGATTTGCCCGACAACCAGATAACCATACAGGAAACGCGGAAAGAATTCGATGGGCAACTCACCGTCGTGGTTTTCCCGATCACCCGTTTCTCCAGGAAGTCGCCCGAAGCAACCGGAAATGATATCGGCGCTTACCTACTCAGGCAGCTGCCCGAGCTTACCGCATTCAATACCATCAAGGGGTTTTTGAACCTCAGCTTGTCTGACGCGTATTGGACCTCGTTGTTTACAACAGCGGTGATGCACGAAAAGTTTGGCCGATTTCCAGCCAATGGCCATAAACTCATGGTCGAATACTCATCACCAAACACGAACAAACCCCTCCACCTGGGCCACATACGCAACAACTTATTGGGGTACTCGGTGGCGTCGATCCTAGCAGCTTATGGCTACGAGGTGATCAAAGCCAACCTTGTAAACGACCGCGGTATCCACATCTGCAAGTCGATGCTGGCTTGGCAGCGCTGGGGGAATGGTGAGACCCCCGGCACCAGCGGCATGAAAGGCGACCACCTTGTGGGTAAATATTATGTGCTGTTCGATAAGGAATACAAGAAGGAGATCGATGAGCTGAGGGCGCATGGGCATACTGAGGACGACGCGAAAAAGCAGGCCCCGATAATCCGTGAGGCGCAGCAGATGCTGCAACGCTGGGAGGCAGGCGATGAGGAGGTAATCGCACTGTGGAAAACGATGAATGGCTGGGTATACGATGGGTTTGCACAGACCTACGGGCGCCTGGGTGTCGATTTCGACAAGTACTACTATGAGTCGGACACTTACTTGTTAGGCAAGGATATCATTCAAGAGGGCCTGGAAAAGGGTGTCTTCTTCCGGAAGCCCGACAATTCGGTTTGGATAGACCTCACGGCCGATGGCCTCGACGAAAAGTTGGTGCTACGTGGCGACGGCACCTCGGTCTATATCACCCAGGACATGGGTACGGCCCAGCTCAAATACGATGATTTCGGCATGGACGAGTCTATCTATGTGGTGGGGAACGAGCAGGACTACCACTTCAAAGTACTGTTCCTCATCTTGGAAAAACTGGGCAAGCCATGGGCGAAGGGGCTCTTCCACCTGTCGTACGGAATGGTCGACCTGCCGTCGGGCAAAATGAAGTCCCGCGAAGGCACGGTGGTTGATGCAGACGACCTGATGGACGAGATGGTGACAACCGCGAGGAAGCGTACGGAAGAACTCGGTAAGACGGAAGGCTTGCCCGAGCCGGAAAAGGCAGCGCTATATGATATCATCGGTATGGGGGCGCTTAAATATTTCTTGCTAAAGGTGGAGCCTAAAAAGCGGCTCCTCTTCGATCCCAATGAGTCTATCGACTTCCAAGGGCATACCGGACCTTTTATCCAATACACACACGCGCGCATCCAATCGGTGCTCACAAAGGGTGGGTACACACAACAGCAAGCAATAGTGGTGCCCGAGGTGCTGACGGAGAGCGAGCGCGACCTTATCCAGTTGTTGAGTAACTATCCCGCTACCGTGGAGGCAGCAGCCAAGGAATTCAGTCCGGCCTATGTGGCAAATTATGGTTATGAAGTGGCCAAACAATACAACAAATTTTATCACGAAGAGACCATCCTGAAGGCATCGGATGAGGCGGTCAGGAACTTCAGGCTCCATCTCTCTGCTACTACCGCTCGCATCATCGCGAGCGCAATGGCGTTGTTGGGTATAGCCGTGCCAGACCGCATGTAACTAATTACAGACGATCATGGACAAAACAATCAATGTAGGCCTGATAGGATTCGGCGCGGCAGGACAGGTGTTTCATGCGCCGGTAATCACATCGGTGGCCGGCCTGCGGCTGCACCGTGTTACCGCGCGGCGGCCCGAACAGCGGGAGTTATTAAGTCAACGATACCCCGGGGCGCTGCCAGCACAGCATGTTGAGGAGATTATACTGGCCGACGATGTTGATTTGGTAGTGGTGGCTACCTCGAATGATGTGCATTACACCCTCACCAAAGCAGCCCTGCAGCGGGGTAAACATGTTGTGGTCGAAAAACCGTTTACCATTATTTCCGCCCAAGCCGACGAACTCATCGCACTGGCAAAAGAAAAGGACCGATTACTTACCGTACACCATAATGCACGGTGGAACAGTGATTATTTGACCGTGAAGAAGGTAATCGAAAGCGGCCGGCTGGGTAGGTTGGTTTCTTTCGAGGCACGGTACGACCGATTCCGCAATACGCTGAAGGAAAATGCATGGCGTGAGGACGACCTCCCGGGGTCAGGTATACTCTATGACCTCGGTGCCCACCTCATCGACCAGTCCATCCAGCTATTCGGTATGCCAGAGGCTGTCAACGCCGACCTGCGCAAGCAGCGCACCGGGGCGCGGGCGGTGGACGATTTCGAGTTGATCCTGCACTACCCACGCCTCAAAGTTTCGCTCAAAGGCGCCATGCTCGTTAAAGAGCCGTCGCCAAGGTATGCCTTATATGGTGAGAGCGGGGCCTTCGTGAAATACGGCATCGACCCACAGGAGGCGGCGCTCAAAGCTGGGAAATCACCTAAGGGCGACCCGGATTGGGGGCGCGAGCCCCGGGAAATATGGGGGAAACTCAATATATCGGAAAACGGCCGGGAACACATCGAATATGTCGCCAGTGAAAAGGGTGATTACCCCGCATTCTACAAGAATGTATACCAAGCCATCAACGGCCAGAACGAAATGCAGGTGAAACCCGAACAAGCACGCGACGTGATCCGTATCATCGAGCTAGCCCAACGGAGCTGGGATGAGCGGAGGACCATCGACTTACGGCTATGACTTACGACGCCATCATCATCGGAGGCGGGGCTTGCGGCCTTATGTGCGCGGTGCAGGCGGGTATGCGCGGCCGGCGCACGTTGGTGTTGGAGCGTAACGACCGGCCAGGAGCCAAGATATTGATTTCGGGAGGCGGCCGCTGCAACTATACCAACCTGTACACTTCCGCGGCGAATTTCATATCGGCCAACCCCAGCTTTGCCCAGCACGCCTTGACCCAATGGACCGTGGCCGATACGATCCGGTTTTTCGAACAAAACGGTATTTCGGGAAAGGAGAAAACACTGGGCCAGCTTTTCCCCATAAGCAATAAAGCGAAAGATGTAGTAGATGTATTTGTTAAACTGATACAGGAGAAGCATCAACAGATACGATTGAATAGCAAAGTAATATCTGTGGTGAAAATGGCAAACGGCCACTTTGACGTGTCGTATGAATATGAGGGTAGGATACAGCGCACTAGCGCAGACTCCGTAGTGATGGCCTGCGGCGGGCTGCCCGTGGCCAAGCTGGGTGCCAGCGATTTCGCGATGCGCACCGCCCGCCAGTTCGGCCTTGACGTGGTACCCACGGCCCCGGCATTGGTACCACTTACCATCACCGGCAAGGATGCCAGCTGGTTTTCGGCCCTGTCGGGCAACAGCGTGTACTGCCGCGTGTATAACGAGCGTGCGAGTTTTGAAGAGAATATCCTTTTTACGCATTGGGGCCTAAGCGGCCCCGCCATACTCCAACTGTCGTCGTACTGGCGGCCGGGCGAGTCCATTGTTATCGATCTGCTCCCCAACCAAGCAATCGATGAGCTTATCAAGCGTGAGCGGCAGGCCGGGGGAGCCCGGATGGTGGGACAACTGCTTGGCGATTTTTATTCGCGCCGGTTGGTGGAATCACTCGGCAAGTTCCTGCCGGTTGCTACCAAGATTGCGTCGTTGAGCAAGGCGGATGCCAGGCGGATCGACGATACCATTCACCGGTTTACCGTGACACCCGCCGGCGACAAAGGGTATGATAAAGCCGAAGTGATGCGCGGTGGGGTGGCCACCCACGAATTGGTGCCACAAACATTGGAAGCGAAACGGGTAGCCGGGCTGTATTTCGGAGGTGAAGGGGTGGATGTCACCGGCTGGCTGGGTGGTTACAATTTCCAGTGGGCGTGGGCAAGCGGCTATGCCATTGCGCAGCATATCTGACAGCCGGGTGAAGGGGGGCGGCGGCGATGGTTTTTCGGTATTTTCGACCTCCTAAATTGCTAATCAGTTGGTACTCATTCGTTCCGAAATCAAAGTGGTTTGAATCAAGTTCTACTGGTGTGGTTTTTGGTACATTAACAATGGTTAAAGTTGTTAACATCTTTATATGTTGTTGGATGTCAGTGGTCATAATCTTTTATTAACATTTTTTGCACAATTCGTGTTAATAAGTTATATTGCTAATTGTACGTGTTTCAAGCGGAAAAGAGCTGGCCAAAAACACGATGTGAAAAGGTTGTTCAGAACTTGTGCGGAAGCGGGAGGTAAAATTGCATACTTTTGTTACGCTATTTTTTAATGGCGACCGGTGATAAACCACCGCAACGATATAGTTTTAGTTTAAAGAGATTACGGAGAAACGTTGTTGTAAATAAGAATGACAAACCAGAATGAATATAATCCCAATCCAACAGGCACTTCCGGCCGTGGCTCGTATGCTGAGCGCCGTACGCGGTTGAATAATTTGGTAAGTGGATTGGGGAAACTGCCCCCGCAGGCCGGAGATTTGGAAGAAGCCGTATTGGGGGCGCTCATGCTGGAAAAGAATGCGCTCAGCGAGGTTATCGATATCCTTAAGCCGGAGACCTTCTACGTGGAGGCCCATCAGAAGATTTTCGAAGCCATCTATAACCTGTTCCAGAAGACATCACCTATCGATCTACTCACCGTAACGGCCGAGCTACGCAGGATGGGGGCCCTGGAACTGGTAGGGGGGGCTTACTACATCACGCAGCTGACAGACCGCGTCGTCTCAGCCGCCAATATCGAATACCATGCCCGTATCATCTCGCAGAAGTACATCCAACGTGAGCTGATCAAAATCTCTACCGAGATCATCAATAACGCCTACGAAGAAACTACCGATATCTTCGACTTGCTGGACCATGCCGAGAAAAGCCTATTTGATATCGCCCAGAACAACCTCCGTAGGGATACGCGCAAGATGGACGACATCATGCGTGAGGCTGTGGAAGCATTGGAAACGCTGCGCGACCGCACTGACGGCCTCACAGGGGTACCGTCGGGCTTTACCGAGCTCGACCGGATGACGTCGGGCTGGCAGCCCTCGGACCTGGTTATCGTGGCCGCCCGGCCGGCTATGGGAAAGACTGCATTCGTGCTTAGCTGCGCGCGTAACGCAGCGGTAGACCACGGTAAACCTGTAGCGGTATTCTCCCTTGAAATGTCGTCCGTACAACTGGTAAACCGGCTGATTGCCGGCGAGACCGAAATCGAGCAGGAAAAACTCCGCAAGGGCAATCTGGCCGACCACGAATGGACACAGCTCCATTCCCGCATCGGGCGCCTTACAGAGGCGCCGTTGCTCATCGACGATACCCCGGCCCTCAATATATTTGAGTTTCGGGCGAAATGCAGGCGGCTGAAAGCGCAGTATGATATCCAGATGGTCATTGTAGACTACCTGCAGCTGATGCACGGTAAGAACGACGGAAAGGGGGGCAACCGCGAGCAGGAAATCGGTAGCATCTCCCGCTCACTGAAGTCGGTAGCCAAAGAGTTGAATATCCCTGTCATCGCCCTTTCACAGCTCAGCCGTGCCGTGGAAAGCCGCCCCGGTGGCAGCAAGCGACCCATGCTGTCCGACCTGCGGGAGTCGGGCTCCATCGAACAGGATGCCGATATGGTGCTGTTCCTCTACCGGCCTGAATACTATGGCCTCACCGAAGATGAAGCCGGGCGTCCCACTGCTGGCGTCGGCGAAATTATCATCGCCAAGCACCGGAATGGTGAAACCGGCACCGTTCAGCTTAGGTTTATCGGCAAATACGTAAAGTTTGCCGACCTCGAAGACGACTTCTCTTTTGGAGGCGGACCGACGTTCGGCGACTCCGGCTCGTTCTCATCGGGTATGGCGCCGTCTACATCCTTCGACCAGCCGGGAAGCATCACACGCCAGTCGCGCATGAACGACATGAACGATGATTCGCCATTTTAACAGTAGATTTCGTACCTTTACACCGCAATCGAGAAAGATAATTAGCGTAAAAGGATTTTGGATTATTTAGCTGGTTTAAACCCTTCGCAGCGGGCTGCCGTGGAACAAACTGAGGGGCCTGTGATGATCGTGGCAGGTGCAGGGTCGGGAAAAACGCGGGTCATCACCTATCGTGTAGCCCATTTGGTCCGTAACGGCGTAGACCCGTTCCATATTTTGGTGCTTACCTTTACCAATAAGGCGGCAAAAGAGATGCGCCAGCGCATCACGGGCGTGGTGGGCGACGAGGCCAAGAACATCTGGATGGGTACTTTCCATTCGGTGTTTGCCAAAATACTGCGTGTTGAGGCTGAGCATATCGGCTATCCCCGCAATTTTACCATCTACGATACCGACGACAGCAAGAGCCTCATCAGGAGTATCCTCAAAGAGATGCAGCTGGATGACAAGCTTTACAACGCAAGCTTCGTGTACAACCGGATTTCCTCCGCTAAAAACAACCTTATTTCAGCGCAGGAATACAACAGCAACGAGCAGATCCAGGCCGACGACTTCTCCAACGGCCGTGGGCAGTTGGGGCAGATATACCTTGCCTATACCCAGCGCTGTTATAAGGCGGGAGCTATGGATTTCGATGACCTCCTGTTCAAAACCAACGTGCTTTTCCGGGAATACCCCGATGTGCTCCACAAATACCAGCATAAGTTTAAATACCTGATGGTAGATGAGTATCAGGATACCAACTTCTCGCAGTACCTCATCGTGCGTAAGCTGGCGGCCATCAACGAGAATATCTGTGTGGTGGGCGACGATGCGCAGAGCATCTATGCATTCCGTGGGGCAAACATCCAGAACATCCTCAATTTCGAGAAAGATTACCCCGACCTCAAGGTCTTTAAATTAGAGCAGAACTACCGTTCTACCCAGAATATCGTCAACGCGGCCAACAGCATCATCGCCAATAACAAGAACCAGCTGAAGAAGCATGTGTTCTCCGAAAATGAAACCGGTGAAAAAATCAAGGTGCACCGCGCGTTCAGCGACAATGAAGAAGGAAAGATTGTGGCAGAGTCCATCGCCCAGGAACGTGCCTTGCACGGTGGTGCCTACCGCGATTTCGCCATCTTGTACCGTACCAACGCACAGTCGCGAGCCATGGAAGAAGCCCTCCGAAAAATCAATATCCCATATAAGATTTACGGTGGCACTTCTTTCTACCAACGTAAGGAGATCAAAGACCTGATTGCCTACTTCCGGCTTACGTTCAACCCGAACGATGAAGAGGCCCTGAAACGGGTAATCAACTATCCGCGTCGTGGCATCGGCGATACCACCCTCGACCGCATCTTTGTCGCCGCCGACCAGCGGCAGGCGACCTTATGGGAGGTGATCAGTAATGCAGCTACCTACCTCGATGGACGGAGTGCGGGCCCGGTGGGCGTGTTTGCCACGATGATCCAAGGTTTCCAAGTGGTGGCCAAGAACCATACGGCCTATGATGCCGCTATGCACATCGCCCAGCATGCGGGTATACTGAAAGACTTATATGCCGACAAGTCCGTGGAAGGCCTTAGCAGGTATGAAAATATCCAGGAACTGCTCAATGGCATCAAGGAGTTCAGCGAGCGGGAGGATATCGAAGATAGGGGGCTCGATGTATTCATGCAGGATGTGGCCCTACTTACCAATGACGATAACGACAAAGACCCTAATGCCGATACAGTGTCGTTGATGACCATCCACTCATCGAAGGGGCTGGAGTTTCCCAACGTGTTCATCGTTGGACTGGAGGAGAACCTCTTCCCCTCGCAGCTTTCGTTGAACTCGCGCAGCGACCTCGAAGAAGAGCGGCGGCTATTCTATGTGGCTGTAACCCGCGCCGAGAAAAAGCTCGTGCTCAGCTATGCCACATCACGCTACCGTTGGGGCACACTCAACAACTGCGAGCCGAGCCGTTTTCTCGATGAGCTCAACCCGGCTTATTTGGAGTTGGATTTCAAGCCGCGGCCGGTGGCGGAGAGCGCGGAATCGTTTGAAGATGAGCGATCTGCCTGGGGCGAGCGCGATGTCTTTACCAAACCCAAACCGAAGACGATGCCCAAAACGCGGACACTACTGCCCAAGGCGCATACGCCCACGCCAGGGTTTGTCCCGTCCGACACCAGCAACCTGCAAGTAGGCATGGAAGTTGAGCATGAACGGTTTGGGTTCGGGAAGGTAATCCAGGTGGAAGGGAGTAAAAACGACGTGAAAGCAACTATTTTCTTCAAAGAATTGGGCCAGAAACAATTGTTGCTTAAATTTGCAAAATTGCGTATCGTGGGATAAGCGCGATAAGAACGAAAAAACTATGGAAATTAACTTTGATTACAATAGCACGCGGCCGAAGCTGATCTTGGCAGAATATGGTAGGAACGTGCAAAACATGGTAGACTACATCTGCACGCTGCCCAGCAAGGAAGAGCGCAACCGCCATGCCCAGGTCGTCATCGATATGATGGGATTCCTCAATCCCCATCTCCGCGATGTGGCTGATTTCAAGCATAAGCTGTGGGACCACCTCTACATCATATCCGACTTTAAAATCGATGTGGACTCTCCGTACCCCGTACCCGAGAAGGGTTCCATCCGCCATAAACCGGAGATGCTCAACTACCCGCAGCACCGCATCCGGTACAAACACTATGGCCATACCATCGAGCGGATGATTGAACGGGCCAAGATGATGAGGGACCCGGAAAAGAAGCAGAACATGACGCTTTCCATAGCGAATTTCATGAAGATGGCCTACCTCACTTGGAATAAAGATTCGGTAGAGGATGAGGCTATCATAGCCGACCTCCGCGAGCTCTCGGATGGCGAACTGCAACTGCCTGCTGACGTCGTCCTGACGAAGCTCGACTTCAAAACACCGCCGCCGGGCAGCCGCACAAAAGGGGGGAGCAGCATCCCGCAAAACGGTAACGGAAAAAATAAAAAACAACCGCAAAAGAAAAAGAAGAAGCATTGAATGCATTCGAAATACACGGTGGAAAACCGCTGAAGGGGGAAATTATTCCGCAGGGGGCAAAGAACGAAGCGCTCCAGATACTATCGGCGGTACTGCTCACCGAGGAAACGATGACCATCAGTAACATCCCGGATATCAAGGATGTCAACAAGCTTATCGAGTTATTGGTTGATTTGGGCGTAGAGGTAAACCGGCAGCAGAAAGATACCTATACGTTTCGTGCCAAGGATATCAACCTCGATTATTTCAAGTCGCCAGAGTTCAAAGTGAAAGGTAGCGGTTTGCGCGGTTCCATCATGATTGTGGGACCGCTGCTTGCAAGGTTCGGCCGTGCCGCCGTACCCAAACCGGGTGGCGACAAGATAGGCCGCCGCAGGCTGGATGCCCATTTCCTCGGGTTTGAAAAATTGGGGGCCCGCTTCCAGTACGATGCCGACACGCATTTTTTCAATGTCGATGCAACAAACCTCACCGGGACCTATATCCTCATGGAAGAGGCCTCGGTAACGGGTACGGCCAATATTGTGATGGCAGCAGTGCTTGCCAAAGGGACTACCACCATCTATAATGCAGCATGCGAGCCTTATCTCCAGCAGCTGTGTAAGATGTTGAACCGTATGGGGGCGAAGATTTCAGGGATCGGCTCAAACCTACTCACCATCGAAGGGGTGGACCGGTTGGGAGGCGCCCAGCACCGTATGCTGCCCGACATGATCGAGGTAGGTTCTTTTATCGGGCTAGCCGCGATGACCGGATCGGACCTGACCATCAAAGATGTACATTTCCACGAGCTGGGCATTATCCCAACGGTGTTTTCCAAGCTGGGGATACAGTTCGAACTCCGTGGCGACGACATTCACATACCCCCACAGGATACCTATGAGATAGATACATTTATCGATGGCTCCATACTCACCATTGCGGATGCCCCCTGGCCGGGCTTTACGCCCGATTTGCTGAGTATTGTGTTGGTAGTGGCCACGCAGGCTAAGGGGAACGTACTGATCCACCAGAAAATGTTCGAAAGTAGGCTGTTTTTTGTGGATAAGCTCATAGATATGGGGGCGCAGATCATCCTCTGTGATCCACACCGGGCCACTGTGATCGGCCTCAATAACGCTTTCAAGCTCCGCGGCATCGAGATGACGTCTCCCGACATCCGGGCGGGTGTCTCATTGTTGATCGCGGCGCTCTCCGCACAGGGGAAATCGGTTATCCACAATATAGAGCAGATCGAGCGTGGTTATCAGGATATCGAACAAAGGCTACGGGCCATCGGTGCCGACATCAAACGTGTCCAAGCTGATCCGAAACTTCACTGAAAACATTTTTAGCGCACCTTTGTTGATTTGCCTATATAACTATAACTGGAAGAAAAGTATATATGCTGTATAACTCGAATAAATGTTTAACCTTTAAATTACTTAATTTAAAAAAAAATGAAAAAAGTAACATTGTTAATGGTAGCCGGTGCGTTGGTATTGGCATCGTGTGTAGGTAATCCCGAAGGGAAGCGAGCGGAAGTATCGGACGACGTTGCCGAGGCTGCCACATCTCAAGCCGGCACCGAGTTGACGGTAGATACCGGACTGTCGATGGTGCATTGGACGGCTAGGAAAGTGAGTGCCGAACATCACGGTGACGTGCAAATAGAGTCCGGCGCGCTTGTTGTTGACAACGGGAAACTCGTAAGCGGTAATTTCGTTATCGACCTCAGTACCATCGCGAACCACGACCTGGACGGCGAATACAAAGGCAAGCTGGAAGGGCACCTGAAGTCGGCCGATTTCTTCGACGTGGATAACCATCCGCATGCTACCTTTGAGATCACGAATGTACAAGACGGTGCTGAAGCCGGTAATATTATTGTTTCGGGCAACCTCACCATCCGCGGGGTAACCAAGAATATCACGTTTGACGCGCAGGTCCAGGAAGCTAGCGATACTGCTGTAAAGGCCACTGCCGATTTCAATATCGCGCGCGAAGATTGGGGCGTGAATTATGCCGGCCAAGCCGATGACCTGATCAGCAAAGAGATCAACTTTAAAGTAACGTTAGTAGCAGGCGTATAAACTGCACGGTTAGAAAGCAACAGGTATTAAGTCCTGCCTCGTTTTCTACGAGGCAGGACTTTTTTTATCCAGAAATGGCGTTGATGATGTCGTACTGGGTGATGATGGCAATCTTGCCGTATTCGTCCTCCACCAATACAGCTTGGTTGTCTTTGTGGATGAGTGACGATATCTTGTCGATGGAGGTGCGTAGCTCTACAAAGGGGAATGGCGCCGTGCATATCTCCAGGACCTGGGCAGATTTCAACGATGGGTTTTCCAACAAGGCGGTGAGGATGTCCGATTCGGTCACTTTGCCAATGATCATCCCCTGTTGGGTTACCGGTATCTGGGAGATGTTGAGTGTCTTCATGCTGTTGAAGGTCTCGATGACCGATTGTTCCACATCGGCCATCACCAGCGGCACATCGCCACGCTTCTTGAGGATGGTCTGGGCGGTCAACTTCTCATCTTCCAAGAACCCCCGTTCGCGCAGCCAGTCTTCGTTGTACATCTTGCCCATATAGCGCGAGCCGTGGTCGTGCAGGATGACTACCACCACCGAGTCGTCATTGAGATGGCTGCCCAGTTGAAGCAGGCCGGCCACGGCAGCACCTGCCGAGTTGCCGGCAAAGATACCTTCTTTCCGCGCAAGATCCCTGGTCATCAAAGCCGCATCTTTATCGGTTACTTTCTCGAAATGGTCAATGATGTCGAAATCGACATTTTTAGGGAGGAAATCTTCGCCGATACCTTCGGTGATGTAGGGATATATCTCGCTCTTGTCGAAAATACCCGTTTCCTTATATTTTTTAAACACCGACCCGTATGAGTCGATACCCCAAACGACAATACCAGGATTTTTTTCCTTAAGGTATCTGCCGGCCCCGCTGATGGTGCCGCCGGTGCCCACACCGGCAATCAGGTGGGTGATTTTCCCTTCGGTCTGCTCCCAGATTTCAGGTCCCGTCTGTTCGTAATGGGCCTGCATGTTGGAGAGATTGTCATACTGGTTTGCCTTCCACGAATTGGGAATCTCGCGTTCCAGCCGGCTGGAAACGGAGTAGTAGGAGCGGGGATCTTCGGGCTCCACGTTGGTGGGGCAGACAATCACTTCGGCACCGAACGCCCGGAGTGCATCGATTTTTTCTTTCGACTGCTTGTCGGTTGTGGTGAAAATACAGCGGTACCCTTTGATTACCGCGGCCATCGCTAAGCCCATACCTGTATTGCCCGACGTACCTTCGATGATGGTGCCACCGGGTTTAAGAAGTCCCGCTGCCTCGGCATCCTCGATCATTTTCACCGCCATGCGGTCTTTGATGGAGTTGCCCGGGTTCGTGGTCTCTACTTTTACCAAGATGGTGCCCTTTAGGCCCTTGGTGATGCGGTTGAGTTTCACCAGCGGTGTATTTCCGATTGTTTCCAGTATGTTGTCGTGCCACATGATGTGATGGTTTCGCGGGTTAGAATTTCAGGTGCTTTACGGTCAGCCCATTGTTGATCAGCTGGCGGAGTGACTCGATGCCAATCGTCAGGTGGGTTTCCACGAACTGTGCCGTGACGCTTGAGTCGCTTTCCGCGGTTTTTACCCCCTCAGGTATCATGGGTTGATCCGACACCAGCAGCAGGGCCCCGGTTGGTATTTTGTTGGCGAAGCCTACCGAAAAGATGGTAGCGGTTTCCATATCGACCAGCATGGCCCGAATGCTTTTGAGGTATTTCTTAAATTCTTTGTCGTGTTCCCACACGCGCCTGTTAGTGGTATAAACGGTCCCCGTCCAGTAATCGAGAGAATGGTCGCGTATGGTTGTGGAAATTGCTTTCTGCAGTGCGAAAGCGGGCAGTGCTGGCACTTCGGGCGGAAAATAGTCGTTAGACGTACCCTCGCCACGGATAGCGGCGATGGGCAACACCAGGTCACCGATTTTGTTTTTCTTTTTCAACCCTCCCGCCTTGCCCAGAAACAGTACCGCTTTTGGCGATATGGCCGAGAGCAGGTCCATGATGGTAGCTGCCATAGGGCTACCCATCCCGAAGTTAATGATGGTAATCCCCTCGGCGGTTACACTTTGCATCGGCTTATCCAGCCCAAGGATGGGGGCGTTGCCGTGCATCTCCGAAAAGAGTTTTACGTAGTTGGAAAAGTTTGTCAGCAGGATGTAGTTGCCGAATTCGTCCAACGGCCGGTTCGTATATCGCGGCAACCAGTTTTCCACAATATCTTCCTTGTTTTTCAAGCCTGGTTTGATGGGCGATTCTGCTGGGGTATTCTTGTCTTTTGCCATGGGCGTAAAAATGAAAATCCCCCCGTTTGCGGCGGGGGGAGAAACGTTATGCTGCTTTCAGCTTCTTCAGATCCGACTTCTCGAACTTATGCTTGGCATATTCGAGCGAGATATACAGCGTTTTCTGCTCGTTTTTATCGGATGGGATTTCAAACATCGCGTCTAGCATGATCGCCTCGCAGATAGATCGGAGCCCCCGCGCCCCGAGCTTGAATTCATTGGCTTTATCTACGATAAACTGATAGACGTCATCGTCAAACTTAAGTTCCACATCCTCGTATTCAAATAGCTTCTGATATTGTTTAATCAGTGCATTTTTCGGTTCGGTAAGGATATTCAGCAGTGTCTCTTTATCGAGCGGGTTGAGGTACGTGAGTACCGGCAAGCGGCCGATGAGCTCGGGGATGAGTCCGTAGCTCTTGAGATCCTGCGGCGTGATGTATTTATATAGGTTGTTCACGTCCACTTCCATTTCATCGGCGTTTACCTTGTAGCCGATGGTTTGTGTACGCAGCCGGTTAGCGATCTTTTTCTGGATGCCATCGAATGCACCACCGCACATGAACAGGATGTTGTTGGTGTTCACGGCGATCATCTTTTGGTCGGGGTGCTTGCGCCCACCTTGGGGTGGTACGTTCACGATCGTACCCTCGAGGATTTTCAGCAGCGCTTGCTGTACACCTTCTCCGGATACGTCGCGCGTGATGGATGGGTTGTCACTTTTTCGGGCTATCTTGTCAATCTCGTCAATGTAGATAATCCCACGTTCGGCAGCGGCCACATCGTAATCCGCTGCTTGCAGGAGCCGCGTGAGTATGCTTTCCACATCTTCGCCCACGTACCCCGCCTCCGTCAATACCGTGGCATCACAGATGCAGAATGGAACATTCAGGATTTTGGCGATGGTTTTGGCAAGCAACGTCTTGCCCGTTCCGGTCTCACCCACCATGATGATGTTCGATTTTTCTAGCTCGATTTCATCTTTGTCCATCTTCTGGTTCAGTCGCTTATAGTGGTTGTACACCGCTACGGCCATCACCTTCTTGGCATCGTCTTGCCCGATGACGTATTGATCAAGGTGCTCCTTGATCTCGATAGGGCGAATGAGTTTCAGTGTCGTTTGAAGGGCCTTGCTTTTACGAAGGTTCATCTCCTCGACCAATATCTCATTGGCTTGGGCGATGCAGCGGTCGCAGATATGCGCCCCATCGCCAGCGATGAGCATCATTGCGTCTTGCTTCCGGATTCCGCAGAAAGAACAGGTCACTTCCCTTGTTGTCTTTGCCATAGTTATTTTTCCTTTTTGGATGTCAGTACCTCGTCCACCATACCATGCTCTTTTGCTTCTTCAGCAACCATCCAATAATCGCGGTCTGACGATTTTTCTACCCATTCGTAACTTTTGCCCGAATGGAGTGCAATGATATCGTATAGTTCTTTCTTCAATTTCAGCATTTCGCGGAGGTTGATCTCCATATCAGCGGCCACCCCTTGGGCGCCCCCTGAAGGTTGGTGTATCATCACCCGCGAGTGGGTCAATGCGGCACGTTTTCCTTTCGCGCCGGCACAGAGGAGTACAGCCGCCATAGATGCGGCCATACCGGTACAGATCGTAGCCACGTCGGGGGTAATATACTGCATGGTGTCATAAATACCCAATCCGGCGTATACGCTGCCTCCCGGTGAGTTGATGTAGATTTGGATGTCGCGTTGGGCATCTGCCGATTGGAGGAACAGGAGCTGTGCCTGGATGATGTTGGCCACTTGGTCACTCACCGGGTCGCCCATGAAAATAATGCGGTCCATCATCAACCGCGAAAACACATCCATCTGGGCAACATTCATCTGTCGTTCCTCAATAATATACGGCGTAAGCGATGTGGGCATTTTGCGTTCTGCCCGACCGATAAAACCGTCTACATGATGGCTGCCGATACGGTGGTGCTTTATAGCGTATTTCCTGAATTCGTTTTTATCAATACTCATGGTTTTTGTTCTATTATATTGCTAAGATATGTGATTTCGTTGGAATATTAAATACCTGCGTGGTATTTGTGCCTTAAACAAACATCGCGCCATCAGTGATAGTTGCTGTTTGTCTGCCAAAATGCCGCATATATACACTGCCACCCTGTCGGTTGGCCTATTGCACATCACTGTGGGTCAGCAGTCATAATCGGGTAGCTCGGCAAGGAATTCGAAGCGCCCGGTTTCGAAATGGATACGGCAGTAATAGTGCTGCAGGCCATTGCTTACCAATAAAATCGGTACCCGATAGACTATATTATAACGGGCAATCTGTTCAAAAGCGGCTTGGGTGATCTTGACCGAGGGTGCTTTGAATTCGGCCAACAGTATTTTGGAGCCCTGCGTATCGTATATCACCAAATCACTCCGTTTCGGCATGTTGTTGAGTGTGAGGCCACCTTCGATTTTAATCAGCGAACGGGGATACCGTTTCACATGTATGAGGTGGTGTATCCAATGCTGGCGCACCCATTCCTCTGGTGTCAGCACGAGTTGTTTCTTCCGCAATTCATCAAATATGAGTAGCTTCGTGCCGTCCCGTTGGATGTTGGCAGCATAAGCTGGCAAATTGAGCGGTATGGGTTTGAACATCTTGCAAAAGTAGGGTTTAAATGTGTAATTTGGCAACGCGAAAGGATGGAACGCAGAGCTGCGTAAAATCCGCACCGCCCGCGTGCTAAATCGATAGCGAAAGAATGGATACCAATAAAATCATAGCCGATATAAAAGCCCGGAAGCTCGTGCCGGTATACCTGCTGCACGGTGAAGAGTCTTATGCTATCGATCTGGTGAGCGACTGCGTAGAAACCCACGTGCTTGAAGAGGCGCAGAAGGGGTTTGACCAAACGGTGCTATATGGCAAGGACACCGACTTCGCTACGATTGTGAGTGCAGCCCGGCGCTATCCGATGATGAGCGACTATCAAGTGATTATCATCAAGGAGGCGCAGAACCTGAAATGGAAGGAAGACGAACTGCTGGTAGCTTACCTGGAGAATCCGATGAAAAGCACGGTACTCGTGCTGGCCTATAAGCACGGTAAGTTCGATAAGCGGCGGAAGGTCTATAAAGTGGCCGAGAAAGCCGGGGTTGTGCTGGAGTCGCCAAAGCTGTATGACGATAAGGTGGCACCCTGGATAAATAGCTATGTAACCACCCGGGGCTGGCGCATCCACCCGCAAGCGGCGGCCATGGTTGCCGAATACCTCGGTACAGACCTATCGAAAGTGGTCAATGAGCTCGACAAGCTCATGCTTAATGTGCCCAAAGAACAGGAGATTGCCGTGCAAGACATCGAGCGCAACATCGGTATCAGTAAAGATTTCAATGTTTTTGAGCTCACCACAGCGTTGGCTAAACGGGACGTAGTCAAGGCGTTCCGTATCGTGGATTATTTTGCAGCCAATCCACGGAGCAACCCGATGCCTGTGGTATTGGGTGCCATGGGAAGCTATTTCACCAAAGTGCTGAAGTACCATTATTTGCCGGATAAGTCGCCCCAAGCACTGTCGCGCGAGCTGGGCGTGCATCCGTTTTTCACAAGAGAATATGATATAGCCGCCCGTAGTTACAATAGGCGGAAGACGTTTGATATCATGAGCCATCTACGCGAATATGATTTGAAATCCAAAGGACTGAACGCGGTCAACCTGGAGCAGGGCGATCTGTTGAAGGAGTTGGTTTACAAGATTCTCTATTAAAGAATTATGATGAAGAAATATACCTTACTGGCCGTATTTGTAATGGCGTGCATGTGTTTCTCCGCCCATGGGCAGCGCCGCGGCACCTATACGCTGTTGCAGGCAGGCGGCATTTTCGGAATGGCCACCACCGGCGATCAATCCGTGATGCACGGGTACCAGTTCCAATTTGCATTTGGCCGCAATTTTTTCGACCGTAAATATCTTGGGCTTGGTATTGGTAATGATGTTTACCGTGGCCGGGGTACATTGGCAGATGGCAGCCGGTCTACCCGCCGGGTCAACACACTGCCGATATTCGCGGATTTCAGGGCCCCCATTGCGCAAGTATCGCCCTTAGGTACGTTCGGTGTGCTCGCCAATGTGGGTTATGCGCCCAGCATCGGTGCTGATTATTTCAAGGGGTTCGTAGCCAAAGCAGGCGTCACCTACGGGCACATGCTGGTGGATGGCTCGGATTTATTGTTCAGCGCCGGCTATGGCTTCCAGCAGTTCGACTCCCGATTTCAGGGCAGCAACGGCTTTTACCAGCACAGTATTTTCCTTACCGTCGGGTTGTTTGTGCACTAAAAGCGGGTATGTTAGGCGTACATCGCTTCCCGTTGCTCTTTCACCGCCTCGCTGCTGATGTAGTCGTCATAACTCATCAGCTTGTCGATGATGCCGTTCGGCGTCAGCTCGATGATGCGGTTGGCCACAGTCTGCGTAAGCTCGTGGTCGCGCGAGGTAAAGAGGATGCTGCCGCGGAAATCGACCATGCCATTGTTGAGTGCCGTGATGGACTCCAAGTCTAAGTGGTTGGTGGGCTCATCAAACAGCAACATATTGGCTTGTTGCAGCATCATCCGCGAAAACATACAGCGCATTTTCTCACCACCGGATAGCACGGAACATTTTTTTAGTACCTCTTCCCCTGAAAAGAGCATCTTGCCCAGGAAGCCGCGGATGAACTGCTCATCTTTGTCGCCCGCGGAATAGTCGCGAAGCCAGTCGATCAGGTTCTCCGATTTGCCTTCGAAATACGGGCTGTTATCCATCGGGATATCGGCCACACTAATCGTGACCCCCCATTTGAAACTGCCGGCGTAATCGCCGTCGCGCCCAGTAAGGATGTCGTATAACGCTGTGGTGGCCAGGCTATTTTGTGAAAGGATGGCAATTTTGTCACCCTTGTTTACCATGAAATTAACGTCGCTGAACAGCGGTTCCCCATTCAGTGTTTTACCGAGTTTCTCCACGTGCAGGATCTGGTCGCCGGCTTCCCGCGCCATCGTGTTGAACATGATGGCCGGGTATTTACGGTTGGAAGGTTTGATCTCTTCCAGGTTGATCTTTTCGAGTGCTTTTTTCCGGCTGGTGGCTTGCTTCGATTTCGACGCATTGGCACTGAACCTGCGGATGAATTCCTGCAGCTCCTTCACCTTGTCTTCCATCTTCTTATTCTGGTCGGCACGTTGTTTCAAGGCCAGTTGGCTCGATTCGTACCAGAAGGTATAGTTTCCTGTATAGATGGTCATCTTGCCGAAGTCGATGTCGACTACATGGGTACACACGGAATCGAGGAAGTGCCTGTCGTGGGATACGACCAACACGATAGCTTCGTAGCCCGCCAGAAAGTCTTCCAGCCACGCGATGGTGTGGATGTCCAGGTCGTTGGTGGGCTCGTCGAGCAGCAGGATGTCTGGGTTGCCGAAAAGTGCCTGGGCCAGGAGTACGCGTACTTTCTGGTTGCCGTCCAGTTCTTTTACCAATTTATAATGTAGGCTCTCATCGATGCCCAGGTTGCTCAGCAATGTAGCTGCATCGCTCTCAGCATTCCAGCCGTCCATTTCCGCAAATTTGGCCTCCAGCTCACCGGCGCGCTCGCCGTCGGCATCCGAAAAATCTTCCTTGGCGTAGATGGCATCCTTTTCTTTCATGATGTCATAGAGCTCCTGATGGCCCATCATTACCGTTTCGAGGACCGAATACTCATCGAATGCGTAGTGGTCTTGCTTGAGTACCGCCATGCGCTCGCCGGGCGTGAAGCTTACCGACCCAGTCGTGGGGTCCACATCGCCCGAGATGATCTTGAGGAACGTGGATTTGCCCGCACCGTTGGCACCGATGATGCCGTAGCAATTGCCGGGGGTGAATTTCAGGTTGACGTCTTCAAACAATACCCGCTTACCGTAGCGGAGCGAAAGATTCGATACATTAATCATGGGCGCAAAGGTACGGTTTAAAAAGCGAAATTGCGAGGCCGGGCGGCGGTTACCGTACGATCAGTTCCGTATCCAGCACGACGTTCTCAAAGTCGTACACGGGATACCGGCTTTCTATCAGCAGGATGAGCATCTCCATGGCTACCCGTCCCATTTCAAAGGCTGGCTGCCGCACACAGGTGAAGCCGGGCTGGAAAAGGTCCAGCACGTCCGAATTGGAGAAGCCGGCGATGGCCGGACGTACTTCTTCGGGCGCCAATTTATTGTAAGCGCTGAGGCAACCCATGCTCAGCCGGTCGCTCGCCACGAAAATGGCGTCTGGTTTTTCATCGAGATCGAGGAAGTATTTAACGGCATTTTCCACTTCCTGCTGCACACGGCCGCCGTGGTGGCAATAGCGGATGAGCGACTCGTCGAGGGGTATCCCGTTGCTTTCCAAGGCCTCTTCATACCCCTCCATACGTTCCAAGGTGATGGAAAGGTGCGGCGCATTGGCGAGATGGGCTATTTTCTTGAAGCCACGGCCGATGAGCGATAGTGTCGCGCTCCGTGCCCCCGATTTGTTGTTGGATGTAACGGTATGTGTTTCGAAGGTGTCGATAATGCGGTCGAAAAATACGATGGGCAGCCCCTGCTCATGCAGTTTCACGATGTGGGAGAAATCCTTCGTTTCGGCCGACATGGAAATCAGCAGGCCGTCCACAGCGCGGTTGGCCAGGTGCTGGATGTTCACCACCTCGCGCTCGTAGGCATCGTGGCTCTGCGAGATGATGACGTGGTACCCCTTGCCGTAGGCTACCGATTCGATACCGTCTATCGCCTGTGAGAAAAAGCTATTGGCTACCTCGCATACCACCACACCGATGGAATAGCTGCGCCCATGGCGCAGGCTGGACGCCATCGGGTTGCGCCGGTAGTTGTGCTGCTCGGCGTAATCCAATACCCGCTTCTTGGTTTCTTCATTGATTTCGTAGCTGTCGCTGAGTGCACGCGACACCGTTGATGGTGATAAATCAAGTGCCTGCGCAATATCTTTGATGGTAATGGGTTTGAACACGGCCTATATCTCGTTTGCACAAATTTAGCTAAAGTTGCGGGGATTTGCAACTGTAATCGTAGGTTACACACCGTATCCCTGTACGCAGACCACGAACTCGCCTTTGGGCGGGTGTGTGCCGAAATGGAGCTTGAGATCGAGTAGGGTGCCGCGCCGGGTTTCCTCATACAGTTTGCTGATCTCGCGTGAGGCCGAGGCCGGGCGCTCTGCGCCGAATACCTGTATGAATTCATCGAGTGTTTTGATCAGGCGGTGGGGCGACTCATAAAACACCAGGGTGCGGGTTTCCCCGGCGAGGGATTTCAGCCGCGTTTGCCGTCCTTTCTTTACCGGGAGAAAACCCTCGAAGCAGAACCGGTCGCACGGCAGGCCCGAGGCGACCAAGGCTGGTACGAAAGCCGTTGCACCCGGCAGGCATTGCACCTCCAAGCCATGTTTGATCACTTCCCGCACCAGTAGGAACCCCGGGTCGGAGATGGCTGGTGTGCCCGCGTCGGATATCAGCGCCACCTTTTTGCCGGCTTGCAAGAAGCGGACGATCTCGGCTACGGCCTTGTGTTCGTTGTGCTGGTGGTGGGCAAACACTTTCCCGGCGATGCCGAAATGCTTCAGCAACGGAGCGCTCGTTCGCGTATCTTCGGCGAGGATGAAGTCGGCTTCTTTGAGCACGCGGATGGCCCGCATGGTCATATCTTCAAGGTTGCCGACAGGGGTGGGTACGAGATAGAGCATTTTTACTATTTTTGCCGGTACAAAATAAATAAAAATATGTTGCAAGTTAATTATATCCGCGAAAACCGCGACCGAGTGATTGAACGCCTGGCCATCCGCAACTTCCAGCCGCTGGAGCTAGTGGATGCAGTGATTGCGTTGGATGAACGCCGTAGGCAGGTACAGACCGAGTCCGACTCGATCGCAGCGGCAGCAAATGCGGCGGCGCGCCGCATCGGTGAGCTGATGCGCCAGGGCAACCGCGAAGAGGCGGAGGCCGCAAAGGCGCAATCGGGCGGCTATAAGGAGCAACATAAGAAATTGGCCGATGAGCTGGCTGCGGTGGAAGCCGAACTGTACGAAAAGCTGGTGCTGATCCCCAACCTGCCACACCAGTCGGTGCCGGCAGGGGTGGGGGCCGATGACAATGAAGTAGTGCTGGAGCATGGCCGGCAACCGGATCTGCCGGAGGGTGCGTTACCTCATTGGGAGTTGGCGGCCAAGTATGATATCATCGACTTTGAGTTGGGCACCAAAATAACGGGATCGGGGTTCCCGGTATATAAAGGCAAAGGTTCGCAGTTGCAGCGTGCCATGATCAATTATTTCCTCGACCAAGCCGGAAAAGCCGGATATGGGGAAGTGCAGCCCCCCATACTCATCAATGAAGCCTCGGGCTTCGGCACCGGCCAGCTACCCGACAAGGAAGGGCAGATGTACCACGTGGGTGTGGACGACCTGTACCTCATCCCCACGGCCGAGGTGCCCGTTACAAACATGTACCGTGATACCATCGTTAAGGAAAGTGATTTCCCGATTAAGCATACCGCCTATACCCCCTGTTTCCGCCGCGAAGCGGGGTCATACGGTGCCCATGTGCGCGGGCTCAACCGCCTGCACCAGTTCGATAAGGTAGAGGTGGTGCAGATTGTCCATCCCGATAAATCGTATGCCGTGCTGGAAGAAATGAGCTTATACGTGCAGTCCTTGTTGCAGGCACTTGAGCTGCCGTACCGCGTACTGCGGCTCTGCGGCGGCGATATGGGCTTTACCTCCGCACTCACTTATGATATGGAGGTATGGAGTGCGGCGCAGCAACGCTGGCTGGAGGTGTCTTCGGTGTCGAATTTCGAAACCTACCAGGCCAACCGGCTCAAAGTGCGGTTTAAGGAAGAAGGTGGCAAAACGCAACTGGCCCATACCCTTAATGGAAGCGCATTGGCACTGCCCCGGATAGTCGCTTCCGTTTTGGAAAACAACCAAACGGATAAAGGCATCAAAGTGCCGGATGTATTGGTGCCGTATACTGGCTTCGAGTGGATCGACTAAATCAGACGTTAACACTCAATCATCTCCATCCGGGCCAGGTATTGGTCGTGCCCGTCTTCAAAAAGGATCTGTACCACCCAACCCAAGGGCTGCGCAATGCTGATAAGGGTTTCCTGATCGATAAACAGCCAACCGAAAGGTGCACTGCGTGCACCCCTGTAGGCATACTGGTATTGGATTTCGCCGTAGTAGCCCGTGGGTTTATCCACGGTACCGTCGGCATAAAGGTAAGCAATGTCAGACGAGTCGAAAAGCAGTTGGCCGCCTGGGGTCAGCAACGTTTTGCAGTGGTTGAGCAGGGCTGTTAGTCCATCGATGCTACCCGCCACACCGATGCCGTTCATCAGAAACAGGAGCGTGTCGTACCGTCCGCCTTGGTACTCGAAGAAGTCGGCGTTGATAACCCGTTTCACACCACGCGCGCGCATGACCTCGCAGGCTAGCGGTGAGCGCTCCAATGCGGTGACGTCTATGCCGCGCTGCTGCAGGAGCAGCGCATGACTACCCGCACCTGCACCTACATCCAATACCCGCCCGTCGCACAACGATAGTGCGATATGTTCCAGCTCCGGAAAATCAAAAGGCTGCCGGAAAAACTCGGCCACGGGCATCTCTTCGATGCCGCCGAAGCTGGTGTGAGTTAGTAGCTTATCGCCACGGGACCCTCGCAGGTAATCATGGAGGGCTTGGCCTAGAACATCGAGTGACATACGTAATCCGGGAAATATTGTGGTTAAGGGATTTCAAGGATCTGCTTGGCCAGGGCAATCATGTTTTCGTCGCCTGTATGCTTGCCCGGCTTATCAGAAAGTTTGATGACCGGTGTCCAGTGGGCCTCTTCGGGGTACGCTTCAACCATCTTAATCACAATATTCATAGGCGGCAAGCCTACGTCATTGGTGAAATTGGTTCCGATACCGAAGGAGATGCCGATCCGGCCGCGGCAATATTCGGCGATTCGCGTCACCTTTTCCACGTCCAGCCCATCCGAGAAAATGATGGTCTTCGAGCGGGGGTCGATGCCGTTTTGCTGATAATGGGCAATGGCCTTGTCGGCGAACTCCAACGGGTCGCCGCTGTCGTGCCGCACGCCGTCGAATAGCTTTGTTAATTTTTTGTCGAATTGCGTGAAAAACACGTCCGTGGTGTACGTGTCTGACAGGGCGATGCCCAAGTCGCCACGGTAAACGTCAGACCAATGTTCCAGCCCCAAGAGGTTGGCCATTTTGAAGCCATATTTCGCAGCGTGGAACATAAACCATTCGTGGGCATGCGTACCGATGGGTTTCGTTTGGTTGAGCATCGCCATGTGGACATTGCTCGTGCCGATGAATGTACCTTCGCCGGCTGCCTGGAGCGCCTGTACGACCAACCGGTGCGCCGTATAGGAATGGCGCCGCCGCGTGCCGAACTCAGCGATTGTGATGCCCAGCTGCTTGTATCGCATTATTTTCTGCCGCGCCTTTTCCGCCACCTCATCATCGCCCTGCCGCACTTGGCTGGTCAGTTCATAATACAGTTCGCAAATCAACGACATGATGGGCACCTCCCAGAGGATGGTCCGGTACCAATAGCCTTCAATGGCAATATGCAATTCGCCCCCATTTTGCTCGATACGCACCTCCGTGGGGTCATACCGGTACCCCTGCAAGAAGTCGAAATACGTTGGGTCGATGTACGGGCAGGTGGTTGCAAAGAAGTCTTTCTCCCGGTTGGTCAGTTGCAGCTTGGCCAACTCCGCGATGGCCTCCTGCAAGGCTGAAGCGAAGCCCGGTGGAAACATATGCTCGCCACGGTTGATGAACCGATACTTCGCCCGTGCCTTTGGGAAAAGCTTGATCACCGCATGCTGCATGGTGAATTTGTAAAAGTCGTTATCCAGAATGGAGTTAATCATTTCGGTCCACTATCAATTACCCATTACCTAACCGTTTGCAGCCAAGCCTCGGCCATCAACTGCGCCCCAGCCAGCGTTGTGTGCACGCCATCGCCGGTCCAATAAGAGGAAGGTGCTTTTTTCGCGGCTTCATCAAATACCCGCTGGTAGGGGATGAATGCCGCACCGTATTCATTGGCTATCTCGCGTGCCGCCGCACGGTATTCGTCGAATGCTGGAAACCATGCATCGGTGACAGCTTTCACGTTGTTCACTGCGAAGGGCTCGCCGATAATCAGTTTCACGTTGGGGAGTGCTTTTATCGTGCGGTCGAGCAGTTTCCGGTAATCGTCGCGATACACTTGGATGGTGCCATCGTAGTTGCCCGAAAGCGTGTGCCAGTAGTCGTTAACCCCGATCAGTATGCTGAGGATATCTGGTTTTATCGCAATACAATCGGCATCCCAGCGTGCGTCGAGTTGGTGTACCTTGTTGCCGCTGATGCCCTTGTTGTAAATGGAGAGCTGTTTCGGTCCATGTGTATGCAGCAGTTTGGCGGCGGCCAGCATGGCGTAGCCTGCTCCCAGGGCGCGGCTGTTGTTGGGCGATGTGTTTTCTTTGTCCCTGCCGGCATCCGTAATCGAGTCGCCCTGAAACAGGATGACATCATTGTCCGTAATCCGGATTTTCGGTGCGGCGGCGGTCGGTGCGATGGCTGCCTTTACGATTTCGGGCAAGCTGATAGCCATCGCTGCGCCGGTTAGCGAGGTTCCTAAAAATTTTCTTCTGCTGTTATCCATGGTCGTTATTTGGTTTTGACAGTTCCAAAGGTAGGGATTTATGCGGAAAAAAATAACCCGTCTCGCCAGATCGGGGGACGGGTTATTGTTATGCTTCAATGATGGTATTCAGGCGGGGGCTTATTAGCGGCCTCTGCCTGATGAGCCCTTCCGCTCGGTAGTATTACTGCGCGTCGCACTGCTACGGCTATTTTGCGAGCGGCTGCTTGTTGATACTTTCGGACGCGATGACGAGGTTTGGCTCTTCACCGTAGTGCTGCGGGTCCGTGTCGGCGTGGTCTGTTGCGCCTGCCTAGGTGCCCGGTTGCTTTGGTTCACCGTGGGGCGCGTTGCCCGTTGCGTGCTGGATGTCGACCGCGTTCTTGCCGTAGGTGTAGCAGCACGGTTGGTGGTGCTACTTGCGTTACGCGCCGAATTCGTGGTCTGCGTAGTGGCCTTTGTACGGGTTGCCGGTACGGTTACTGTGCCGCCCCCCCGGCTACTGCCATTGTTACGTACAGCTTCGCGGTTGCTGTTTGATCGGGTCGCCGTTGTGTTGCGGCTGCTTGCCGACCGTATATTGCGGTTATCGGCGTTGTTCGAAGTGGCGCTGCGTGTAACCGTGGCAGTACCCCTGTTTCCTGTAGTCTGAGCCGTGGCTGTACGTCCACTTGTTGCACGGTTGGCTGCGCGCACCGTCGAGGCATCTGCAACGCGTGCGGGCCGTGCAGACGACTGGCTATTGCGGTCTACATCCGGGCGGTAAAGGCTGACAGAGCGGCTATCTACAGCTGCCCGACCGGGGCGTGAAGCCCGGTTGATCTCCCGGACCGCCACCCGGTTGCCGGTTGCGCGTTCGATTTCGCTCCGGCGAGGGCCGCTTACATACGTACGGTTATTGTAAACATACGTGTTGTTGATGATGGTAGTGTTGTTGTATATCCGCACCCGGTTGCGGTAGGGCGCATAGTAGCTGTACAACCGCGGGCTGGCAATGTAGCGCTGAGGTACGAATACCCAGTGATGGTGCGGGATGCCGATATGGACATTAATGCTCATGCGGGGGCCGAGCGGTGCCCAGCCGTAGTAACCGCCGCCACTGCGCCAGCCTACCCATGCAGGCCCCCATTCGTAACCGGGCACCCAAGCCCAACCGTAATAATCGGTATACGCCCAGCGGCCGTAATGGAAGGGCGCCCATCCCCAGGAATAGTTGGATACCCAAGTGTTTCCATAGCTGGTCATCACCCAATAGCCGTTGGTAGCATAGGGCTGGAAGCCTGGCTCCGCATCCGGAAGCCAGATATATCCGTATTCCGGGTCGTTTATCCACTCACCGTAAGGTGCCAGTTCGTCGTAAAATAATTGGAACGAAACACTCATGCCGGGCTGGGCTTTCACGGTGCTTGTTGCGGCAATTACTAAGAAAGCAATTGCGGTTAGTAGCGTTAGTCCGGTTTTTTTAATCGTTTTCATGACCTGCTATTTTAAAGGTGAAACACTCTTGTTCGTTGTGTAGGTATGACTGCGCCTGTACCCCGATGGTTTAATCGGGCCTCCGGAAGATGGTTGGATTGCGTTGTTAAAGTTGCAGAACAATTTGGCTAAATCTGCGTTTACATAGGGAAATTAACAGCATTTTAGCTAAGTTTGCAGCCAAAATATCCGGATGGTAAAAAAGAAGATACAGCGCACCCTCGTCGAACTGGCCAATATCCACCGGTTTGTGATGCGGTTCTTTCGAGAGGTATTTCGCCCGCCGTACGAATTTAAGGAAATCATCAGGCAATGTTATGAAATAGGGTGGAAATCCCTACCGTTGATTTCGCTTACCGGCTTTATCACGGGGGTGGTATTCACTAACCAGTCGCGCCCGTCTCTTGCCGAATTCGGTGCTACATCCTGGTTGCCGGCATTGATATCCATCGCCATCATCCGGGCGCTGGCCCCGCTGGTCACTGCATTGATTGCATCCGGCAAGGTTGGTTCGCAGATTGGTGCTGAGCTGGGTTCGATGAAAGTGACCGAGCAGATCGATGCTATGGAGGTATCGGGCACCAACCCATTCAAATTCCTAGTGGTGAGCAGGGTATTGGCTACCACCATCGGTATACCCATACTGTCTTTTTATACGGCGGCGGTAGGCCTGCTGGGGGCATTCCTCAGCGTCAACCAGGTCGAAAATACGAGCTTCCGGGTATATTTCGACCAAGTATTCGACGCGGTGACCTTCCTCGACGTGTTTTCGTTGGTGCTGAAGGCTGTCGTATTCGGATTTACGATCGGAATCGTGGGCTGTTACCAAGGCTACCATTCGTCGAAAGGGACCGAGGGGGTGGGTCGTGCGGCCAATTGGGCCGTGGTCATGTCGATGTTTCTGGTGTTTATTGAAGAAATACTCATTGTGCAGATTATCCAAGCAATGCGGGCATAATGTTAAAAACAGGAGGACATATCAACTACGACAAGCGGGTGATCACCGTGCGTAACGTGAGCAAATCATTCGGCGACCTGCATGTGCTGCACGGAGTCGACCTGGATCTGTTCGATGGTGAGAACCTTGTGGTATTGGGGCGCTCAGGCACTGGTAAGTCGGTGCTTATCAAGCTGATATCGGGGCTGTTGAAGCCCGACGCGGGCACCATTGAGGTGCTGGGCGAGCATGTGGATGAGCTCGATGAGAAAGCGTTGCAGGAGCTGCGGCTGAAAATCGGCTTTTCCTTCCAGAATAGTGCATTGTATGATAGTATGACCGTACGTGAGAACCTGGAGTTCCCGCTCGTGAGGAACAAACGCCACCTTTCGCGAAAGGAAATTAACTATGAAGTGGAAGACGTATTAGATGGGGTAGGGTTATTGCATACGCTGAACCAGATGCCTTCAGAGCTGTCGGGCGGACAGCGTAAGCGTATCGGGATTGCCCGCACGCTGATCCTGAGGCCCGAGATCATGCTGTATGACGAGCCGACCGCCGGCCTCGACCCCATCACCTGTATCGAGATCAACGGACTGATCAATGAGGTGCAGGAAAAGTACAAGACGTCGTCGATCATCATCACGCACGACCTCGCTTGTGCCAAAAGCGTGGGCGACCGTATCGTGATGCTGCTGGATGGCCGGTTTGAACGTGAGGGAAGTTTCGATCAGATTTTTGATACAGACGACGGCCGCGTAAAGCCGTTTCATGACTACAATTTTATCAATTAACTATGAGTGCGAGTGAAAATAGACGTTCGGTGATTGTTGGGTTGTTTGTGCTGATCGGGATTATCATCCTGGTGGCCGGCATCCTGGTGCTCGGCGGACAGCAAAACCGTTTTTCAAAGACCGTTACGGTAACCACTGTTTTTGATGATGTCAGCGGACTGAAACCGGGCAACAACGTATGGTTTTCGGGTGTCAAAATCGGAACGATCAAAAGCATCCGTTTTAAGAACCTGCAGGATGTGGAAATAGCGATGGTTATCGAGGCGTCGTCGCGCGAGTACATCCGCAAAGATGCCGTGGCCGAAATCGGATCGGAAAGTTTCATCGGCAACAAGCTGATTGTCATCAAGGGGGGGAGCAGTGATGTGCCGGCCATCGAGGACGGTGATGTGCTACAGGCAGCGGAAGCCGGCGGCCTGGATGCCATGATGGCCACGTTGCAGGTCAATAATGAGAACCTCGTGGAGATTACGCGTAACTTCGGCGAAATCAGCGGACGTATCGCGCGTGGCGAAGGCACAATGGGAGCGGTGTTGACCGACTCGTTGATGGCTCTCCAGGTCAAGCAGATGATCAGCAACCTGAACCAAACGGCCGCCAACACGGCTCAGGCATCGGCAGCACTCAACCAGTTGACCACCAAGCTGAATGCCGAAGGTACACTGATCAACGACCTGCTGACGGATACCGTGGTCTACGCGAACCTCCGCGGTGCTGTGGCTGAGCTGCAGGGTATCACCCAAACAGCGTCGGCACTGGTGAGTAACCTCAACCAAACTGCCGGCAAGCTGGATGACAAGGATAACGCCATCGGTGTCCTCCTCAACGACCCGGAAGCCGCTGAAAACATCAGGCAGACATTGATAAACCTCGAAACAAGTACCGAGAAGCTCGACCAGAACATGGAAGCGCTACAGCATAACTTCCTGTTCCGTGGGTTTTTCCGCAAACAAGCCCGAAAGGCTGAGCGCGATTCAATTAATAACACCAATCCGTGATGCGCTCGCTTATTCCGGTGCATGGCTCCGCCGATATGCCAAATAGAAGAGCTGTGGCAAAACCGTGAACGATAGCAACATACAGATGGGCAATCCGCCCACGATCATGATGGCAAGCGGTTTCTGGATTTCAGATCCCATACCGGTTGAGAGCGCCGCGGGAAGCAGGCCCATCGACCCCATCAACGCAATCATGACAACGGGCCGGATGCGGCTTTCGACCCCCAGCTGTATGGCTTGCCGCAACGGCATCTTTTTCTGCAGCAGGTTGGAACGCATCACTGCCACCAGGATGATGGCGCTGATGGTATTCACCCCGAAAAGGATAATAAAGCCAATCCCAGCCGATATGCCAAAGACCGTTCCCGTAGCCCATAGCGATATAAATCCACCGATAAAGGCAAAAGGGATAGCACCCACCGCCACGAGCGTGTCCTTGTAGTTTCCGAAATTGAAATACAGTAAGAAGAGGATCAACAGGAGTACCACGGGTACCACCAAGGCGAGTTGGCGGGTCGCCCGTTCCTTGCTTTCGAATTCGCCGGCCCAAACGATTCTGTTCGCGCGTGGGATATTGACGGTTTCGGATACCCGTCGCTGCGCCTCGGCAATGGTGCTGCCGAGGTCACGGCCTTCGATGCTGAAGCCCACGCCGATGTAACGGCTACTCCCCTCACGGTAGATGAACGCCGGGCCGGTATGGAATCCGATGGTTGCTATTTCCCGCAACGGAACGGATTTGCCATCCATAGTAGGGATGAGGATATTTCCAATTTTGACGTCGTCATCGCGGTATGTTTCCTGAAACCGCAGACGTACGTCGAAAATACGTTCGTCTTCATAAAACTGGGTGGCAGCCTGGCCGCCGATAGCCATAGTTACCACGGCCTGCACGTCGGCCGTGTTTACCGCGTAGCGCGCCATTTTATGGTCATGTAGCTGGATGCGCAGTTCCGGAAGGCCGATATTCTTGTAGACGGTCAGGTCGGTAATACCCGGTACCGTGGCGAGTACACGTTCCACTTGCCCGGCGTGGTCTTCCAATTGGTAAAGGTCGTCACCGAAGATCTTCACGACCAAGGCGCTTTTTACCCCTGCGACATATTCTTCCACATTGTCTTGGATGGGTTGGCTGAAGCCGAAATTGATGCCGGGATATGTTTCCAGTTTTTCCCGCATTTCGCCAAGTAACTGGTCCTTGGTTATCCGCCGTGTCCAATCGGATTCGGGGTGGAGCTGGATGTGGAATTCGATATTGAAAAACCCCGTGGGGTCGGTCCCGTCGTTGGGCCGCCCGGCCTGGCTCATCACGAACTCGACCTCTTCGAAGGAGCGCAATTGCTGGCGCATGGCCTGGGCCAGCTCCACCGATTCATCGAGGTTGATGCTGTTGGGTAAGGTAGCCCGTACATAGATGGCCCCTTCGTTGAGGTTAGGGATAAATTCCGACCCATAGAAAACGAAGCGTGCCACACAGACGACGAGCAATACGGCAAAGCCGCCCAGCGCGAGTTTACGTCTACGCTGGCCCCATGAAAGCAGCCATGTGGCAGCGAGATGGAATCCCCTGGAAACTTTATTCTCCCGCTCCCGGATGTTTTTCCGGAGGAGCGCCTTGCACATGGCCGGCACGTAGGTCAGGCTGAGTAGGAGCGAACCCAGTAGTGCGTATCCCAACGTAAATGCGAGCGGCGCAAACATTTTCCCCTCCACCTTCTGAAAGGAAAATATGGGTAGCAAGGCTACGATCAGGATGAGCTGAGCAAAGAATACATACGTAGCCACACTGGATATACTCTTTTTAATGATGCCCAGTTTGATAGTGTTGTTGAATCGTTCCATCCCCATGCGTTTCGCGCGGTTACGCATCCCCACAAAGACACTTTCTACAATCACCAGCGTGCCTTCCAGAAGCAGGCCGAAATCCAACGCACCCATCGAAATCAGATTGGCCGGCAACCCCTGGATGCGTAGCATGATGATGGCGAACAGGAACGATAACGGGATGACCGACGCTACAATTACGGTGGTACGCCAGTTGAACAGGAAAATAAACACGATGGCCGATACCAATACGATGCCCTCAGTCAGGTTTCTGGTAACTGTGTTTACCGTCGCATCTACCAATTCCGTGCGGTCGATAAAAGGTTCGATCTCAACATTTGCCGGTAAGATCCGGTCGTTCAATTCATCGATTTTGGCTTTCAGGCGTGTGATAACCGCACCGGGGTTTTCACCCCGGAGCATGATGACGATACCCTGTACGAGGTCGTCGTTGTCTTGTAAGCCGACCTGCCCCAGCCGCGGTTTAGCCGATATTTCCACGTGTGCCACGTGTTTAACAAGTATCGGCGTACTGCCTTTGACGGTGATAAGGATGTTTTCGATGTCTTCGATTTTATCAAGCAGCCCCACACCCCGTACCACGTAGGCCTGGTCGCCCCGCTGGATCACGTCGCCGCCCACATTGATATTACTTTTACTTACCGCTTCATAGACATCCAGTGGCGATAGGTCGTAGTTGACCAGCTCGGTCGGGTTGATTTTGATTTCATAGGTTTTTTCCTCTCCGCCGAAGCTCACCACGTCCGCTACCCCCGGAACGGCTACCAGTTCGCGTTCAATAACCCAATCGTGGATTGCCGTTATTTCGCGGATCGGCAGATCGCTCTTCACCACATACCTAAAAATCTCGCCTGTCGCACCGGAGGGCGGCTCAATATCGGCCGATACGCCGCTGGGCAAGTCGATCCCTTGTAACCGGTTGGATGCATACTGCTGGGCAAAAAAATCATCCACGCCATCTTCAAAGAGTACGGTTACTACCGAAAGGCCGAATAAGGATATGGAGCGGACTTCCGTTTTACGCGGAATCGTATTCACCTCCTTTGTAATGGGCAGGGTGACAAACTTCTCGACCTCTTCGGCGCTTCGGCCGGGCCACTGGGTGATGATCCGGGCCCGGGTGTTGGTCACATCGGGGTACGCCTCGATGGGGGTTTGTACCAGACAATACACGCCCACACCGAATAGCACGGCCGTGAAAAAGAAAACGATGAATGTGTTCTTCAGTGAGAAGGATACAATCCCTTGTACGATTTTGTTCATCCTTTAATCCTTTCGTAGATGAGCAGGTGGTTTTTGGTCACTACGCGTTCGCCCGCTTCCAGCCCGTCTCGCACGAAATACCATTCGCTATTGCGCGCAGCGAAGGAAAAACGCCGGAGTTGTAGATCGCAATCGCCGCGATACACCACCACGAAGTATTGGTTGTCGTCAAAAATTACAGCATCGGCCGGTAGTGCGACGGCGGTATCGTCGCTGCGCTTTTCAACCGTGATATCGGCAGACATGCCGGGCTTGAGCCGAAGCCCGTCGTTCCCGATGGTGATACGGGCCTTTAGTACACGCTCGTTCTTGTCAAATACGAGTGGTAGCGCAGCTATCTGCCCATGGAATACCGCCCCGGGATATGCCAAGGTGCGTATCTGCACATCCATGCCTGCTCGTACAAACTGCATGTCGGTAGCGTACACATTGGCCATCACCCACACATCATCGAGTCCGGATACGGTAAATAGGTTGTCGCCCTCGTTAATCGGGGTGCCGGGGTTGATGTTTTTTTCGACAATGTAACCGTCCGCTGGGGCACGGATTTCGAAAAGCCCCTGTTCAGTGTCGGGGTGGAATAACGCGAGATTGGCTGTCACCGAAGCGAGCTCGGCATGGAGCGCATCGAGTGTAGCCTTGGCTTCCAGTAATTCCCGTTCGGACGTAATCTGATCGTCAAACATCCCTTGTGCCGCCACGTATTCACGTTCAAGTACATTCCGCTGGGACTCGAGACGTTGTTGCTCGGCAAGTAGCGTACGGAGCTGGGGGCTGTTTATGACGGCGAGTGTTTGTCCTTTTTTTACATAGTCGCCGAGGAGAAAGTTCGTCTTTACAGCGACTCCAGCTATCCAACTTACAAACTGCACCACCTTTTCAGGATTATACGAGACTTCTCCGGTCAGCTGGATGTGCTGGGTCGCGGCTCGTTCCCGCAAGGTGTCTACAACCAATTCATTACGTAAGTTTTCGCTGAGGCAAAATGCTTCTGCCTGTTCCACTGCCGGTTGTCGGCCGGGGCTGCATGCGGTTATGGCCACGAAAGCCAGCAAAATCCAGCGGTATGTTATTGACCTACAATTCATGAGTTTATTTTTTCGTTATTCTAGTGCCGGGAGCCGGTCCCCGACGTAGTATCGGAGAGTTTCGTATTGGGTTAAAAGCTGCTTATCCGTTTCAAGCAAAAGGTCTTTGGTGGCGAGGTATGCGTCGAGAAAATCGAGGTATTCCAGTAAGCTGGTGTTCCGTTCGCTAAAGCTGTTGCGGTATCCCTGTAAGACGGTGTCGATGTCTGCGTTATACCGCCCTCCAAGCTGCTCGGCGCGCTTAACGGTGGCTAGCAGGTCCTGCCACGCACCGATCGCTGTACCGGTTACTTGGTTTCGTGTGTATTCCAGGTCCAGCCGCCGCCGTTCCACTTCCAAGCGGGCGACCTTGATCTGCTCTTGGTTGCGGTTGAAGAGCGGCAGGTCCATGGATATGCCAACGCCGATAAAGTCGCGCATAATGCTTCCCCCGCGGTCATACCCCACTGCAACCGTCAGATCCGGGGTACGATTTGCCTTTTGTAAACGCAGTCGTTGCTCGGCCTGGGTGATGTTCGTCTGCAGGGGTTGCAGCGCGGCGTGGTATTGATAAACCCATTGTGCGATTGTGTCGGCCGTCAGTGCGTTGATAATCGAGGCCGGCGGTGTCATTGGCCGTTCTCCGGTCACCTTAACGGCCAGGGGCGGAGCAAACCCCAGGAGGTTTCTCAGTGCCCGTTGCACGTTGCGGTTTTCCGCACGGACATCGTCTAACGCACGTTGTAATGTTACCACAGACGCTTTCAAACGCACATAATCCCCGCGCCCCACATTCCCTTGCTTCAGTTGCCGTTCGTAGCCGCTCAAGAGCCGCTGCTGCTCCGCTAACACGCGCTCATAGATAACAACGCGGCCCTGTGTATGACGTAGTGATGCGAGCTGGGCACGCAATTCGACCTGTAAGCTGCGCAGCAGTATGTCAAATTCCTGTTCGGCTAGCCGTAGCCCCGTCTCTTCAATAGCGATCAGCTTTCTCCGTTTTCCGGCGATCTGGATCAATTGTTCGATATCAACGGCCACTTGGGCATGGTTGCCCCATCTACCGGCTAGCCGTCCGAGATTTTCCGATCCCGCGTTCGCCCATCCGTTGATTTCGCCGATGGAAAGGGTAGGGTTTGGCCAACGTTTGGCTTGGATAACCCTTGCTTTCGCTTCATCGATTCCCAGTTTCCCTGCCAATAGTTTCAGGTTGTTTTCCAGAAAGATTACCTCGGCTTCCGCAGGGTGCAGCATCAACGTGTCTGGCAAGGCTGCTTGGATACGGATGGTGGTGGCAAAGCAGCACAATACACCCAATACCGTTATTTTCACGTTTTTATAGCACATGGTCGATCGTATTGCGGCAAAGGTAATCCCGCAACATTAGAATGGCCTTAACGGGGGATTAGAGTTGACCAAACTCCAGCATGGCGGTTGTCCCGCGGTCCGCTTCG
Source organism: Parapedobacter soli (assembly GCF_025460835.1). GTDB lineage: Bacteria > Bacteroidota > Bacteroidia > Sphingobacteriales > Sphingobacteriaceae > Parapedobacter > Parapedobacter soli. Next base: position 102,886 of record NZ_JAMXAY010000003.1, on the reverse strand, counting down.
GACGTCAATGAAAAGGCCACGCCGTTCTGTTTGCAGATGAGTACGGCGAGCGAGAGGCCGATGCCACTTCCCTTGGTGTCGCCGATGTTGCTGCCTCTGTAAAAGGGCTGGTATACAGACGCCAGCTCTTCCGCGGCAATGCCACGGCCGTTATCCTTGATGGTGAGCCGAAGGGATTGCCCACGCTGGTCGAGCTTGATTGAAACGGTGCGGCCGTCTGCATATTTAACGGCGTTGTCAACGAGATTAAACACCGCCAATTGCAGTTGGTTGCCGTTGCCTGTGGTTATTAACTGCTCCGGCTGCGAAACCGACATATTTACCTTTATCAGCTGTTTCGCAGCGGGCCAGCGCTCGAATATCCGGTCCAGCACTTCCCACAACATGTCGTCGACACGGTAGGTAGCATTACGTAAGGGATCGTCTCGGAGGCCTGCCAGTATCATCAGGTTGTTCAGGATACGCTCCAATTGCGAGGCCTGTACCAACACGGTTTGGCAGACCTGATGGTACTCGGCGGGTGTGCGGTCTTTTTTGCCGAACACTTCCAGGTTTCCGGTAATGGCGGCCAGCGGCGTCTTAAACTCGTGGGACACGTAATTGATGAAATTTTTCTGGATCACGAAGGTATCGGCCAGGCGGCTCAATAAGCCATTGAACGTGCTGACGAGGTCGTGGAGCTCGTCCTTCGCATGTGGAAGCGTCAGTGCGGTATCGAGGTTGTCTGCTTGCAGTCGGGTCACTTGATCGATGACGGAAGAGATCGGTTGGTAAGCAAGCCGGGAAAGCCAACGGCTCAGTAAGAAAATGATGATAAGCCCGGTTCCAAGTGCGATTCCCATCATGGCCAACAGTTGCGTGCGTTGGGAGAGGAAGAATGTGTTGCTCGAAGCAACGACTACGACGAAATCCCCTTGGTTATCCGGGTAATGGAGGATGTAAAAATAGTTTTCGCCCGTCCTGAATTGCAGTCGGCCTTCTTCCCGGGCACGCTGGAGCGTGGCCGTTGTTACCTGTACCGTCGATTGGCCGTTTCCATATCGAAGTTGATTTTCTCCATCGTATACCTTTACGTCGGTCTGCTGCATTTCCGCTTCGAAATCAGCCCGGATACGGTTATGTTCGCGTGTCGATAATTCGTCTTCATCGAGGTAAAACATGGCCGATAGCAAGCCTGTTTTCTGCAGCTCACTGAAAATGATACGTTCGGACGTGACTTGGAACGTGTAGTAAACCACAAACCCTGCGAACGCGAAAACCACGCCGAACGTCAGTGATGAAATGAGCGTAAGCCGGTTGCGGAGGGTCATTGGTCTTGATTATGGGTAGGTGCTTTCCAGAGATATCCGGCCCCTTTTACCGTATGGATGAATTTGGTCCCAGGCCGTTCGATCTTGCCACGAAGGTATGAAATGTACACATCCACCACGTTTGTGCTGTTTTCAAAGTCGATGCCCCACACCGCGCGGAGTAGCTGGGTGCGCGCGATAACCCGGTTCGGATGTTCCAGGAAATAGACTAACAATTTGTATTCCTTTGGCGAAAGATCAACCTGTTCACCGTGCACCGTGACCCGGTGTTCGTCCACGTTGACCAGTAGTGGTCCGCTGCTTAGCCCCTCCCTGTCAGACCGGTGTGCCAGCGTAGCACGTCGGATCAACGCATTTATTCGCGATAACAACTCGTTGAAATGGAAGGGCTTTACCAAGTAGTCGTCAGCCCCACTATCCAGGGCATCTACCTTGTTGTCTGCGGAGTCCAGTGCGCTCAATACGAGGATAGGGGTCTGGTTTCGTCGGTAACGAATCAGTTTCGTAAGCTGTACGCCATCTATCCCCGGCAACATGATATCCATAAGGATGATGTCCCACTCCTGCTCATTGATGTATGTCCTGGCCACCTCGGCCGAGGCGGCCAGGGTTACCGTGTGCCCGGCTTCTTCCAGACCCTTGATTACAAAATCACTGATGCGGGTGTCGTCTTCTACCAGCAAGATCGTCATGCAGCCGAAGATAATGTTTTCATCTCAAACGGCAATGACGGCCGTTAGGGAAACTATGGCTTACATCTCCGTGAGCCATTCTAAACGCTACGAAAAAATAACGCCCCTTTGACCTATCACAGCGTGCTTTTGTAAGACAACAACGCGCTATCGATATATGTCGGTGCACTATTGTAGTATGTCAAACGGGGTGGTAGTATCCTTTGGGGAGCGTATCCTTATGCGATAAAAGGGTGGGAATCAGCTGGGATATCGACGATTTGCCGAGTATCGTATTAGCTAGGTTGTAGCCATCTAATCCGAGGCATGCATTCGCTGAGTGCTGACGTCCCCCTCGTGCACGAGTACCTCCGGCAGTTCCTCGACATCCATTTCACCCTGGTCGGTGATTTCGGTAAATTTCACGGTAACGGTTTCGTTCACCAGTAGCGGGTCGTATGGCGTGCGTACTTTCACATAATTGCGGCTGAACCCGTGCATGTATCCGTCTTTGACGTCACTTTCAAACAACACGTCGCCCTCTTTACCTAGCTGGGTCTGGTAGAAAGCCCGCCGTTTCTTTTCCGATAGGATATGGAGCATCTTGCTGCGCTCGCCGCGCTGTGCCCCCGGCACGGCACCTTCCATTTGGGCGGCAATGGTGTTTTCGCGTTCTGAATAGGTGAATACATGCAGGTAGGAAATATCCAGTTCGTTGAGGAACTGGTAGGTTTCCAGGAAGTCCTCGCGCGTTTCGCCGGGGAAGCCGACAATCACGTCCACGCCAATACAGCAGTCGGGCATCAACGCTTTAATCCGTGCTACGCGGTCGGCATACAACTCGCGCTTATAGCGCCGGCGCATGAGTCCGAGTATCCGGTTGGAACCCGACTGCAGCGGGATATGGAAGTGGGGCACAAACCGCTTGGATTGTGCCACGAACGCGATGACCTCGTCGGTAAGGAGGTTAGGCTCGATGGAGGATATCCGGAAACGTGATATCGATTCCACCTCGTCCAACGCTTTCACCAAGTCGATGAACCGGTCGCAGCGTTCACCATCCCGGATGCCGAAATCGCCTATGTTCACCCCGGTGAGCACAATCTCCTTGACGCCCGAAGCCCCGATATCTTCCGCCTGCTTCATAATGTCGGCAATGGTGCCACTCCGGCTGGCACCCCGTGCCAACGGGATGGTGCAGAACGTGCAGGAGTAGTCGCAGCCGTCCTGTACCTTCAGGAACGTCCGGGTCCGGTCGCCCACAGAAAATGCGGGGATGAATACATTGGTCTCGGCAATCGGGGCATTATGTATAATCGGTTCAGTTGATTTTGTTAATTCATTGATATGCTCAATGATATTGAACTTTTCGGCGGCACCGAGTACCATATCTACACCCGGTATTTCGGTAATTTCGCGTGGTTTCAACTGCGCATAGCAGCCCACCACCACGATGTAGGCATCGGGGGAATGGCTGAGCGCTTCGCGTACCACTTTACGGCATTTCCGGTCGGCATTCTCTGTTACCGAGCACGTATTGATAACATAGATATCAGCAGGGTCATGGAAAGGGATGGGTCTGTAGCCAGCATTTTGGAAAATCCGACCAATAGCAGACGTTTCTGAAAAATTCAGCTTACATCCAAGGGTATAGAAAGCGACGCTCTTGCTCATGTTCGGGTGCCAAAGTTACGTAGAAAACCGCAAATAACTAAAGGCTTGCCAAATTCTCTGTGAGGAGTTGGAGCTTGGCCTCGGCATCCGCTTTCTTGTTGCGCTCGTTGGCCACAACGTCGGGCTTCGCATTTTGCACGAACCGTTCATTGGCCAACTTGGCGTTCACTGATTTCAGGAAGCCGTTGAGGTAGGCGATTTCTTTTGCGATCCGTTCCTTTTCGGCATGTACATCGATGTTTTGAGCGATATCCACATAACATTCGTCTTTGCCTACGAGGAAGCTCGTTGAGCCTGCCGGTTTTTCCGTTGTGAAGCGGATATCCGATACATTGGCCATTTTTTCCAGTGCCTCGGTATAGCGGGCATAATTTACATCTGAAGTGGCGTGGATGGCCAGCGGCAGCGTGGTCTTGGGCGAAAGCTGTTTGGCATTGCGGAGGTTCCGTATTTCCGATACCACGTGCTGTACCACTGCGAAGTCGGCCAGTACCTTGCTGTCGTACTCGCTGCATTTGGGGTATTCGGCCACGATGCAGCAGTCATGTGCCGCCCGTGTGCCGAAGAGGTCATCGTGCCATAGCTCCTCGCTGATGAACGGCATAAACGGGTGTATAAGCTTAAGCACCGACTCGAAAAAACCGACAGTAGTGTCGAAAGCCCCTTTAGCGATAGGTTGCTGGTAAGCCGGTTTCGCCAGTTCGAGGTACCACGAGCAGAAGTCGTCCCATACCAGCTTGTAGGTCGCCATCAAGGCGTCTGATATCCGGTAGTTGGCGAAATGGCCTTCGATTTCGGCAAGCGCCTGGTTGAAGCGGTGGCCGAACCAAACGGCGGCCTCGCGTTGTGCGGAAGAGGCTGTTTCGCCACTCACTTCCCAGCCCTTCACCAAGCGGAAGGCATTCCAGATCTTGTTGGCGAAGTTACGCCCCTGCTCGCAGTAGGCCACGTCGAACATCAGGTCGTTGCCGGCAGGAGAGGAGAGGAGCATGCCCACGCGCACCCCGTCGGTGCCGTATTGCTCCATTAGCTCGATGGGGTCGGGCGAATTACCGAGCGATTTGGACATCTTACGGCCCAGCTTGTCGCGCACGATACCCGTGAGGTAAACGTTCCGAAAGGGGGGGGTGCCGCGGAATTCGTGGCCAAAGATGATCATACGGGCCACCCAGAAAAACAGGATTTCCGGTGCAGTGACCAGGTCGTTGGTAGGGTAGTAGTAGTTGATATCTGCATTGTCGGGGTGTCTTGTGCCGTCGAATACCGACATCGGCCACAGACCCGAGGAAAACCACGTGTCGAGCACATCGTCTTCCTGCCGGAGGCCGTCGGTGGTTTTTCCCTGTGCAATAAACTCTTCAGACGCCTCTTTTTCCGTCTTGGCTACCACCCACTCGCCTTCGGCGTTGTACCAGGCCGGGATGCGCTGCCCCCACCATAGCTGTCTGCTGATGGTCCAGTCTTTGATGTTTTCCATCCAGTAGCGGTAGGTGTTGATGAACTTGTCGGGGATGAGCTTCACGTCGCCATTCACCACGTAGTCTAGCGCTGGCTTGGCCAGCTCCTGCATACGGCAGAACCATTGCATGGAAAGCTTCGGCTCGATAGCAGCATCCGTGCGCTCGGAAAAACCCACCTGTGAGGTGTAGGGCTCCGTCTTTTCCAGTAAGCCCGCCTCGTCGAGTAGCTTGGCAATGGCCTTGCGTGCGCTGAAGCGGTCTTCGCCCACTAAAATCTCCGCTTTATCGTTGAGTGTTCCGTCGTCGTTGAGGATGTCGATGACCTCCAGGTTGTGTTTTTGTCCCAGCTCATAGTCGTTCAGATCGTGCGCCGGCGTTACCTTCAGGCAGCCCGTACCAAAGGCGATGTCCACGTACTCATCCTCGATGATGGGTATCTCGCGGTTCACGAGCGGCACGATGGCCGTTTTCCCTTTCAGGTGGGCCCAGCGTTCGTCGTTAGGATTGATGCAAACGGCACTGTCGGCCATGATGGTCTCAGGCCGTGTGGTGGCAATGGTAAGGTAGGTGGGTATATCGCCCGGCTCTCCCTTCACCGCATACCGGACGTAGTACAGCGTCTGGTTCACTTCGCGGCGTATTACTTCTTCGTCCGATACCGCCGTGCGGCCCTGCGGGTCCCAGTTTACCATCCGTACCCCACGGTAGATGTACCCTTTGCGGTACAGCCGGATAAATGTGTCGATTACCGCGTCCGACAGGTCAGGGTCCATCGTAAACCGCGTCCGTTGCCAGTCGCAGGAGGCCCCAAGCTTTTCCAGCTGCTTCAGGATGATGCCGCCGTATTTCTCCTTCCACTCCCATGCATACTCAAGAAATTGTTCACGTGTTAGTTCTTTTTTGCTGATACCACGCTCTTTAAGCATGGCTACTACCTTGGCTTCCGTGGCGATGGAAGCGTGGTCCGTACCCGGCACCCAGCAGGCATTCTTTCCCTGCATGCGGGCCCGGCGGATCAATACATCCTGGATGGTGTTGTTGAGCATGTGGCCCATGTGGAGCACGCCCGTCACGTTCGGCGGAGGCATCACGATGGTATAAGGCTCCCGCTCGTCGGGTACTGACCTGAAAAAGCCATTTTCCTTCCAAAAGGAATACCATTTGCTTTCGGCTTCCCTGGGGTTGTATGTCTTGGATATCTGCATGGGATCGTCTGCGTTTTTAGGGACGCAAAATTAGCGAAAGATACGTGTTAAAGCAAATCGAATCTGCCCTGTACGGGAAGTATTGCTAACTTTGCCCCCCTAAGCAGTGCAACGATGGTATATGTATTGTTCAGTGTCCTTTGCAGTGTCACTGTTTCTGTTATCCTGAAGCTGGCGCGGCGTTATGCTGTGGATACCACACAGCTTATCGTGTGGAACTATCCAGTTGCGGTATGCAGCGCATGGTTTTTCCTGCAGCCCGAATTGTCGCCCGTCTATACCGGTGTTGTGCCATGGCCGCTATACGGTGCACTGGCTATCCTGCTGCCCGGCATTTTTTTGGCACTGAGCGCCTCCATCCGCTATGCGGGCATCGTGCGCACCGAGGTGGCACAACGCCTTTCGCTATTCATCACACTGATTGCTGCCTTCTGGCTGTTCAACGAGTCGCCGCAGGCCGGTAAGCTGGTAGGGGTTGCCATCGGTGTCGCGGGCATCTTGTGTAGCATCGGCTGGCACAAGGGCAGGAACCAGTACGGCCCCAACCACCGGGTATGGATATTTCCCATGATCGTGTTTTTCGGGTACGGCGTTATCGATATCCTTTTCAAGCACGTGGCACAGCACACCGGCGTACCCTACACCACGTCTATGCTTGTGGTCTTCAGTCTGGCCATGGTTGCTGCGTTCGCCCTGCTGGCGTACCACCTCATCGTGTTGCGCAAGAAATTCTCCATGCATGCCATCTTCTGGGGGGTGGTATTGGGTGGGTTCAATTTTGCCAATATCTTATTTTACATGAAAGCCCATCGGGCAGTGCCCGATAATCCGTCCGTCGTTTTCACCGGCATGAACGTAGGTGTCATCGCACTTGGCGCCCTGGTGGGGATATATCTGTTCCAGGAGAAGCTATCTCCTATCAATAAAGTTGGGATTGTTTTGGCATTGGTATCCGTATTGATAATTGCTTATTTATGAGTTTATTTGATGATACATATAAAACCATTGCTGCGCCTGTGGAGGGGCAGTTTAAGGACCGCGGCAGCAAGTTCATTGCCTATGCCTATCCGCTGAAAGATGAGGCGACGGCAAAGGAATTGGTGAGCGCGGTGAAAGCCGAGCACCCCAAGGCCCGCCACCACTGCTGGGCGTATCGGCTCACACCCGACCGCTCCGTTTTCCGTATCAACGACGATGGCGAGCCGTCGGGCACGGCCGGACGGCCTATCCTCAACACGTTGCTGTCTCACGACGTGACCAATGTGCTCGTAGTAGTGGTCCGTTATTTCGGCGGTACCCTGCTGGGCGTACCGGGCCTTATCCATGCCTATAAATCGGCTACGCAAGCGGCGCTTTCAGTGGCCGATATCGTAGAGCTGACAGTCAACGATATATACCGGATGACATTTGCGTACGACCAGCTCAACGATGTAATGCGGATCGTCAAAACGGAAGACCTCGATGTGTTGAAGCAGGATTTCGACACCCGCTGTACGATAGAGCTCGGAATCCGGCAGTTGCATGTAGAGCGGGTGCTGGGTCGCTTGGATAAAATCGAAGGCATTTCCATCGCTTTTGTTAAGACCTGTTAACATTTCATGGAAATATTGGATTAACATTTATCTTAGCGCCCGAATTTTAACATACAAAAACAAACAATTCATGATTTTACTGAAGTATGCTTCGAAATCAGCTGTGTTTTTTGTGCTAACCACTGTATTAGGAAGTTTTGCGGTGGATGCGCAGGCACAAGTTTTCCCTACGTCCGTCAAGGGCTGGGAGTCTGTGGGTAAGGTTACCGTCCCCTTGTCCAAGCAGCGGGCTCTGGTCACCGCGCCGGGTGATGCCATTTTGGCCCATGCATCCGACCGAAGGGGCCGCCCGGATGATCTGGTGTCGACGGCGGCGTATGGCGATATCGAGCTTGCATTCGACTACCTCCTTGCTGATGGGGCCGAGGCGACCTTGTATTTGCACGATGCTTATCCCATTGCGTTGGCCGACGCCAAGGCCGGCGTGTATCCGCCGCGGCAGCAGGTGGTCCGCGCACCTGGAATTTGGCAGCAGTTGCGCATCCGGTTCCGCGCACCGCGGTTCGACAGCCAAGGGCACAACATTGCGCCGGCACGCCTCCTGCGAGCAGAGTTGAATGGCGTCGTCATCCACGAAGACGTGCAGTTGCCGGCCCCCGGGGCCAGCAGTGGCCGCGCAGAGGCGCCCTTGCGCCTTGCGGTATCCCGGGGAGGGGTGGCGATTAAGAATTTCACGGCCGATAGCCTGCCCGAGGCTAACCCTTCGGGCGAGTGGGGCGGTGCCGACCCGATTCTGGTCACTGCCCAGGTGAACACCATGCTTCGCAGCTTTATGGACGTCCCCGGCGGATCCCGCGTGGTACACGCCATCTCGGTGGGGCACCCCGAACAGGTGCACTATACGTACGATCTCGACAAGGGCAGCCTGTTCCAAGTGTGGCGCGGCGGATTCCTGGATGCGACCCCGATGTGGAACAGCCGCGGCAACGGCACCTCGCGCGTACTGGGAAGTCCCCTATATTTCGGTGTGCCCGCACTTACAGTAGGTCGGCTGGCTACCACCGGTGAGCCCTGGCCCGCCGATACTACCGGCACAGGCTATAAACCGAAAGGATATGCGGTGGATGCGGCAGACCTACCTACATTCCGTTACCAGGTGTACGGCCGGCAGGTCGAAGATGCGATCCGTCCATTGGCGAAGGGCGATGGATTCACACGCACTGTGGCCGTTGCAGGTGATACCGATGGTTTATATGTACGGTTGGCGGCAGCGCCTGCCATCACCGACCAAGGTAAGGGTGTGTTCCTCATCGGCGACAATGCATGGTACCTCCGGGTAGAAGAAGCCGGCAAGGGCAAACCGTTCATCCGCAGCCAGCAGGATGGTCAGGAATTGCTCGTCCCAGCAAGCGCAGTAATCCGTTATTCCATCATTTTCTAATCCCTTGACCATGACGACTAAGATTAAACAGACACGATACCTGAAACTGATTGCGGCAATGGTGGTGGCGCTTGTGTGGGCATCCGGCCTCGCGGCGCAGGAGAGCCCCAAGGAAGAAGACTATTTCCGGATCCGCAAAGTACGCACGCCGGAGGGCATCATCCTGGAAGTGGGTGGCCTGGCCATGCTCCCAAACGGCAACCTCGGGGTGAGCACGCGGCGTGGCGACGTATATATCATCGAGAACCCGACCAGCAGCAATCCCTATTTCCGGAAATTCGCTTCGGGCCTGCACGAGATACTCGGGCTGGCCTATAAAGATGGTGCATTGTATTGCGCCCAACGGGGCGAATTGACCAAACTTGTGGATACCGACAACGACGGTAAGGCCGATGTTTACGAAACGATTTACGCGTGGCCCCTGTCGGGCCATTACCACGAATATTCGTTCGGCCCGATCATTGCACCCGACGGGTCTTTCTTTGTGACGGGCAATGTAGCCTTCGGCGATGAAGAGTGGTGGCGCGGCGAAAGCCGTGTGCCGTGGCGTGGCTGGGCGGTAAACATCACCGAAGACGGCAAACTCACCCCGTGGGCTACGGGCATGCGTTCACCGGCCGGACCGGGGCTGCTCAACGGCCAGTTTTTCTATACAGAAAACCAGGGCGACTGGATCGGCTCGGGCGGACTATGGCAAGTGAACAAAGGTGACTTTATGGGACACCCCGCCGGCTTGCGGTGGGCGGGCCTCCCCGGATCGCCCGTGAAGCTCACTACTGAGCAGTTCGTTTCAAAAATGGACGAACGCCGGGTGAAGAACGACCAAGGCCGCTTTATCAAGCCCGAAAATATCATCAATGAGCAGTATAAGACCGCATTCGATGCCAAGCAGGAGTTCGGCGAGTTCAGGCTGCCAGCCGTATGGCTGCCGCATGGCATCCTCGGGATCTCTTCTTCGCAGCCTACCGTCATCCCTGACGGCGTATTCGGTCCGTTTGCAGGCCAGGTACTGGTGGGCGACCAAGGGATGAGCATGCTGTCGCGTGTGATGCTAGAAGAGGTGAACGGCCAGTTGCAGGGGGCTGCTATTGGATTCCGTAGTGGCTTCCGGTCGGGCGTGCTGCGCATCGAGTGGGCCCCAGACGGCTCACTGTTCGTGGGCGAGACAAACCGTGGCTGGGGCTCGGCCGGCGATGCCAACGAAGGACTGGAGCGGCTGGAATGGAACGGTGAAATACCCTTTGAGATGCAAACCGTGAAAGCGATGCCCGATGGGTTTGAAATCACCTTCACGCTCCCGGTCGATACCGCCTCGGCCAATGACCTGGCGTCGTACCATGTAGAAAGCTATACCTATAAATACCATCCCGTTTACGGCAGTCCGCCAGTAGACGTGCAATCGCATCCGGTTAAAGGCGTAAAGGTCTCTGCCGATGGCTTGCGTGCACGCATCATCGTAGATGGCCTGAAAGAACACTATATTCATACCATCACGCTGGATGGCATCCGCGAAAAGGACCGCTTCTATTCGCTTATCCACCCAACGGCTTATTACACATTGCATAGCGTCCCCCAGGGGGCGAAGCTGGCGATGGATGAGGTAAGCACCAAAGACAGCTCTATCCCGCTGCCGGAACCCGAACCGGAGCCTGTGGTGGTGCCAAAGCAGTCAGGCACGGCGGCCGCTGCGGTGAAAGCACCGGCAGTGAAAAAAGCAGTTGCCAAGGCGCCCACCTTCAAAGAGGTTGAGGGGCTGCTCACAAAATATACCTGCATCGCCTGCCACAACCCGGATAAAAGACAAGTAGGGCCCTCGTATGCAGATATCGCCAAGCGGAAGTATTCGGACGAGAAAATCGTCGAATTGATTTACAATCCGCAACCGCAAAACTGGCCCGGCTACGCCACTCCCATGGCACCGATGCCGCATGTGCCCAAGGCAGATGCACTCAAGATTGCAGCATACATCAATTCGTTGGCAAACTGATCCGCCAGCATACCGGTATAATCCAGCTCCATTCCATGGGGCTGGATTTTTTTATTTCCCTTACTTTAACTAAGTTTGAACTCAGTTGTGCCGCCATTATGAACCCGACATGATTTTCAAAACCACATAGCGGAATGAAAACCATCAAACACCTTTGGCCCCTGGTCGTTGCCGTAGTATTGGCTTATGGCTTCCACCATGCTTGGGGCGTGTTGCCACCACTAGGTAAGTTACTCAGCCCATTCCAGGGATACCTGCAGAACGCCGAAGCAGAGCCGCAGTCTGGCGGTAGCGAAATTGTATTGTCCGGAATCACCGACGACGTGGTGGTGCGGTACGACGATAATGCGGTGCCGCATATTTTTGCCCGGAATGACGACGACCTCTATTTTGCACAGGGGTATGTGATTGCGCGCGACCGGCTGTGGCAGATGGAATTTTATACGCTTGTTGCGGCAGGCCGCCTTACGGAGGTGGTGGGTGGAGCTGCACTCGAGTACGACCGCTTCAATAGGCGGTTGGGTATGGCGCGGTCTGCTGCCACCATTGCCGAGCGGCTGGCAGCCGACACCGTAGCGCATCGGATGCTGGAGGCATACGCTGCCGGTGTGAATGCTTACATCGACCAGCTGACCTACAAGGACCTGCCCGTTGAATACAAACTGCTGAACTACCGGCCGGAGCCGTGGTCGCCCTACAAGTCCATCCTGATGCTGATGAATATGCGCAGCACGCTGAATGGGGGCAGCAACGACTACCGGCTCACCGAGGTGCTGGCCAGGTACGGGGCCGATGTGGTGGCCGACCTTTTCCCAGCGTACCCCGCCATGGCGTCGCCCATTGTACCGCCGGGAACGCCATGGAATTTCGATCCGCTGGCAGTTCCGCCGGTACCACACGAGGTGGCCGTCATGCCTGATAGCAGCTTGCTCGCATTCTCGGTACCGGCACCGCGGCCCGAAGTGGGTAGCAACAACTGGGCTGTGGGAGGTGTGCGTTCGGCCACGGGCCTGCCCATCCTGGCCAACGACCCGCACCTGCAACTCACATTGCCATCTATTTGGTACCAGTTGCAGCTGTCGGCGCCCGGAGTAAATGTATATGGTGTGACCCTTCCGGGTACGCCGGCTATCATCATCGGCTTCAATAAAGACGTGGCCTGGGGTGTCACCAATGTCGGTTCGGATGTGATGGATTTCTACCGCATCCATTTCCGCGACAGTACATTTGCCGAGTATTGGCACGATGGGCAATGGAAACCCACCACGATGTATGTAGAAACCTTCCGAATAAAGGGCAGTGCACCGTTACGCGATACTCTCTACTATACCCACCACGGACCGGTGGTGTACCATAAGCCCGTTGAAGGCGGCTATACCAAGCGGATTCCCGTAGGCTATGCTATGCGGTGGATCGCCAACGAGACCGACGGGGCCGATGTGCTGACGTTCTATTACCTCAACCGATCCGAAAACTACGATGATTATCGCGAAGCACTGGCCTATTTCACCGCGCCGGCACAGAACTTCATTTTTTCGAGCAACGGTGATGATATCGCCATTACCTCGAACGGCAAGCTTCCCCTCAAATGGAAAGGGCAGGGGAAGTATCTCCTGGATGGCACACTGGCGGCGCACGACTGGCAGGGATGGATCCCACCGGAACAGAACCCTACCGTGAAGAATCCACCACAGGGCTTTGTGAGCTCGGCAAACCAATTCCCTGCAGATACCACTTACCCCTACTACCTTGATTGGCAATTCGCCCACGACAGCAGGGCCATCCGTATCAATGAGCGGCTGGAAGCCATGACCGCTGCCACGGCCGATAGCCTGCGCAGCCTGCAGAACGATAACTTCAATGTGGATGCCCGGCGGATACTGCCACGGCTGATGCGTGGCTTGGCTACCGACGACTCCATCAGACGGACGGTGGAGTACGACGCGCTCGACCGCTGGGACTACCTGAATAATGCCGATGCAGTGGGGGCTACGATTTTTGACGCGTGGCTGGACAAGCTGCTCACCGCCATCTGGGGCGACGAATTCCCGCGGGATGAACAGCTGCTATACCCGAGCCTCGACCGTACATACCGGCTCATCAACAATGAGCCCGGTGCCAAATGGTTCGACAACGTGCTCACAATAGATACTGTCGAGACGATTGACGGCATCATCTGCCAGAGCTTCCGGCAGGCCATCGATACATTGCGTAAGCGGTACGGTGAGCTGTCGGCTACCGATTGGGCGTGGGGCCGTGTAAAAAACACACACGTGATGCACCTGGTGCCCAATTTCGTGTCGTTCGGGCGCTCGGGCATTGTTACCGGCGGTGGCGACGGCATTGTTAACGCCACATCGCATACCCACGGCCCTTCGTGGCGGATGGTGGTACAGCTGGACAACGATTGGCCGATAGCGTACGGCCTTTATCCCGGTGGGCAGTCGGGCAACCCCGGAAGCATTTACTATGACAATATGATCGACCGATGGGCCAATGGCGATTTGGATACGCTATTGTTCATGAAAACTGTGGATGAACAGTCGTCGAGGCTGCAACGGGACATGATATTGAAACCGAAAAATTAACACGATATGCTGTTCCTTTTTATACTCGTAGTAGGTGCGTTGTTATCGTTTATCGGCCCGTGGTGGGTTTTGGCACCGGTTTGCTTTGTGGGCTGTTGGTGGCTGTCGCGCTGTGCCCGGAGCGCCTTTTGGCAGTCGGCAGGCACCAGTGCCCTGCTGTGGGTAGGTTATGGTATTTACCTACATGTCAGCACAGGGTCGGGCCTGGCTGCCCAGGTGGCAGGTATCTTCACCGGGAGTGCACCGTGGGCCGCCGGCACGCTAGGAATTGTGCTGATGATGGCTCTGGCAGCCTTAGTGGCCGCACTCGTGGGTGGGTTTTCCGGACTGGCAGGTCTACGGATGAGGCAGCTTCTACGGCCTGCGCATTAGTGCCGTGTCGTCCTTATGGATGTGGAAGAGATCTCCACCGTTCTCAGTGATAACCGGGTAGATCGGTAGTTGCCAATCAGTATCGGATTGAAAATAAAATTTGCATTGTTAGGAATCCTAACTATATTTGTTCCGGCAATATTGCCGTCGGATAAATTAACAACCAATGATGAGCAAATCAATTTTTTATCATGCTGGATGTCCGGTTTGTGTAAGTGCAGAACAGGACATCATCAACCTTATCGGGACGGAAAAGGTGGAAGTAGTACACTTGGGCGATGACAGTGGACGGATCGCGGAGGCGGAAGCTGCGGGTGTAAAATCCGTTCCTGCTTTGGTTACCCCCCAGGGCAATGTGCTGCACATTAATTTCGGTGCATCCATGGCCGATGTAAAAGGCTAGCGGGGCTACCACGATGGGAAGGGACTACCGACGCTGGCTTTGCAAGGGTGCCCTTCCCTTTGATTGAATCGAATGATGTTTATAACAGCGGATGGTTGCATACGATAGCAGCCCGACGCGCAAAACCAAGATAATATGCAAGTATCGGTTTGGGATACATACGTTGAAAAAAAAGATGGTACCACGATGCACTTCGATATCATCGCCCCTGTGGAAGTAACAGACGCGGCAACTATCCACACCTATGGCCGGGATTATTTAGTACGTAAGGGACAGGAAGGGCAGCCACTCACGTCTAGGGAGTGTAGGTTCTGTCATGTCGAGACCGTAAGACCGCTGTGGGAGGCCACCATTAAGGAAAAGGGCTATTATATCTATGAAATGGAAAATTGCGACGGATGAGCCATTCTGATTTCGATCCGCAGAACCAGCGCATGGACAGCAAGATAATTGCTTCTCTAGAACGCATAGCACAGGCGTTCCGGGTATTGCTGTGGACGGAGAGTAAGGAGCACGCCTTAAGTCCTATACAGGTCCAGGTACTGATTTTTTTATTGCACCATAGTGAGGAGAAACGGAAAGTGAGCTACCTGGCTTCGGAATTTAATATGACCAAAGCGACCATCAGTGACACGGTTAAATCATTGGAACAGAAAGGGTTGATTAGCAAGGAGTATACCGAACGAGATACGAGGAGTTATGCCATACGTCTCTCTGATAAAGGGAAAGACATTGCCAGCCAGACTTCCCTGTTCACGCGCGAGCTACGGGCACCCCTCGACGAATTGGATGCCGGTGATAAGGAAAATCTGCTGTTGAGTCTAATTGGGATTATCCGTCACCTGAACAGGGTAGGGGTCATCACCCCGCAACGGATGTGCTTCACCTGTTCACACTATCGGCCGGGGTCCGGCGGACAAGGCCACTTCTGCCAATTGCTGAACCAATCGCTGGCACCGACCGAACTACGGGTAGATTGCGCTGAACACGTGCCGGTATAAGCCTGCTGGAATACGGATAGGAGCTATAAATACCTAATTTGGTGTATTGGATTCCGGGTTTTTTCTGGAGACCTTTGTTTGTTTGAAACGACCATGTAAAAAGAGTGGATTATGAATTATAAAGCAATCGTATTGATGGCGGCGCTGGCAGTAGGAAGTATGGGCGCAGCAAATGGCCAGTTTTTAAAAAAATTGGGCGAAAAGGCCGAAAAGGCTGCCGAACGGACCGTGGAACGCCGCGTAGAGCGCGAAACGGAGAAGAAGACGGACAAAGCCCTGGACAAAGTGTTTGAAGGCGGAGAAAAGGGCAGCAAAGAAAAAGCAAGCACGGACGAGAAAGGTACCACCGCAGAGAATGATGCGGCGGCCAAGCGCCAATCAGCACTGGCAGCACTACTCGGCGGCGGTAGCATGGAAGACGTGCCCAACGCATATACATTCTCTTATCGTGCTACGATGACAATAATAGACGAAAGCCAGCAGGCCGAAACCAACGTGTTGTACTGGTTGGAACCGGATGCTGCCTATTTCGGCACGGAAGTGCAGGCCGGTGAGGGATCCGGCCAGCTGGCCGTGATGGATATGGACCTCAAAAGTATGATCATGTTCATGGACGACGGCGAACAAAAGACGGCCATGCGCCTCAGTGGTGATAAAAAGCTGATAGACCAATACATGAAGAAAGCTACCGATGAAGATGCTGCTGACGTGAAAATCACACCAATTGAAAGCAAGACCATACTCGGTTATCGCTGCAAGGGGTTCCAAATGGAAACCGAAGACGGCGTATCGAAGGTATGGGTAACGGATGAAACGCCCGTAGGTTTGATGGGCGGTGCATTGAAAGGCGATTATATCCCGGAGGGACTGCCCAATCTAGGGCCCAAAGCACTGTTCATGGAAATGGAGTATACCCCCAAAAATAGAAAAAAAGGCAACGTCCGGATGATTTGCACCGAATTGAAAGAGGTATCTATGGCCATCAATAAAAAGGATTATCAGTCTATGGCACTGTGATTCAACCTTTTGTTATTCCTGGGAACGGCAATTAAATACATGGCCACGGGGCTATCATCCGACGCTTTATGAAAATCCGGTGGGATGGTGTCTACTTCGATGAGGTGCTGCATAAAACCGAAAAATCACTATGTTTGCAGCATGAGCAACCGATTACAACAGCTGATCGAATTCCTGGCGGAAAGCCCCGGCGACCCCTTCTTAACCTATGCCTTGGCTACGGAACACCTCAAACTGGGGCAAACGGAAGATGCACTTCACCACTACGAAGCGTTGGTGAATGACCACCCCGACTATGTGGGTACCTATTACCACCTCGGTAAGCTATACGAAGCCCTGGGGCGCAAAGCGGATGCGGTGGATACGTATGAAAAAGGGATGCAGGCTGCGCGTGCTAAGCGTGATATGCACGCACTATCCGAACTGCAGGGGGCATACCACCTGGCAGCCGGTGATGATGACGACGACGATTAAGCCTTCTCCAGACAGAGTTCACGTAGTTTACTGACCACAAAATCAATTTCCGCTTTCGTATTGATTTTGGAAAATGAGAAGCGTACGCTGGGCCGCCCGGTATCGGCTTGGATGGCGTGGAGCACGTGTGAACCAATATCCGACCCGGAGCTGCATGCGCTGCCCCCCGAAGCGGATATGCCCGATATGTCTAAGTTGAACAGTAACATATCACCCAGGTCTGTGCAGGGGAACGAAACGTTGAGCACGGTATACAGGCTGTTGTCCGGAGTGATGTCGCCGTTGAACCGCACATCCGGGATGTGTGTTTTCAACCGGCCGATCATGTAGTCTTTGAGGCCCTGTATATACTGCCGGTGTTCATCCATGTGTGTATAGCAGAGCTCAAGGGCTTTCGCGAGTCCCACGATACCATACACGTTTTCGGTACCGCCGCGCATGTTGCGCTCCTGGGCGCCGCCGTAAATGAATGGGTTGATTTTGGTGTGGTGGTTCACGTAGAGGAAGCCCACACCTTTGGGGCCGTGGAATTTGTGGGCTGCACCTGTTACGAAATCGATCTGCAACTTATTGAGGTCGTGCACATAATGCCCCATGGTTTGCACCGTATCGGAGTGGTACAGCGCCTGGTACTGCTTGCATAGCGCCGAAACGTACTCGATATCGGTGATGGTGCCGATTTCATTGTTGGCGTGCATCAGTGAAACGAGCGATCGTGGGTTCTCTTTCAGCAGCTGCTCCAATTGGCGCAGGTCGACATTTCCGTTGGTATCGACCGATAGCAGGCTCAGCCGGATGGTGCCGTTTTTCTCGAGTTCTTCGAGCGTATGCAATACGGCATGGTGCTCCAAAGGGGAGGTGATGGCGTGGGTGATGCCGTGATCGATGATGCCCCTTACGATGGCGGTGTTATCGGCCTCCGTGCCTCCGGAAGTGAAAAATATTTCCGCGGGTGATACGTTGAGCAATCCGGCAACCGTTTTCCGGGCTTTCTCAACAATAGTTTTTGCCCGCCTGCCGTGTGCATGGATGGATGACGGGTTGCCGTAGTTCCCTTCCATCACTTCTACCATAGCAGCAATGACCTGTGGGTCCAGGGGAGTGGTTGCTGCATTGTCCAGATATACTTGCATGGGGCAAAGGTAAAAAAAAGCACCGGATGATATCCGATGCTTTCCTATAATATTCGTGTCAAAAGTGCAATCTACCGTTGCCCGGGCAGGTACACTTGGAAGCCTAGGGCCACCCCCAGACCGCTTTGTCCGGTCGAACCTGAAACCGTGGCTTTACTGTAGTTGTAGCCGGCGGTGGCTTCCAATGCCACACTTTGGGTAATGAAATGCGCATAACCGACATTCGCACCCAATGCTAAGGACGCACCCGACCCCGGAGAGCTGCCTGAGATTCCCACATCACCCTGTGCAAAGAAACGGCCACTTGCGCTTGAGCCTTGCGGGAAATAATAGCGTACAAATGGTGCAACACCATACCCCCACAGGTTGTCGCTGTCGGGAACGGTGGCTAACGAACCGATCAGACTTAAACCAACTGCCACGCCGTCTGATACGAAATAGCCTGCCCTGGGGTTGATCGTAATATTGAAATTTTCTCCCTCGAAGCTGTATCCTAAACTTCCTAAGCTCCCGCCCACAATCCAATTTCCTTTTTGAACCGGGGTAATGCCGACGTTGGCCGATGTCTGCGGTTTGTTGATGTCTTGTGCACTAGCTGCTAATATGCCAGCTAGGAATAATGCTGAAAATAAAAATGCACGTTTCATGGTCTTTTGTTTAAATGTAAATGTTCGTGTTAAATACTCGTTTAACTAATTTAACTGTTTGGTTAAATAACATAAAACGTGCCATATTGTTTCCAGGCTTAGGTTAACCGGGTTGATTCAGTTGGAGGTGAGGCGGGTGAATAATGCCTCCAGGTGCTCCTCGCCGTACCTCGTTTCCAATTGGTCCAGCGGGAAATCGGCTACAATCAGGCCTCGGTGGATGATGATGACGTCGTCGCAGAGGGCGGCCACTTCCTGCATGATGTGGGTAGACAGTAACAGTGTTTTTTCGCGGCCAAGGTTTTTGATCAACGACCGGATGTCCTGGAGTTGGTTGGGGTCCAGCCCCGAGGTCGGCTCGTCGAGGATCAGGATGTCGGGGTCGTGGAGGATGGCCTGTGCCAGTCCCACGCGCTGGCGATAGCCTTTGGACAGCTGGTGTATTTTTTTGTGCTGCTCGGTGGTGATGCCAGTAAGGGCGATGACCTCAGCGATACGGGCCTTGCGGTTGGCTATACCGTGGAGGCCGGCCATGAAGGCGAGTGCTTCGCGCACGTACATGTCTTGGTAAAGCGGATTGTCTTCGGGTAGGTAACCTGTGCGGCGGCGGGCGGCGATACTATCTTCTTGGATGGGTATGCCCGATAGGGTGACCTCCCCCGAGGTGGGGGTGAGGCTGCCGGCCAGGATTTTCATGGTGGTGGTTTTGCCGGCACCGTTGGGTCCGAGGAACCCGAGCACGCGACCCGGTTTTGCTTCGAATGAAATGCCTTTCAGCGCTTGGTGCGAGCCGTAGTGTTTATGGAGGTTGGCTACGTGGATCGACATAGTGGGGTCACTTCGATAAGCTGATGAGGTCATCTAATCGCAGCGAGAGCTGATCGACAATGTGGGTGGCCTGCTGGTAATGGGGGGTTCTTTCGGCGAGTTTCGCCGTGATGTCGTCCAGCAGTGGTTTTCCGGTGAGCCCACGGAGTGCCGGGCGCGAAGCGATATCGGTCTGCATGAGCCGGCACCATAGGGCCCTGGGAGTGAGGTAAAAGTAAATGGTTTTGCCATTTTTATTCATCCACGCCATGTTGTCGAAATAACAAGGTGTACCGCCGCCAGTGGCAATAATTGCAGGCGGCTGCAACGGCAGGCCCTTGAGTACCCGGCTCTCCAATTCCCTGAAGGCCGCTTCGCCGTACTGTGAGAAATATGCCGGGATGGGCATGCCCGACGCGTTGACGATTTCGTCGTCGAGATCGATAAACACACGCGACGTTTTCGCGGCTAGCTTGCGCCCCCAGGTCGTCTTACCGCTGCCCATGAAACCGATGAGGAAAATAGATTTGGAATTATTCATCTTGATAGGCTTTTTCGAAATACTGCTTGTCTAACGTGTTGAAATCGGGCAGGGTGTTATAATGCCACTTGTTGATGACCGTACCGTTGCGCATCAGCAACACACCCGGATTTGCACGCACCATGCTTTTGAGCGGCACGGCATCGGCATAGAATATCTCGGTGAGCAGGCTCAGCTCCCGGCTCACTTGCTCGGCTGTCTGCGTGCCGCTGGCGGTGAGTAATATCGCGCGGATATTGTATGAGTCGGTCACCTCGGTAACCAGCTTGTTTATGCGGTCCAGCGCCGGGAGGTTGGCCTTATCCAGATTCCAGGCAACCACCACGATGTTGTAATAGGGGTTTTCGACGAGTTGCTGGGTGACATCCTCGCCGTTGGCATCGCTGATCAGCAGGTCGGGTATGGGCACCTGATAGCCTTTCTTGACCAGCTTGGTTTCGGGGTCGCCGACGATTTCCCATGCTTCATCCTTCCAAAGCTCATCGGCTAGGTAAACTTTGTCTGACACCTGTTTTTCGGCGCCTGTTGTTTTGTTGCGCAAGGTGTAAAGGATATCGTATTGATCGCCTACTTCACCCTCGGGCAGCGTCATCAGTTCGGGGAGGTTATTGCCATTTTTGTAGGGGAGGAAGTCGATGAATGGCAGATAGTTGACGGTGTAGATGCCGATGCCGGCAGCTAAAATGGTCAATACCACGGTAATGAACACCTGTGTGCCCCTGCTTTTTGTGATGGAGCGGATGGCTGCCCTGTTGACAAAGATAATCAGGATAAGTACCAGCAGTACCAGGTCTTTGCCAAACGATTGCCAAGGGGTGAGGGGTATGGCATCGCCGAAGCACCCACAGGAGGTAACCACCTCGAAAAAGGCGGAATAGAAGGTTAAAAACGTGAAAAAGAGGATGAGCAGCAGTAGGCCCCAGGCAACGGTGCGCCCCCAATAGCCCAGCAGTAGCAGCGCGCCGAGCAGGATTTCTAGTGCGCACACGATGATCGCTATGATAACGGCATAATCGTTCAGGAAATGGGTGCCGAATACATGGAAGTATTCTTCGAGTTTGTAACCGAAACCGGTAGGGTCGTTCGCCTTGATCAGTCCCGAAAAGATAAAGAGGAGCCCGGTGACTATCCGTGCGAATACGAGCAGGTAATTGGTGCGTGTGTTTGGAGTAGTTGTGGTGTTCATAGGCTACTTGTTTAAGATTTGCTGTCGGCCAGTCCGAGTTTGATGAGCGCAAAGACCGCATAGTTGAGCATATCTTGGTAGTTTGCTTTTACACCTTCGGAAACCACCGTCTGCCCCTCGTTGTCTTCGATTTGCTTTACACGGTAAATCTTGGTGAGGATGAGGTCGGTGAGCGACGTAAGGCGCATGTCGCGCCATGCCTCGCCGTAATCGTGGTTTTTGGCAAACATCAGTTCCTTGGTTTCCCGGACGGCCTCGCGGTATCCCTGCTCCACGGCTTCAGGTGCCAGTTGCTCATTCATGCTGGTGCCGAGCTCCAGCTGTAAGATGCCGATTATGCAATAGTTGACGATTCCGATGTACTCGTCCGTGACCCCTTCGCCCACCTTGGATACTTTTTTTTCTTCAAGGGTGCGGATACGCTGTGCTTTGATGTAAAGTTGGTCGGTAATCGAGGCCGGCCGCATAATCCGCCAAGAGGTGCCGTAGTCGGCAGTCTTCTTTGCAAATAATTGTTGGCAATGCTCGATAATGCGGTCGTACTGTGTTGATGTATCCATGGTAGTGACAAAGATAAAAAGATTTGCCGATTAGCCTTAGGGAAAGAAGAAAGAGTAAGGATTGGAGGAGCAAGGATAAGGTTTGCATATAAAGTGAATTTGACTAAGTTTGGGACGTGGAAAATTCGATGATACGAACCGTGCAGGTAACCCGTTATGTGACGCCGCTGCGTGAGGGCGGGTCGCTGCCCGCTATTGTGGAGGCCGATGATGGCTTCCTTTATGCGCTGAAGTTCCGTGGTGCGGGGCAGGGCGGCAGGGCGCTCATCGCCGAGTTGCTGGGCGGTGCAATTGCACATGCCCTCGGTTTCCGTGTTCCCGAGCTGGTATTTGCACAGCTCGATGAGGCGTTCGGCCGGACTGAGCCCGATGAAGAAATACAGGATCTGCTGCGGGCCAGCACCGGACTGAACCTGGCGTTGCACTACCTGTCGGGCGCCATCACGTTCGACCCTGCCGTAACGCAGCTGGATGCGGCGCTGGCTTCGCGGATTGTGTGGCTTGACTGCCTGCTGACTAATGTGGACCGGACGGCGAAGAATACCAACATGCTGATGTGGCACAAGGAGTTATGGCTCATCGACCATGGGGCATCCCTCTACTTCCACCATACGTGGGATAACTGGCAGGAGCAAGCCACCAAACCTTTCGTGCGTGTAAAAGACCATGTACTCCTGCCGTGGGCATCTCAGTTGGAAGAAGCTGATAAATTGCTGAAAACCAAGCTTACCAACTCGCTGATTGACCACATTGTAGAGCAGGTGCCCGATGAGTGGCTGGCTGCGGTGGATGGTGAGACGCCGGCATCTGCGCGGGATGTTTACCGGCAGTTTTTGAAGATGCGGGTAGCCGCTTCGGAGGTTTTTGTAAAAGAAGCACAAGATGCCCGGGAGAGAATTATTTGAATACGCGGTTATCCGCTTGGTGCCGCAGGTGGAGCGTGAGGAATTCCTGAATATCGGTGTAGTACTGTATTGCCGCGGGCAGCGGCTGCTGGCCATGCGGTATGCGCTGGACGCACAGCGGCTAGCGGCATTCCGCCTTCCGGTGTCTATCGGCGAGCTGGAGGCTTACCTGCGGGCCTTCGGGCATATATGCCACGGCGAACCGGTGGGAGGGCCCATTGCGACCTTGCCCATGGCCGAACGTTTCAGGTGGCTTACCGCTAAGCGGAGCACGGTTGTCCAGACATCGCCCGTGCACCCCGGATTGTGCGTCCATGCGGCGGAGACCTTGGAACGCCTATTCCAGGAGCTGGTGCTGTAAATTATCCCTTTACTTGATTGTGCTATCGCCGCTACATGCGGTGAGCCCGGCTTGTACTTCCTCGATGGTGAACATATCCATTGAGTTGCCGAACGAATTGCCGATGTAGGTGAGCACGTAGGCTATTTCGATCGGGGTGAGCGTAGGCGTGGGGGGCATTTCGGTGTCGAATGTTATCCCACCTACCTCGATGGGGCCCGTGAGGCCGTGTTTGATGAAGCATGCCAACCGCTGCCGATGCTCGTTGAGGAAAGTGCTGTCCGTAAGCGGAGGATACAGGGTGCCGAGCCCTTCGCCGTTGGCTCCGTGGCAATTCTGGCAATGCGCGGCGTATACCCGCTGTCCGTTTACGGTATACTGTGCCGTGCGGATGGCTTGCTCGCCCTGGCACGCATGGAATGCCAGGTACATGGATAGCGAAGCCGCACAGATGTACAACCAGCGGTTCCGCATCACTTGTATGATTTCAGCAGGGTTTCCAGGTCGTTGATAAGTAGCTGTACCTGCGCGTCGTCGGTGCCGTCATACGCCCCGCGGATATGCCGGTCCTTATCCACTAGCAGCAGGTGGCCGGAGTGGTCATAGCCACCGGGCACCGCAGCGTCTTCCTTGGTATAAACCATGTAGCTGTCGGATAGGCCGTAGATAGCAGCTTTGCTGCCGGTTACGAATTGCCACTGGTCGTTCGTTACGCCGAGTTTCCCAGCATACGTTTTGAGTACGCTGGGGGTATCATAGCGGAAATCGATGCTGTGTGACAGGAAACGTACGCGCTCGTCGCCTTTGTATTTCTCGTAAACTTTCAGCAGGTTGCGCTGCATGGTGGGGCAGATGCTCGGGCAGTGGGTGAAGAAAAAATTAGCCACGTACACACCGTTTTCAAAAGTGTGGTTGTCAATGAAAACACTATCCTGGTTGAGCAACCGGAAGTCGGCAATGGTGTGGTATACCGTGTCGGTCACCGTTTGGCCGTCCACCACTTTCGTAACCGGTTCGCGGGCTCCCAAGATAGGCAGGCTTGTCTCCGTAGGTTGTTGGCAGGCCACCACCACGCTCAACGCAAAGGTGGCTGCCAGTATATCACTTATCCGCATGCCACTCAGAATTGTGCTAGTTTTTCAGCGCTTTCCTTGGCTACCTCGTCAAAGAGTTGCTTCATTTGTTTCACCTTTTCCACCTCTCCCTCGTAGTATGTCTTGATTTCGGCTGCCGATTTATCCTGCGGGTCGACATCGAATTCCGTCATCCAGTCCATCATGGCATTGGTGGCCTCATTGAGCCGGTCTTTCAATCCGCTAAGGTTTGAGCGGGTCTGTGCGGTATCTATATCCGGGTTTTCGGACTTCAGTTGCGGCAAACTCGATAAGAGGGAGTCTATTTTTATGGTGTTGCGGTCAAATGCACTGATTTGGGGCATGATATCGTCGTGGATAGCAATGGCCTCGTCACGTAGTCTATCGATTTCGCCGGTATCGCCACCGCTGTTGCAGGCCGAAAGCAGCAGCAGGAGGGCGGCGGCTGTAAACATCGTTTTCTTCATGATCTTCTGTTTTTTTGTTAGATGACAAACTTAGCTAAATTCCCGTTCATATACAATCAGGCACACCAGAAACCGTGCCTGAATGTTAGGGGACTTTTTCCGTGTAATATTCTTCATGGTCGCCACAGTGTACTTCGATGACGCCTGCAACGATGAGGTTGACCAGGATACGCTGTGTACGCCGCCGCGACAGCTGGAGGTGGCTGCATAATTCCGGTAAGTTCGAGCGCGTATGGGTATGCACGTATTCCATAAGGGCCTTTTCCTTCTCGGTAAAACTGAATTGCACGCCTTCGGGCCTGTTGCTTTGGTGCAACACGTCGACCACCACCTTGCCCGCCAGCAGGCTTTTGTCGCCCACCCGCACATAAACCCACCACTTGCCGTTATCGTCTAGCGCGTAATGCGGCTTGAGGTCGCTCTCGGGAACCTCGCCAACCAGTACGAGTTTGTCGTCCACATATACCTCCGTGAAATGCAGGTCGATCGTGGGGCGGCAATAGTGCTGGCCGGCGTGTTGAAGCATATATTTCTCTTCATCTTCGCTTTTAACGCCTTTGATGGTGCCGTCGTCGGCTACGCCCACCAGTAATTTACCCCCTTTGGTATTTGCAAAGGCCACCAATGTCTTGGCTATTTTTCCGCAGTTGCTGATCTTGTTTTTGAAGTCGAGCTGCTCGCCTTCGCCTTGGAGTATCAACGTCTTGATGGTCACGTCTGTTTGCTTAATGGTGTATTTGCCTACTATGCGCGATTATATGCATTTCAATGCAGTCCCCCAGGGGTAGTATACCCCCACTAAGATAGCCACAAATTTTGAAAGACGGAAAATTTGTTGGCCGGTCGGAGGTTGAATTTCCATGAAAACATTATTTTAGCACCATAAATCATTGCGCAATGACCAAAGAAAGCCTAACCAGCACCAGAAATACATGGCTGTTGGTTATCGTAGCCGCGTTGGGCTATTTTGTTGATATATATGACCTTGTGATTTTTTCCATTGTCCGGGTGCAGAGTTTCCACGATATCGGCATTCCGGAGGCCGATATGCGTACGGGAGGCGAATATGTGCTGAATATGCAGATGGGCGGATTGTTGATAGGTGGCCTGCTATGGGGCATACTGGGTGATAAATTCGGTCGCATTAAGGTGCTCTTTGGGTCTATCCTCATGTATTCGATTGCCAATATTGCGAACGGGATGGTACACGACATCCATTCGTATGCCATTATCCGTTTCATCGCGGGTGTGGGGCTGGCGGGCGAGCTGGGTGCGGGCATTACCTTGGTGAGCGAGGCGATGGATAGAAACAAGCGGGGATATGGCACCATGATCGTTGCATCGGTGGGGGTGCTGGGCGCGATTGCTGCCTACTTTGTTTCCGAATTTTTCGATTGGCGCCATGCGTATTTCGTTGGCGGCGGGATGGGGTTGCTGCTACTTGTCCTGCGCGTGGGGACGTTTGAGTCGGGTATGTTTAAAAAGGTATCGGCAAACTCCATCGAAAAAGGCAGGCTGAGTATGCTGTTCACGAATGCCGACCGGTTTAAACGTTACGTGTATTGCCTGCTCATCGGCCTGCCGATCTGGTTTGTGGTGGGCATATTGGTGACCCAGGCGCCGGAGTTCGGCAAGGCACTGGGGGCCCCGGTAACATTGAGCGCCGGCAAGGGGATTTTATTTACCTATTTGGGCCTCTCGCTGGGTGATATGGCAGCGGGCTTGTTTGCCCAAATAACAAAATCGCGTCGCCTGGCGGTATTCATCTTCCAGCTCATGATCATTGCATCGTCGGTCTGGTACCTTAGCAGCGAAGGGATTACCGAAACACGCTTCCATTGGGTCGCTTTTTTCATGGGGATATCCATTGGCTACTGGGCGACGTTTGTGACCATCGCATCGGAACAGTTCGGAACCAACCTGAGGGCTACCGTGACCACCACGGCACCCAATTTTGTACGGGGAGCGTTGATCCCGTCAACACTGCTTTTTGAGTTTTTTGTGGAACGGACCGGTATCATCACCGCTGCCTACATCATGATCTTCCTGCTTACGGGGATAGCGATATTCGCAATCAGTCAATTGAAAGAAAGCTTTGACCGGGATCTGGATTTTGTGGAGGATTAGCGTTTGGGGCATTTCTTGCAGCGTTTGCCGCGTTTGTACTTTTTGCAGCACTTCTTGAAATCACAGCCGCATCCGTCGCAATAAGGATTCAATCCTTTGAAATGCTGCGGGTCGGTACCATGGGCGGCTTCGAGACCTGTAAGTGATTGCTCCTCAAACATAACGCTGCAAAAGTATACTTTATTTAGAAAAATTCCAATTAGTATGGCTTGAATTTTTAGGTGCTGCCGGTTTCGTTACTTCGATTTGCATGGATAAAGCAACTTTCGTAACTTGTCAACATCCCCGGTTGTGGGGGGTAACCAATTGAAGACGCTTATGATTAATAAAGTAGTTGCTAATGCCAAAGAAGCCATTGCCGGCATATCTGACGGGATGACGTTGATGCTTGGTGGTTTTGGTTTGTGCGGCATCCCCGAAAACTGCATCCATGAGATTGCGGAACGGGGGATTTCAGGTTTAACCTGTATTTCGAACAATGCGGGGGTAGACGACTTCGGGATAGGCCTGCTGCTCCAGAAGCGGCAGGTGAAAAAGATGATTGCCTCTTACGTAGGTGAGAATGCCGAGTTTGAGCGGCAGCTGCTTACCGGCGAATTGGAGGTGGAACTGGTGCCGCAGGGCACGTTGGCGACACGCTGCATGGCGGCTGGATATGGCATGCCTGCCATCTTTACACCGGCCGGTGTGGGTACCGAAGTTGCCGAAGGGAAGGAAGTACGGAATTTCGGAGGCAAAGATTACTTGCTGGAAATGGCATTTGAGGCCGAATTTGCCTTGGTGAAGGCTTGGAAAGGCGATACAGCAGGCAACCTGATGTACCGCATGACGGCGCGCAACTTCAATCCGGTGATGGCGATGGCCGGCAAGATCACGATTGCCGAGGTGGAGGAGCTGGTGCCGGCCGGGGAGCTCGACCCAGACCACATCCACACCCCCGGCATCTACGTGCACCGGATTTTTCAGGGTACAAACTACGAGAAACGGATTGAGCAACGGACGGTTCGGCAGGACCACTAAATCGGAAAACATGCTTGATAAGAACGGGATTGCGAAACGGATCGCAAAGGAAATAAGGGACGGATACTATGTGAACCTGGGAATTGGTATACCGACGCTGGTGGCCAATTATATCCCCGATACCATCGATGTGGTACTCCAATCGGAGAATGGGTTGCTGGGGATGGGGCCATTCCCCATGGCAGGCGAGGAAGACGCCGATTTGATCAATGCGGGGAAGCAGACCATTACCACGCTGCCCGGGGCGGCAATCTTTGATTCGGCGATGAGTTTCGGGATGATCAGGGCACAGAAGGTTGACTTGACCATCTTGGGGGCCATGGAAGTATCGGAGCACGGCGACATCGCCAGTTGGAAAATCCCGGGGAAGCTCGTAAAAGGGATGGGCGGGGCGATGGATCTGGTGGCGTCGGCAAAGAATATCATCGTGGCGATGCAGCAGACGAACAAGGCGGGCGAAAGCAAGTTGCTCCCCACCTGTAAGCTACCGCTCACTGGGGTGCGCTGTATCCGAAAGATAGTTACCGAAATGGCTGTTTTTGAGGTTGATATAGCAAACGGTGGATTCCACCTGCGCGAGCGGGCACCGGGGGTTAGCGTAAGCGAAATCCGCAATGCCACCGCCGGAAAATTCATTGCTGAAGGTGATATTCCCGAAATGCAGCTGTAGGCGGTTATAGGCTATTGGCCGCTGAGCCCGAGGACCTTTTCCCGTAGATGTGCAGATATCTCACTGGTAATGGCTATGATCGGCTTGGGGTCATCTGTGTTATTGATGATGACGCGGTCGCACTGCTCCCGGAAGGGGAGCAGGTATTCGCGGTACGCGGGCATCACGTGGTTTACCCATTTATACCGGACATCGTCTTCGTCGTAGCCGCGCTCCACAAGGTCCCGCTTCAGCCGCCGTTGCAGGGCTACCTCCTCATCAGCGTGCAGGAATACGCGGTGGTCAAGCAGCGCGTTGACCTCCTTGTAATAGAAAATGAACAGCCCTTCGACAATAAGGATCGGCGCGGGGTTGGTTTCGATCATCTTCGGCTTGAGCGCCGGGTTATTGAAGGTGTATTCTTGGCGGTATACGGTATCCCCCTGAAGGAGCAGCTTGATATCGCGTTCGAATGCTGGCTGGTCGATAGCCGTGGGCAGGTCGAAATTATACAGTTTATTCTCCTCTTTGGTTTTCGTATTGGCCGGGATGTAATAGTCGTCTTGTGAAATAAGGGCCACTTCGTGGGCTGCAAAATGGTTGAGGAAGCAGTGGAGGAAAAATGTTTTCCCCGACCCGCTGCTCCCGGCAATACCGACGACGAAAGGTGCGCTAGTCCGGTTCATTTGGTGCACCGTATGCTATTTCTACCTGGAAGCGCCGATCCAGGACGCCGATCAGCGACGCAGCTGATTTGGATATGACGATAATGGCATCTTTGGTGTCGGCGGTGTCGGCAAACTTGCCAACCACTTTGGCGAATGTGGTACGCCGGGTCATCGGGTTGGTGATTTTGATGACCGTACCCACGGGCGCCGTTTTGTGCAACGCCAGCATGCTGCCGCCCTCCTGGCTGAGGTTGTCTATCCATACGCCGATGCCTTTTTCAGACATCTCGCGGATACCGTACTTGTTGGCCGGGATCTCCAATCCGGTTTCCGCTGCAGTGTCGGCGTCGTGCACAATGATTTCGTCGATGGTAGGTGGAGGGGGTGGGAGTTCTTCGTTGGGTATTTTCAATATTGTGCCGGCTTGTATCGATTCGCTGGTAAGGCCGTTTGCCCGTTTGATACTTTCTACGGAAATGATGAAGCGTTTCGAGATAGTAAATAGTGTTTCCCCTTTCCCGACCTTATAGGCGGTATACTCGCCCTGAGCCAATATAGGAACGACTACCTCCGGTTGCGCGGCCGTGTCGACGGCTGTGGTAATCGCAGCGTCGGCTACCGTTTCCTGTGGTATGCGCACGGTATCACCGATTTTCAGGGCCTTGTTGTTGTTGGCCGCGATGATGTCTTTTACCGGCACTTGGTATCTTCGGCTCAGGCCATAATACGTTTCTTTGGCTTCCAGTTGATGGATGATTATTTTCCGGCCATTTTCGTATTCCACGCCCACCGAATCCGGGGGCGACCATGGGGTACTTGCGGACAAATCGAGACAGCCAGCAAGGACTGCCAGTAAGGAAAAAGATATGCGATATAGATAGGACAGATATGTAGGTGGTATGCTCATGTTTAAATTTTGTTGCAATTATACTAAATACGATACAATTTCTTGTTTATTATCACTCACAATGAAAAGCTGGTTGCCGATCACGAAGAATAATTCGGGTAACATCTTAACCAGATCGGGGAGTACAACCCGGTCTGCCACAATAGTTAACCCGCTGGATATGACGATCCGCACGCGATACATATCTTGTATTGCTTCATGGAATGCCCACACTTGCCGGGAGCCGATTTCGCAATAGAATATATCGCCGTGGGCGGGGTAATTGGCTAAACTGTCGGGTATACCGTACGCATACCGAAGTGGGATGACAACCTGTGGGGCTTCCTCGGGGTGTCCAGCCGTTGTGCCTGTTTTTACCAAATCCCCCGTAGCTAGGTCGAGGTGCTGCTCGTAGCCACCGGCCAGGTTCCGGTGGCGTACGGCGAGCCGTGTGCCGGCCATACCCACCAATACATAATGGAATTGTTCCCAAAGTACATGGCCGTTATTAGCATCGATACAGGCGATGCCGGCCCCTTCGGGGCTGTTTTGGCCGTACGACCTGATCACCAGTTTCCGGTCGGCCGTACCGGCCAGCGCCCAGTTCCGGTCGCCATAGGGTTTTTCATGGATAAACGACACTCCCGTGCGGCTATCGAATGCCGAGAATAAGGGTTTTCCGGTTTCCGTGTTGCGCGTTTCCACTGCGAGTAGATTGCGGGCGGTATCCGCTTCGATGCGCCAAACCATTCCGAAAAAACTTTTTTTGAATGCGACTTTTAGTGTATATTTATCCATGTGCCCTCATTGGCTTCAAAAATATAACGATTCTGCATCATATGCACGAAAAAAAACAACAAAAGGGATTGCTGGGCCTGCTGTTGGCCGTCATTTGTTTGATACTGTTCGCATTCACCGCCCAAGGACAGCATATTTACCGATTTGACCTCAAAGAAGACATCGGCCCCAGCGCATGGCGCCTGGTAAAAAATGCGTATGCCAAAGCGGAAGGAGATAAGGTCGATTTGATGCTTATTGAGATGAATACGTTTGGTGGTATGGTCAACTTCGCCGACTCCATCCGCAGCCGGATATTGGATTCGCCGCTGGAGACGGTAGTCCTCATCAACCATAATGCCGCGTCGGCGGGTGCGCTGATATCGCTCGCTGCCGATCGGATATACATGAGCAAGGGGTCTAGCATCGGAGCAGCAAGTGTGGTGGACCAGTCGGGCCAGCTGCTGCCCGAAAAGCACCAGTCGTACATGCGTGGGCTGATGCGTGCCACAGCGGAAGCGAAGGGGCGGGACCCGAAGATAGCCGAAGCTTTCGTGGACGGTGACGTAGACCTACCGAGCATCAAGCCCGCGGGGAAAATACTGACGCTTACTTCGACCGAGGCCGTGGATATCGGTTTGGCCGAAGCAGAGACTTCATCCGTGGCCGAGGTGCTGGTGGCCGAAGGCGTGGATGCGCCTGACATCACCGTGCACCAGGTAACCACGATAGACCGGATTGTCTCGTTCCTCATCAATCCGGCGGTGAGCGGTATTCTGATCTTGCTGATCATCGGGGGGATCTATTTCGAAATGCAGACCCCTGGTATCGGATTCGCACTGGTCGTCGCGATAATTGCTGCCGCGTTGTTCTTTGCACCGCTTTATATACAGGGACTAGCAGACAACTGGGAAATTGCCCTGTTCTTTGTAGGTATAGTATTGATTTTATTGGAGCTATTCGTCATCCCGGGATTCGGCGTGGCTGGTATATTGGGTATTGTCTGCTTAGTATGCGGATTGGCGTTCAGTATGGTGGTGAATGATTATTTTGACTTTTCAATCGCAGAACCCGGTATGTTATTCAATTCGTTTCTATTGGTAATCGCCTCGATGGTGGTGGCCACCATCGTGATGGTTATTTTTGGTAAAAGCCTGCTCAACACACGGGCTTTCAAACGTTTGGTGCTGCAGGATGAGCAACGATCGGCCGAAGGGTATACCTCATCAAAAGTAAACCTGGAATTGGTGGATAAGGAAGGGGTTGCGAAGACGGTGCTCAGGCCTTCGGGCAAGGTGGAGATCGAAGGCAAGTGGTATGATGCGGTTGCACTGGACGGCTTTATCGATATCGGGGAGGAAGTCTACGTGGAGAAGCACGAGAACTATAATCTGTTTGTCAGAAAAAAACGTACTTCCTGATACTCTCGTAAACATTTCGTAATTTTCAGTGTTGTATCAACGAAACGAATAAAGTAGAACATTATGAGCACAAAAGTAATCAGTTTAGAAGCGAAAAAATTAAGGCCTGTTGTTGATAACCTGAACGACCTGTTAGCGAATTACCATATCCATTACCAAAAGCTGCGCGGATGCCATTGGAATGTGCGCGGCAGCCATTTCTTCACGCTGCACGCGAAGTTTGAAGAGCTGTATACCAACGCCCTCACCACGATCGACGAGCTGGCAGAACGTATCCTGACACTGGGAAAATCGCCTTTCAGTACATTCGCGGATTATGTGAAACATGCTGACCTCCAAGAGGTGGACACCATCGGTATGAAAGATGTTGATATGGTAAAGGCTATTATCGATGATTTGGAAGCATTGATTGCCATGCAGCGCGACCTCTTGGAAATTACATCCGAGGCGGAAGACGAAGGGACCAATGATATGGTCAATGCTTTTATGCAATTTAACGAAAAGCAGAACTGGATGCTCCGAGCGTTTGTGAATAATAAGAAGGCTTAGACGATCGGATTTTCTGCAAATAGAAAGGCGGCAGCCGGGGTTCCGGTTGCCGCCTTTTTCACGGGCTTTATTTTAAACACTTAGAATTTGAATCCAAGGGTAAGGAACACGCTGTTGCGTGAGTTGCTGATGTCTGCCACCGGGCTGTAAAACTCGTTGGCATCGTCGAGCTCGTAAACCTGCCAGCCGTATTTCTGTGTGAGGTTCTGGTAGGCCAAATCGATATAGACATTATTTACGCGGTATCCTATCCCTGCAGATACCCGTTGTGTGGTCAATTCGAAGCCACTGTAGGGGCTGCCCGTATGGCCGTACCCTGCGCGGATAAGGAATGCCGGGGCCACGAGGTATTCGCCGCCGATCCTGAAGTTGACAGCCTGGGTGAAGTTGTCACGGATTTGCTCGTTCATGATGTTGTCGGTATTCGAGTCGACAGACGAGAACGTCATGCTGGCGTAGTCCAAATATTCAACGTCGGCACTGATGAGTCCCCCACCGAAAATAGCTGCAACCCCGCCGCTGATGCGGTAGGGGCTCCGTAAGTTATAATCGAAATAGCTAGGTTCCCCCTCGCTGGGGAAACTCTCCGATGAGCCGTCCGTCAGGTAGTTGGTAACACTCAAATAGTCTTCATAATCGTTCGTCAGCTTGTACCATGTAGGCGAGATGGCTGTGACACCGATCTGCAGATAGTCTATGGGTTTGTAAATGAGCCCAATCTTGGCGTTGAAGCCATTCCCAGTAGTTTTAGACCAGTATTCGTTGTCGTACTCGTACTCCGACTCCAGCAAAGGATTGTAAACATCGTAATCGGCATTTGTAGGGTCTACAAAGCGCGAATCAGGGTTCATACTGAATATGTAACCGAAATTCTCCATGGCGCCGTCTTCCATATACAAATAGTTGACATCGTGGTTGATGTGGGTAAACCCGATACCCGCACCGATGTAAAGCATGTTGCTGTAATTGGCGCCAAAAGAAATATTCGTTTCCGATTGGAAACCGGTTTCGCGATTGGTTACCGTTTGTTTATTGTCTAATGTTGTCATCGGGACATACTCATAGTCGCCCGCTACCGGTCGTTCATCGATGAACCCGGCATCCCAGCCGAAGTCGCCGTATACATTGCCCGGTTCATAGGCTTCGTACATCATGAAATCCGCTATGCTGCTTTCGCTATTGATGCCGGTGAAGCCCACCGTAGTATTGAAGTTGTTCGTTTTGCTGTAGCCCACGCCGATATTGAAATTCAGCCATCCTGAAGTCAGGTCGCTTCCGCGCGCGCGGCGGGCAGGGATATGGAAAACGGCACCGATCTGGTTGAAGCCCAGTTTGTCTACATTGTATTGGCTGTTGGTGCCAAAGTAGCTGGCCTTATTGAGGTCGTTGGAGTAGTCGAGCGATATGCTGAAGTCGGACTGGCCGAAGAAGCCCAATCCGGCGGGATTGCCTGAAATCGAGCTGAGGTCGCCCCCAAGCGCCGTCTGTGCGTTGCCC
Source organism: Parapedobacter soli (assembly GCF_025460835.1). Lineage (GTDB taxonomy): Bacteria > Bacteroidota > Bacteroidia > Sphingobacteriales > Sphingobacteriaceae > Parapedobacter > Parapedobacter soli. The sequence goes on along the minus strand of NZ_JAMXAY010000003.1, from coordinate 68,477 downwards.
AGTCCTTTAAACCGGGCTGTTGCACCCAGTTCGGGTTGTGAAAATCGGAGAACGTCTTGGAGATACTGGCCTTGTGCGGTGAGACCGAGTGTACCCAACATAAGTCCCGATAGTGCTATTTTTCTGATATACATATTCATGGTTGCTCTCGATTAAGCTCATAAAATAGGCCAACCAAACTAATTCCCGGATTTATCCCTTCTGGAAACGATTCAGTTGGCCCATGAAATTCCAATATCGGTCAAAGCGATCACCGGCCCCTGCCGCCCCGGCTGCTACTGCCGCTGCTTCCTCTGCTACTACCGCTCGAACTCGAACCGGACGACCGTGACGGCGGTGATACGGACGAACCGCGGGAACTGCTGCCAGATGAGCGTGGAGCTGAGGTGCTGGGCCGAGTCGTAGATGCTGGCCTAGCGCTGCTGCTTGGCCGTGAACTGCTTGGCCTTGCCGGACGTGCACTGCTGCCCGACGAGCGCCCTGTAGCCGATGGACGCGTCGTTTGTGGCCGGGTAGCTTGTGGCCGTGCAGTTTGCCGGCCCGTAGACCGCGTTGATGTACCGCTTCTGACACCTTCGGTGTTGCGTGAGGAGCTGCTCCTTACACCCGAATTATTGCCTGAACTGCGTGTAACCGCTGTACGGGTCGAAATACGTCCGTTGGCATCCCGTGAAATCGCTGTACGTGTAGCATTGCGTGTAGAGGCGCGTGAAGTGCGTGTGTTCATCCGGTCGCGGGACGATGAGCGCGCTGCCATGTGGCGGTTATTCACGATGATGGTCCCGGGATAATACCCATAACCGTAGCCATAGCCGCCCCAACCCCAGCGGTTGTAAGCGTATGGGCCCCAATAGCCACGCCCGTAATAGGGCGAACCCCAACCCCAATAGCCACCATAGTATGGATAATAATAAGGGTTATACCAGCTGCTGCCCCAACCGAGGCCCCAGCCACCCCAACCCAAACCAAGGCTGAACCCACTGTTCCAGCCGTAACCGTACCATGGGTCGAACCACGGGTCGTAGTAACTCATGCCCGGTGTATTGTAGTAAAAGCGATTTATGCGGTTGGCATATTCGCTGTCGCCGTATTCGTCGGCATAATAGTCATCGTAGTAACCTTCGTCCGTATAATCATCTGCATAGTACCCCTCACCGGCATACTGTTCTTCCTGCGCGGTGCCTTCGTCATAGTAATAATCGGGGCTTTGGTAGTTGACTTCCCTGGCCTTCGCGTTATTGTTATAGACGTCATCGCGGAACGCTACCTGCCGGGAGGTGCTACACGCACCGAACACGAACAAGCTTATTAGAGCTATGGCGCTGATTCTTAATCTATTGGCTTTCATTTCAAAAATCCTTTCCTTTGGTTAAAGCCCACTGCTTTACAGTAATTGACTGAATTTGGGACGATTGGTTTAATCGCCGGATCATTTTTTATTCGGTAATTTGACAAAAGCATATACCTTTGCTAAGCGAAATTCAAACGCGTATCCACTCCGCAAACTTAGATATATTTGCCCGAGTAAGCAAAAAAAGTATAAGTGCTGATGAGAAGCGTTTTTTAGAGGAAGTTTTATAATATTTTCACAGAAAATCAACGATGAGCAAAGGAATTACGAGCCGTGAGACAGATTACTCCCAGTGGTATAACGAACTTGTGGTAAAAGCTGATCTCGCCGAACATTCGGCCGTGCGTGGCTGCATGGTGATCAAACCCTACGGCTATGCGATATGGGAGAAGATGCAGGCAGCACTCGATAAAATGTTCAAAGATACGGGACATAGCAACGCCTATTTCCCGTTGTTTATCCCGAAGTCGTTTTTCTCCAAGGAAGCTTCCCATGTGGAAGGTTTTGCAACGGAGTGTGCAGTGGTAACCCACTACCGGCTGAAGAACGATGGCAACGGCCAGATTGTTGTGGATGAAGCGGCTAAGCTGGAAGAGGAGCTGATTGTGCGGCCAACATCCGAAACCATTATATGGAATACGTACCGCGGGTGGATCGAATCGTACCGCGACCTGCCTATTTTGGTGAACCAGTGGGCCAACGTGGTACGGTGGGAGATGCGCACGCGGCTGTTTCTGCGCACGGCGGAGTTCCTGTGGCAGGAGGGGCATACAGCCCATGCCACTGAAGAAGAGGCCGTAGCCGAAGCGAACAAGATGCTGGAAGTGTATGCCGATTTTGCGGAAAACTGGATGGCACTGCCGGTGGTTCGTGGCCGGAAAAGCGAGAATGAGCGGTTTGCAGGGGCGCTGGATACGCTATGTATCGAAGCATTGATGCAGGATGGGAAGGCATTGCAGGCGGGTACATCACATTTCTTGGGGCAGAATTTCGCGAAAGCATTCGACGTGAAATTCACCTCAAAGGAGGGAAAGCTGGATTACGTGTGGGCTACCTCATGGGGTGTTTCCACTCGGCTGCTCGGTGCACTCATCATGGCGCACTCCGACGACCAGGGCCTGGTGTTGCCGCCACAGCTGGCCCCCATCCAGGTAGTCATTGTACCGATTTATAAACAAGATGCAGAAAAACAGGCCATCGGTGATCTCGCAGACCGTGTGATGACTGAACTGAAGGCCAAAGGCGTATCCGTCAAGTATGACGACCGCGACACACAGCGGCCGGGCTTTAAGTTTGCCGAGTGGGAGTTGAAGGGTGTTCCCGTACGCATCGCTATAGGTGCCCGTGATATGGAGAATGGCACCGTGGAGCTGGCGAGGCGGGATACGCAGCACAAGGAGACCGTTGCCCAATCGGGACTGGCAGACCGTGTGGAACGGCTCTTGGCCGATATGCAACGCGATATCTATGCAAAAGCATTGGCATTCCGTGATTCGCATACGGTAGAGGTGGATTCATACGACGAATTTAAGGCGGTGCTTGATGGTCCGGGAGGATTTGTGTCGGCCCATTGGGATGGAACAGTGGAAACGGAGCAGCTCATCAAAGAAGAAACAAAGGCGACAATCCGCTGTATTCCGCTAAACAACAAGCAGGAAGCGGGAGTGTGTATCCGTACAGGCAAACCTTCTGCGCAGCGCGTGCTGTTTGCCAAAGCATACTAAATAGTAAGGATTGATTATATAGCTCCAATGGGATGGATATATTGATTGTCGGTTGTGGCTGGGTGGGTACTTATATGGCTACCGAGCTGGTGAAATCGGGGCACCGCATTTGGGCGACATGCACGTCAGCCGAAAAGGCGGGGCGGCTGGCGGCCCTTGGGCTGGAAGCACGGGTTGTCGATTTCGACAAGGGTGAGGTGCCCCCCGGGTTGGGGCGGCAGGCGTTCGACCTGGCAATCATCAGCGTGCCCATAACGCATAAAGATAGTGTCGAAACGATACACCGGCGTTTCGCGGGATTGGTGGCTTTCCTCGGTGGATTGTCGTTCCGGCAGGCGTTCTTTTTCGGCTCGGTGGGCATCTATCCCAAGGTGAGTGCCATAATCGGTGAGGACACCTTTCCGGATGTGGAGCTGGAACCGAAACTATTGTCGGGTGAACAGACACTACGGGCGGCCTACCCCGGGTTGAACATACTGCGGTTGGGTGGACTGTTTGGCTTCGAACGGGTAATGGCAAAGCATTTTGTTGGTAAGGTCTGCGAAATTGGCTACCAGACAGCCAATTTTGTGCACGTGGTGGATATCCACGGCATCGTCTTGGCGATGATTGCGGCGGAATCGCGCGGAAAAACCTACAACGTGGTTTGCCCGGAGCATCCGTTGAAAAAAGATGTGATTGCGGCGTCCGCGGCGAAATACGGCTATGGCATGCCCGCAGCTTTCTCGGAAACCGACCACACCGCTAAGGTAGTGTCGCCGGAACGGTTGATCGCTGACTTGGGTTATCGGTTTGAGTACCGTTCGCCATTGGAGTTCTAAATAAACAACGGGGTATTTGCTCCGTTTGTTTATTGAGGGCATTTGCTTACATTTTATATGCTGCCCTAGATAAACTTGCTTTTATATGCAAGTTTATCTAAGTTTGTGATAGGGAGACCTTGATTGTTTATTTCAATTGAGGCCGCTATCTTACCTTTCAAAAGCCGCGTGGCGGAATGATTGAATCATGAAAATTCTGGATACTATGGGATATAAATTTGCAACGAAGGCCATTCATGCGGGACAGCAGCCTGACCCGACAACCGGTGCAGTGATGACACCGATATACCAGACGTCGACCTATTGGCAGGTCGCGCCGGGCAATCACCAGGGTTATGAATACTCGCGCGGGACAAACCCTACCCGCAAAGCACTGGAAGACTGCATTGCGGCGTTGGAGAATGGTACCTACGGATTGGCGTTCTCGAGTGGTATGGCTGCTACCGAAACTGTGCTCAAGCTGCTTAGACCGGGTGATGAGGTAATCACCGGAGACGACCTCTACGGCGGCTCTTACCGTATCTTCACGAAAGTATTTGAACATTATGGTATTAAGTTCCACTTCGTGGATACCGCCGATCCGGAGCGTATCGCCGAAAAAATAAACGGCAATACCCGCTTAATTTGGGTGGAAACACCGACAAACCCCACACTGAAATTGGCCGATATCGAGGCAATAAGCCGCATAGCTAAAGAAGCCGACGTCCTTTTTGCGGTAGATAATACGTTTGCGTCGCCGTACCTGCAAAATCCGTTGGATTTGGGGGCAGACATCGTTATGCACTCAGTGACCAAATACATCGGGGGGCACTCTGATGTGGTGATGGGCGCATTGGTGGTGAATGACAAGGCGCTGTATGACGAACTGTTTTTTTACTACAACGCATGTGGTGGTACACCGGGGCCACAAGACAGTTTCCTGGTGTTGCGGGGTATTAAAACCCTGCACTTGCGTATGAAGGCGCACTGCGAGAACGGCCGGAAGGTAGCCGAGTACCTCAAGGGCCACGGAAAGGTTGCGAAAATCTATTGGCCCGGATTTGAAGACCACCCCGGGCATGCTGTCGCCAAAAGGCAGATGCGCGACTTCGGTGGGATGGTTTCCATTGTGTTGAAGGATGCTGGGCTGCATGAGACATTCAAAGTCGCTTCCTCGTTCAAGGTGTTTACACTGGCAGAGTCATTGGGTGGCGTGGAGTCGTTGATTAACCATCCGGCTACCATGACGCACGGCTCCATACCGAAAGAAGTGCGGGAGCGGGTAGGGGTGGTAGACAACCTGATCCGGATCAGCGTGGGTGTGGAAGATATCGATGACCTATTGGCCGATCTGGAGCAGGCGCTTTCGGCCGGTTAACGAATGAACAACAGTAGATTTGATGAACTCACTGAAAGACTTTCTCGACCGGAAAGTGGATGAATACAACCGCCCCGAATTTATCGACGGCGACCCGATATGTATCCCGCATCGGTTCACCCGTAAGCAGGACATCGAGATCATGGGTTTTTTCGCCGCGGTACTGGCGTGGGGTCAGCGGAAAACCATCATCAATAAGTGTATGGAGCTTATCGACAGGATGGACGGTGAGCCTTTTGATTTCGTAACCGGCCATAGTGAACTCGATCTGAAGCAACTGGAGGGGTTCAAGCACCGCACGTTTAACGATACCGATTTGCTGTATTTCGTCCGTTTTTTCCGTGACCACTATAGCCGTGACCTTTCCTTGGAAACGGCGTTTGTGCCTGCCGGTGCGCAGTCCGAATTCAGAAGCGAGTACCTGGATGATTTTATGGCGGGGGCCGGTGACGCGTCACTGTCGTCACCGGCATGCTATCTCGGCAAGCTGCACGGCAATGGCAGGGAGGTGGACATGACCTCTACATTGAATCATTTCCAGAGCTACTTCTTTTCCCTGCCCGAGCATCCGGCACGTACACGTAAGCACATCAGCTCGCCAGCCCGGAATTCGGCATGCAAGCGGTTGAATATGTTTCTGCGTTGGATGGTGCGGCGGGATAACTGCGGCGTTGACTTCGGTTTATGGAACCAATTCAAGCCATCGCAGCTCGTGTGTCCATGCGACGTCCATGTGGAGCGGGTGGCACGTAAGTTGGGCCTGATTCAACGCAAGCAATCCGATTGGAAGACCGCGTGTGAGCTTACCGATAACCTTCGGCGGCTCGATGCCACCGATCCGGTGAAGTATGATTTCGCGTTATTTGGACTGGGGGTGGCCGGTGAACTCTAGCCATGATGAATGCTTTTTTTGCCTACCTTTGCTCCTTTAGTTCGTGAGTCGATTGAATATGAAGAAAATTAAAATTTCAACCATTGTATCCATTATTCTGGGTTTGTTCGTGGTCCTGCTGATTGTCAGCCCAGACACGAAAGCATGGGTTAGTCGCGGACTGATGAAAATCGGCCTGTTTAAACCTGACCTGGAACGGATCGCAGCCGATAATGGCGATGTCGCTGCGGAAGAAACAACGGACGCGATACCGTCTAAACCGTCGGTGTTTTTCGCGGATGGCGACGGGAACCGGATCGATGCAGCTAACCAAGAGGGTAAAGTGGTGTTTATCAACTTCTGGGCTACGTGGTGTCCGCCCTGTATCGCAGAAATGCCATCTATCGATAAATTGTACCAACAGTATAAAGATAACGATAACATCGTATTCGTGATGGCTGATGTGGATAGCCAGTATGAGAAGTCCAAGCAATTCATGATAGACCGCAATCTGAACCTCCCGGTCCATGTGCCTGCCGGTGATATTCCCGGCCACTGGTTGAGTAGTGCTATCCCCACCACGGTGATACTGGATAAGCGGGGGGAGATTGCGGCACGACACGAGGGTATGGCGGATTACAGCCGGCCGGAGGTGGCTGATTTCATCGATTCGCTTATTGCTGAATGAGTATCAAAGGGAGTTGATGAGTGCCCAATACCGGAAACCCAACACGGCCCGTTGGACCTTCGACAGTTTTGCGGGATCCTTGCCCGCGTAGCGTGGCAATAGTTTATTGTTGAGTTTGACCACTAGTTTGAACAATTCTTTTTTCATGTTCGGCGTATTTCTATTGACCGGTAGTCATCACAATAGCAGCAATTATTTTGTAATTTTGCCTGTCCATTATTGGTCCTATGCATAGATACCATTAAACTTAGGCAAAGTTGTGGCGATATGCAAGTGATAATTACATAGTATAAAGTAACCTTATATCTCAAAAATAACATGGCCAAAACAAAGAAAGAAGAGAAGAAGCATATCCCGGTTGTCACCCCGTCGTCGCTCCGGTTTTTTGAGACTTACATCAACAATCCTTCACCCACCGGTTTTGAGTGGAAAGGGCAGCGGTTGTGGTTAGACTACCTGAAACCTTATGTAGACGAAACGTTTACCGATGCTTACGGGACCGCTGTGGCTGTTATCAACCCGAAGGCTGATTTTAAAGTGGTCATTGAAGCCCATGCGGACGAAATCTCTTGGTTTGTGAACTACATCACTAAAGACGGTTTGATTTACGTTATCAGAAACGGTGGGTCTGACCACCAGATAGCCCCGTCAAAACGCGTAAATATCCATACGGACAAGGGTACGGTAAAAGCGGTATTCGGGTGGCCCGCCATACACACCAGGTCTGGAGAGAAGGAAGAGAGTCCGACATTGAAGAACATTTTCCTGGACTGTGGCTGCACCAGCAAGGAAGAGGTCGAAGCCCTGGGTATTCATGTCGGTTGTGTGGTGACCTATGAAGACGAATTCATGGTGCTGAACGACCGCTATTACGTAGGCCGTGCGCTCGACAATAGGGCAGGTGGCTTCATGGTGGCGGAGGTGGCCCGATTGCTGAAGGAAAACAAGAAGAAATTGCCCTTCGGCCTGTATATTGTCAATTCGGTGCAGGAGGAGATCGGTCTACGCGGTGCCGAAATGATTGCCCACCGTATAAAGCCCGATTTAGCGATTGTAACCGACGTGACGCACGATACACAGACCCCGATGATTAATAAGGTGACGCAGGGCGACCTCGCATGCGGCAAAGGCCCGGTGGTATCGTATGCGCCTTCTGTACAGATCAATTTCAATAAGCTGTTGGTAGACACGGCGTTAAAATATGGCATCCCATTCCAGCGGCAGGCTTCCTCCCGGTGGACAGGTACGGATACGGATGCGTTTGCCTATTCGAACGAAGGGGTGCCTTCTGTATTGATTTCACTGCCGCTGCGTTATATGCATACCACGGTGGAGATGATCCATAAAGAGGATGTCGACAACGTTATCCGCCTGATTTACGAGACCTTGTTGGCGATAGAATCGGACCACGATTTTAGAACGTTTGCACATTAGCATAAAAATGCCTATCTTATAAGATATGTTGCGTCATACAGGTCAGCGGCGTACTTACAGGCATAACCTTCGGCTGGCTGTACTGCTTTGCCTTGTGGCGGGCTTTGTGAATGCTGCGGGACTACTTGCATTTTCTATTCTTACTACGAATATCACCGGCCATGCGGCCACTATGGCTATCGATGCGGCAAATGGTGATATAACCGCAGTTGCGATTGCGCTGGGCTGGCTATGCCTTTTCCTTGGAGGTGCCATTTTTTCCGGCTGGTACACCAGTTTTATGGGAAAACATAAACGGTACGTTTATACGGTGCCTTTATTTATAGAGTTTACGGTGCTTCTTATCATTGCGTTCCAAGATAGCGCATCTGGCATTGACACTGTCCGGAATAATTACATCGCGTGCAGCCTGCTGTTTGTAATGGGTATGCAGAATGCGCTGGTAACAGTGATCTCAAGGTCGGTAGTCCGGACCACCCATTTGACCGGGATAATGACAGACTTCGGTATCTCGCTATCCAGGGCCATCCGGGCGCAGTTCCGGTTGACAAAGGGATTGCGGCAGCGGATCGTGTTACAAGCCAATATCATTTTATTTTTCCTGATAGGAGGGGTGCTGGGGGCAATTTTCTTCGAGCGGTACCTTTATTATGCCTTTCTGATTCCGGCAGCCCTTATTGTGGCCACTATTTTCTTTGATGTATTCCGGTTGGGGTATCTACGGATAAGGCACCGCTACCAAGGCTTTGGCCGATAAATGATGCAAAATTGTAAATTTCTTTGCACATTTGCGGGTGTGCGTAACGGCACAAGCGTTATATGTAAGCTTCAAATCATGGCAGATAAGAAAGAAAACCAACTGAATATTGAACTCGCTGAAGACATCGCTGAAGGCACCTACTCAAATTTGGCGATCATAACCCACTCAAATACCGAGTTTGTGCTTGATTTTATACGTGTCATGCCGGGGATCCCCAAAGCCAAGGTGAAATCGCGGATTATCCTTACGCCCGAGCACGCCAAGCGCCTGCTCCATGCGCTAGAAGACAATGTGGCCAAATATGAAGTGGCGAACGGTAAAATCGATACCCGAGATGAGCCACCATTCCCTTTGAATTTCGGTGGCCCTACCGCACAAGCCTAAGCTTACGTCTTTGGCGATTTGTTGAAGATCGCGACAATAAATGCAATCGCAGCCAATAAAATAACGATGTTGAATAGTCCTTTGAGTGCATAGAAAAAAACTCCTATCCCCCAGCCGATTAAAAGGACGACAGCTAACGTGAAGAGGAAACTTCTCATTTCTTTTTGATTTTTTAGAAGAAAACACCGAAGTGCCGCTTTTGTTTCGATAATTTTTTTACCGATGAGCTCCCCTTTTGGGGATGGCTTCAACCAAAATGAAGCCATTCGCTGTGCTCATGTGTTTGCTATTTGCTATTTACGGGGTTTACTCAAGCAAGTTTGGCTCATCCTACTCAACAGAAAAACCCCACTTTCGTCGGGCTTCGTTTTGGCTGGCGGGGAAGAGGAGATTCAGTTAGAACACCTTGAGGTAATTTTGAAGGTTGTGGATGAAATCATAAAAGATTCGGACAAAATTTAATAACGTGTCCCGCTGACTACACCCCTAAAATACACTTAAATTCATAAATGTCGATCACCCTGACATTAGGAAAGTCAACGGCTTTCAAGTCGTTAAAGTGCTTGTCGTTCGAAACCAAATAATCTGCGTTTTCGGAAATCGCCAAATCTGCAAACTTGTTGTCGTCTGGATCACTGGTTATCAATTGCCATTTGAAATGAGGTTCGGCAAATGTCGCATTGGCTGCGGAGGTGAGAATACTTAACACAAGTGCAGCGGTGTTACCTGAATACCGGGCAGTGAGCTGTTCTTCGTATTCCATTATGATTTCATTGCGGATAACCCACTCGAAACGTTTGCTTTTAAAAGCTTCATATAGCCAATAAAATTCACTTTGGGGCGGGATGGAAACAAGCAAACAATTGGTATCGATAACTATCCGCATCAACTGTCGCTATTCAGCATTTTTTCGAAATCCTTGTGGGTATACCCTTTTTCAGCAACGACTTTGGCAACTTCCTCCTTTAGCAGTTTATCATAATGCTCAACCAATACATCCCGCAATTCGACGATTTCCTGGTCGGACATGGGGCGATTAAACAGCTTCAATAAGGTAAGTTGTATCTCGTTCAATCCGGTATGTGATTTTAACACGGTGGCCATATCAAATCCTTTCAAACACAAACTTAGATAAAGTTGCACACAAAAGCAACTTTATCGATTTCATGCCAACCATTGAAAAACAACAGTGCTGGCATAATATAAGAAATCATAAGGTAAAATGGACCAAAAGAATAAAAGCCACCCCGATAGGGTGGCTCATAAAATAAAAATCCAATTTGATTGACAATCCGGTTGACTGTCCGCATTGATTTGCCTTGGCGGTGAGGGAGGGATTCGAACCCTCGGTACCGTTTCCAGTACGACAGTTTAGCAAACTGTTCCTTTCGGCCACTCAGGCACCTCACCGGATTTGCGCCTGCAAACGTAATACAAAAAAACGAATTTCGGAAACCTTTGCGGGCCAAAAAAACAATTTCATAACCTTTAATTGGTAGTGCCGGCTACCGACGAATCTGTTTTGGGGGCAGGAACGTTTTTCTTACCCGCCTCGTAGTCGATGCGCACGTGGTAGATACTTTTCAGCATCTCCTTGAATATCTCACTTACGGTGGTGATATCCTTCAACGTAATGTTGCTGTTGATAAACTGCTTCTGATTCATTTTTGACTCGATGATCTTATCGACGACGTCGTTGAGCCCTTGGGCGGTAGGCTCTTTCAGGCTCCGTGATGCAGCCTCGACCGAGTCGGCCATCATCAATACCGCGGTTTCGCGAGAGAAGGGGATAGGCCCCGGGTAATGGAACATGTCCTCGTCTACCAGCTTTTCGGGGAAAGATTTGATGTACGATTGGTAGAAATAGTCTACCCGCGTGGTGCCGTGGTGGGTACGGATGAAGTCGATGATTACCTCCGGGAGCTGATTCTTTTTGGCCAACTCTACACCCTTGGCTACATGTGAGATGATAATCTGGGCGCTTTGCTCAAACGATAAGCTATCGTGCGGATTGTACCCCTTTGTCTGGTTCTCTATAAAATATTGGGGGTTCGACATTTTACCGATGTCGTGGTAGAGCGCGCCGGCACGCACCAGTAATGTATTGCCACCAATCTGGTAGATGGCAGCCTCGGCCAGGTTGGCTACCTGCATGGAGTGTTGGAAGGTGCCCGGGGCTTTGTAGGAAAGCTCGCGCAGCAACTTGGAGTTGCTGTTGGTCAGCTCCATTAACGTGACGTCTGAGATGATGCCAAATACACGCTCGACGGCGTAGATAAGTGGGTAGGCGAGTAGGGTGAGCAATACGCTGAATATAAACGGGGTGAGATCAGACCAATACAGGTTGCTGAACGACCCATTGCGCATCAGTCCCATACCGATATAACCCACCAGATAAGTGGCTAAGATAATGGCCGACGAAATCAGGAATTGTTCCCGCTTTATCAACGTTTTGATGCTGTATATGGCAACCATACCGGTAGAAAACTGCAAGAAAACAAATTCGAAACCATTGGGTACGAAAAATGCGGCCAGCAGTACCATGAGCAAGTGGATGTTTAGCGCTAGCCGGGTGTCGAACAACACGCGCACAATGACCGGAACGATGCAATAGGGGATATAATAGAGGCTGGGTAATTTGATGGTAATAGCCCACGATAAAACCGCCAGCATACCCGTAATGACGATGAGAATGAGGAGGATCAGCCTGTTGTTGTGATAGATATCTTTACGGAAAAGGTACACGAACACAAAAAGCAGCGATACCATCAGCGCTACTACGAGAAACTGCCCCAACAGCAGTAACGTGCGGTTACCGCCGATGCGGGCCTCTTCTTCATAGGCTTTTCTGAGTGATTCTATCTTTTGGAAAGTTTCGTTATTGACGGTGGTCCCGTTCGCCACGATGAGCTCGCCACGTTGTACCATACCGCGCGTGGTGGAGATTGTCGCTAACGCATCCCCTTCCAGTTTGGAGGTGAGCGATTCGTTGAACAGATGATTCACCTGGATATAGTCGCCGAGCACATCAGCCAGCCAGTCCTTCTGCTTGATGGCCGACCGCCTTCCGATTGCTTTTTTGATGTGTTCCAATGCAGTTTCGGTAGTAAATACACTCGCCGTATTTACCTGCTTGGCTATATTATCCGTAAGCAGTGTGAAATTGTAGTTCGTGCGGTCGCCCTGGAATTTGTTGTTGAGCGCAATCACGCCCCGTTTATAGATTTCTGCCAGCAACTGCTTGCCCGCTTGTTCATAAGCGGCCATATTCTCATCGAGCGTATCCAACCCGCCCGCTTGCCACTTCTCCGGTAAGTCGGCCTCGAACCGGGAGAGTTCCTGCTCGGCTACCTGTGGCTGGTGATTGTAAACAGGGTGTACCGACCGCAGTACACTTTCTCTGTCTTTATCAAGTTCGGCTTGGGTTTTCAGTATGGCAAAGTTATACGGCGATACCAAATCCTCATGCATCCACACCTTGCCTTTCTCATACTCATACCTGAACCGAGGCTGCTTTGGTAAAAGCATGGCAATCAGAACGATACTGGTTAGTATCATCCCATACTTTAATACGTAAGAGTAATTTCCCTTGGTGTCGGTTGATTTATATCTGATTTTTAACCTCGCCACATCCAATGTATTTATACAGGGTCAACAATCCAGTGCGTATGCAGCAAAGGTAGCAAAACGAGGCTAAAAGCCATCAACGCCGGCCGGATAGTTTTTAATAATAAGATAAAATATGGGTAATGATAGGTTATCAATCGAAGGGTACCTTTCCTAACAGAATAAAAATTGGTATATCATGACAACATCAAACATCGAAATCACGGACAGCGCCTATCTGATTACATTGGCCAAATCTGAATTTGATTACAAGCAAGTTAGACAGTTATTGAATATCCTATTTGCGGGACGTCTGCTTGATGCGAAGGCACATCCCCGGCTTTCCCAAACAGCCGGGCCCCGTTCGTACGAGTTGGCTGAACGTTTCGACTCCCTTGCTGACAAATAAAATGGAAATGGCACCTTCCTTGGTAAGGAATCGTGAGCAATTCGCTATCTTTGCGGAAAAGAAGCAATATGTCCAAACGTAAGCACCTCGTTGCACCGTCCGTATTATCGGCAGATTTCGCCCATCTCTATGACGATATAGCAATGGTCAATCAAAGTGAGGCGGATTGGTTCCATGTGGATATCATGGATGGGGTTTTCGTACCCAATATTTCGTTTGGATTCCCGGTGCTCGCATCCATTGCACATTATGCCAAGAAGCCGCTCGATGTACACTTGATGATCGTAGAACCCGATCGGTATATCGAGCAGTTCCAAGCAATCGGCGCCGACAACATCACCGTTCATGCGGAAGCCTGTACACACCTGAACCGTACCGTGCAATCTATCCAAGAGTTAGGGTGCACCGCTGGCGTGGCAATCAATCCGGGTACGCCCGTGTCGCATTTGTATGAGGTTGTGGAGGATGTGGACCTGGTGCTCATCATGTCGGTCAACCCGGGATTTGGGGGGCAGAATTTTATCGAATCGACTTATCGGAAAATAATGGAGTTGCGTGAGATGGCAGCCGGTCGCAACGACAGCCTGCTCATCGAGGTGGATGGTGGCGTGAGCAGCCACAATGCATTGGCCCTCCTTAAAGCCGGTGCTGACATACTGGTGGCAGGCAATGCGGTCTTTTCCGCAAAAAACCCGACGCAGGCCATCGCGGAACTTAAGAAAATCTCCCCAGACCTGATTTCGGTGTGACTCACCGGGTGGTGGAACAGTTGAGTTGTTTGGAATATTTCCAAATTGGTTGCCCGGCCGGGCGGCCTTAGAGATGCGGTCTTTTTTTTGTAAATTCGCAACAAATTTAGAAATAGCGGTATTTCATAGCCCGCTGTTGCTGCTTATGTTATTTTTAAAATATTATTAGATAGATGGCATTTGATATTGATATGATTAAGAAGGTCTATTCGCAATACGGCGAACGGATTGCCGCTGCCCGTAAGGTGGTGGATAGGCCTCTGACCCTGACTGAGAAAATTTTATACGCCCACCTGTGGGACGGCGCCGCCGCCCAGGCATACGAGCGTGGCGAATCTTATGTGGATTTTGCCCCCGACCGCGTAGCGATGCAAGACGCAACGGCCCAAATGGCGCTGTTGCAGTTCATGCAGGCCGGAAGGCCCCGCGTGGCAGTGCCTTCTACAGTGCATTGTGACCATTTAATCCGCGCCAAGGAAGGGGCGGAGAAGGACTTGGAAGTGGCGACTACCGAAAGCCGGGAGGTGTTTGATTTCCTCGCTTCCGTATCCAATAAATACGGTATCGGTTTCTGGAAACCCGGTGCGGGCATCATCCACCAAGTGGTGTTGGAGAACTATGCATTCCCGGGCGGGATGATGATCGGTACCGATTCGCACACTGTCAATGCCGGAGGTTTGGGTATGCTTGCCATCGGAGTAGGCGGTGCGGATGCGTGCGACGTGATGGCCGGATTGCCTTGGGAGCTCAAGTTTCCGAAATTGATCGGCATCAAGTTGACCGGTAAGCTCAACGGCTGGACGGCACCCAAAGACGTCATCCTGAAGGTAGCGGGTATCCTCACGGTAAAAGGGGGGACGGGATGTGTAGTTGAATATTTCGGCGAAGGTGCTCGGTCGATGTCGTGCACGGGTAAAGGTACTATCTGTAACATGGGAGCAGAGATAGGTGCTACCACGTCGACCTTCGGTTATGACGAGTCGATGGAGCGCTACCTGCGGGCAACCAACCGTGCGGATGTGGCCGATGCGGCCAACGCTATCAGGGAACATCTCACGGCAGACCCCGAGGTGTATGCCGATCCGGAACGCTATTTCGATCAGGTGATTGAAATCAACCTGTCTGAATTGGAGCCACACCTGAACGGCCCTTTCACACCCGACTTGGCCACGCCGGTATCAAAGATGAAAGAGGAAGCCGCCAAGAACGGCTGGCCATTGAAGGTAGAATGGGGGCTCATCGGCTCATGTACAAACTCTTCTTATGAAGACCTCTCGCGTGCAGCATCCATCGCTAAGCAGGCGGTAGACAAAGGGTTGGCAACAAAAGCCGAATTCGGAATCAATCCTGGCTCGGAGCAGGTGCGTTATACTGCCGACCGGGATGGCTTACTCGAAACATTCACCGATCTGGATGCAACGATATTCACCAACGCGTGCGGACCCTGTATCGGTATGTGGGCACGTGTGGGTGCAGAAAAAGCAGAAAAGAACACCATCGTCCATTCGTTCAACCGTAATTTTGCGAAAAGGGCAGATGGTAATCCCAATACGTATGCGTTCGTAGCGTCGCCTGAACTGGTGGCGGCTATTGCGATTGCGGGTGACTTATCTTTCAACCCGATAACCGACACGCTGATCAACGACCGCGGTGAGGCGGTGAAATTGGATCCGCCGGCGGGCGACGAGCTTCCGAAGAAAGGATTTGACGTAGAAGATCCGGGATACCAGGCGCCTGCGGCAGATGGAAAGAAGGTTGAAGTCGTGGTCTCCCCGACGTCAGACCGCTTGCAGCTGCTCGACCCATTCCCTGCGTGGGAAGGGACCGACTTAACCGGGTTGAAGCTGCTCATCAAGGCTAAAGGTAAATGTACCACCGACCATATTTCGATGGCCGGCCCATGGCTGAAGTATCGTGGACACCTCGATAATATTTCCAATAATTTACTCATCGGAGCAGTCAACTTCTTTAATGAGAAAACAGACTCGGTGAAAAATCAACTGACAGGTGCGTATGGGCCGGTTCCGGCCACACAACGGAGCTATAAGGCCGCCGGTATTGGTACGATCGTCGTGGGTGACGAGAACTATGGCGAAGGGTCATCGCGTGAACACGCTGCCATGGAGCCACGCCACCTGGGGGTCCGTGCGGTGTTGGTCAAATCGTTTGCGCGTATCCACGAGACCAACCTGAAGAAACAAGGTATGCTTGCCCTGACTTTTGCCGACAAGGCCGATTACGATAAAATTCAGGAAGATGATACACTCGATATCCTGGGACTTACCGAGTTTGCACCCGACACACCGCTGACGGTGGTTGCACACCACGCTGACGGTACCGCAGACCATATATTGGTAAACCACAGTTACAACGCCCAGCAGATCGAATGGTTCAAAGCCGGCGGTGCGCTGAATATCATACGCCAAGGCGAGGCGATCGGGTAACCACCTTCTAACTAAACTAAGCAACGGCCGCCCGTGGAATACCGCTGGGCGGCCTTTTTGATGCCATTCTTTTTGTTTTGTGAATAAAAGCAACTTTTGCTAAGTTTGTTGTTTGGCATGCCTATATTGAATTTAAACAAAGCGCAACGGCGCAAACTGAGCATTTTCGCGAAATGTGTCATTTTTTCTTTTTTAGCGTGGGCGCTGTTTGCCATATCCAGTAATTACGTGTATACCGTCAAAGCGGGAATGCAATACGTGAATGCACCGGACAATAGAGCGTTCCACCCATTGCAGTCTGACACAGTGAGTGTACAGTTAGAGGCCACAGGGTGGCAACTGCTTTTCGCAACATTCCAATCGTCTACACCAACGATACAGGTCGACTTGAGTGGGCTCCGCAACCGGAATTGGGTGGTGTTTACAAGCCAGTTGGGTTTTGTGAATCGGCAGTTCCCAGCCAACAAGCGGGTGGTTTCCGTATCGCCGGATACCCTGTATTTCGATTTTTCTAAACAGACGGAGCGGAAAGTGCCGGTAAAGGCGTTGCATCGCTTACAATTCAAGAAACAATACGCAATTATCGACGAGTTGAGCATATCGCCTGAATACGTCACCATTACCGGTCCGTTAGAGGATGTGGTGCAAATCGAAGAGTGGGAAACAGACACCATCCGTGCATCGAATGTAGACAACAGTATACGCACTATTGCATACCTGAAGCATAATCAACGTGCAAATATCAATGTGTATCCAACTTCTGTTGAAGTTGACATCCCCGTGGGGGAGGTAACCGAAAAGATATTGGAAGTGCCATTGAAGGTCGAGAACGGCAATCAGTTCAGTTCGGTGAAGTTACTTCCCGGTAAGGTACAGCTCACGGTTATGGTGTCGTTGCGAGATTTTACCAAAGTGACCGCAGGCACATTTGAAGCGGTGGTCAACATGGACGATTGGGTGGATAATGATATCAAGAACCTGCCGGTTATCATCACCCGGATACCCGAGTTTTGTAAGCTCGTCAAAGTCGAGCCACAGAATGTTGATTTTTTCGTTAGGCGGTAGTAGTAAATTTAAAATGGAACATAGATGCCAATAAAGGTAGGGATAACCGGAGGGATCGGTAGTGGCAAGTCTACAGTGTGCCAGATATTCAGTACTTTGGGGATACCCGTTTTTGATGCTGATAGTGAAACCAAACGGTTAATGATCACCCACAAGGGATTGGTTGCCGCAATACGGGCGGAGTTTGGCGAAGAGGCATACTACCATGATGGCACGTTAAACCGGGGTTATCTGGCGAGCCAAGTGTTCAATGACGGGCAACGCCTCGAGAAACTGAACAAACTGGTACACCCCGTGGCCATACAGGCAGGGGAAGAATGGGCCCGCCGGCAAGAAGGGCCCTATTCCATTAAGGAGGCCGCATTGCTCTTCGAGAGCGGCTCATTTGAGCTGAACGACTACACGGTGCTTGTGACCGCCCCCGAGGCTGTACGGGTCGGGCGGGTAGTGCAACGCGATGGGATAACCGCTGAACAAGTGCGCGCACGTATACAACGGCAATGGACCGATGAGAAAAAAGCACGGCTTGCGGATTTTATAATCATCAACGATGGTAAGCAAGCCCTCATTCCGCAGGTATTGGAGCTGGACCGTTTTTTTCGCACTAAGCAGTCATAATGGGAGCTATTCTGCCTGATTTCATTGTCCAGCGTGCTGAGGGTTACTACTGCCGTTACGGTGACTTTTTCATCGACCCTATACTGCCCGTGCACCGGGCAGTGATAACCCACGCCCATGCCGACCATGCGAGCCGTGGCCAGCATACCGTTTACGCTACGGCGCCAACGGTGGCTTTTATGCGGTTTCGTTACCGTGGCGAAGCTGGTCATGCCTTTGTGGAAACCCCTTATCATCAACAGTTTTCACTGGGTGGGGTGGTACTCCGCTTCATACCTGCGGGCCATATGCTAGGATCGGCACAGATAGTGATGGCCTACGGGGAAACCACTTATTTGTTTACGGGCGATTACAAGTTGCAGCACGACGACACATGTGAACCGCTTGAAACCTTACGGGCGGACGTGCTGATTACAGAAAGCACGTTTGCCGACCCGAAGGTATCACATCCCGACCCGGTGGCAGAAATATCGAAGATTAATGGCATACCACATCATGTCCTGATCGGAACCTATGCATTGGGAAAAGCGCAGCGGCTCACCTCGTTGTTGAATAGGATCTGCCCGGACAGGCGGGTATTTGTACATCATGGTATATTACCGTTCCACCGCCTATATACTGCAATGGGGGTATCTCATTTACGCTATGAACCCTATAATCGCCGGGCATTGAAAAATAGCCTAAACCATCATGTTTACCTAGTCCCACCGATGGCATTCAATAGTTACTACAGGGCAACCCCGTTTGTTCGTGTGTTTGCATCGGGGTGGGAGCACCTGCAACGTAATAACGATTTATCGCTCTATATTTCCGACCATGTGGATTGGAACGATATTCTGGACTATGTAGGCCGCGTATCACCCCGCGAAATCTGGACGGTGCACGGCGATGGACGGCATTTGGCAAGTTTTTTCGCGGGGGTGATCCCCGTAAGACGGATTTTGGACCAACAGCAAGTTATACCGTAGGTGGTTGTGGTTAGGTGCCCAACCAAAGGAACATCAAGGCAGCAAGTCCGCCGCCAACCAGTGGCCCGACGATGGGTACCCATGCATATCGTGCATCAAACCCAGCTTTGCCTTTTATAGGCAACAGCGCATGTACAATGCGTGGGCCAAGGTCGCGTGCCGGATTGATGGCGTAGCCCGTGGTCCCACCCAAAGCCAGGCCAATTACCCACACGACGAACGCCACCGGGATGGCACCCAGTGAGCCGAGTCCGATTGGTGTGGTGCTGTCGCTGCCCAGCTCTGCATCGGTAAAGTAAAAGACGGCAAACAAAAGTACAAACGTACCCACAATTTCACTGAGTAGGTTAATAGGGAGGTTGCGGATGGCGGGAGCTGTGCAGAAAACAGCCTGTTTTGCCCCAGCATCGGCCGTACCTTTGAAATGGTCCTTGTATAGTAGCCACACCGTGAACGAGCCTACCATTGCACCAATGAACTGCGCGAGTATATAGTCCAACGCTTCAACACCACCGATATTGCCGGCCACATACATGGCAAAGGTAACTGCTGGGTTGAGGTGGGCCCCGCTATACGGGCCTGCGATTACCACACCCACAAAGACAGCCAATGCCCATGCGGTGGTAATGACAATCCATCCGCTATTGTGCCCTTTGGTACCGTGGAGGACGACGTTGGCCACAACCCCGCCCCCGAGCAGGATAAGAAAAGCTGTGCCGATGAATTCTGCGATGAATGGGGTCATTTTTCTTCTTTTACTTTTGTGTTTTAACTACTTGCGTTTTTACGGCCGAAGCCTGAACTTATGCCTATTTGAAGGTTTGTGCCGTTTCCACAGCCCGGTGCCAGCTTTTCAAAGCCGAACCGTGGTCGTATGCCATATCCGGTTCGAACGTCTTATCAATCTGCCACTGGTTCTGGATTTCATCCGGATGTTTCCACAAGCCAACCGCCAATCCGGCTAGATAGGCCGCCCCGATGGCCGTTGTTTCGGTAATTTGCGGTCTTACCACTTCTGTCTGCAAGATATCCGCCTGGAACTGGAGCAATAAGTTGTTCGCTGTGGCCCCCCCATCTACCCGGAGCTCTTTGATTTCCGTGCCTGCATCGGCCTCCATGGCACGGAGGATGTCGACGGTTTGGAATGCAATCCCTTCAAGCGCTGCCCGCGCGATATGGGCAGCTGTACTGCCCCGTGTCAGCCCTACAATGGTGCCCCTTGCGTAGGGATCCCAGTGGGGGGCACCTAAGCCGGCGAAGGCCGGGACGAGGTACACCCCGCCGGTATCCGCTACTTTTGATGCCAGTTCTTCGACGTCGGATGACTTGCGTATGATACCCAGCCCGTCACGTAGCCATTGCACGATGGCCCCACCGATGAAGATGCTCCCTTCGAGGGCATAACTCACCTTATCGCCCAGCTGCCAAGCAATAGTAGTCACTAAATTATTGCTTGATAGGACAGGCTTATCACCAATGTTCATCAACATGAAGCAGCCCGTACCATACGTGTTCTTGACCATTCCGGGTTTGGTACACAGTTGCCCGAAGAGGGCTGCCTGTTGATCACCCGCGATACCGGCAATAGGGATGCGGGCGGCAAGGATGTTGGCCGCTGTTGTGCCATATATTTCGGAAGAACTCCGGACTTCAGGCAGCATACTCTTAGGTACATCGAATAGTTTCAGGAGCTCCTCGTCCCATTGGAGCGTATGGATGTTGAATAGCATCGTACGCGATGCATTGGTAGCGTCGGTGACATGCTTTTCGCCGCCAGTGAGATTCCATACCAGCCAAGAGTCTACGGTGCCGAAAGCTAATTCGCCTCTTTCCGCTTTTTCACGTGCCCCCTCAACATGGTCGAGGAGCCAGTTGATTTTACTGGCAGAGAAATAAGCATCGATCAATAAGCCTGTTTTTTCCCGGATGGTCTCGCCGTGACCCTTTTCTTTCAGCTCGTCGCAGTATCCGGCCGTCCGTCGGTCTTGCCAAACGATAGCCGAATGGATGGGGCGGCCTGTTGCGCGGTCCCAGATAATGGTAGTCTCGCGCTGATTGGTGATACCGATAGCTGCTATCGAATCGGCGCGAAGGCCTGCTTTAGCTACGGCTTCGGTGGCAACCGATAGTTGGCTGGACCAGATTTCTTGGGCGTCGTGTTCCACCCAGCCCGATTGTGGATAATACTGTTTGAATTCTTTCTGTGCAACGGCGATCACTTGGCCCTCTTTGTCGAAAATAATTGCCCGTGAGCTTGTAGTCCCTTGGTCTAACGATAAGATATATTGGTTCATCATGTTGGTTATTTGCGTTTTTGTTCGTGTTTACTGCTTGCAATTTCATTTAGATACTGTCGTATTGGCTAGATATCCCTTGGCGAGTTTTTCATAGCGGTCGAGTTGGTCAGTAATCCATTCGTCGCCTTTGGCCAACTGTTCTGCCATGATTGCCGCCACCTTTGGTGCCATCTCAATCGATTTTGCGGCATCGAGGAAAAGTACCCTAAGCCGCCGTGCCAAAACATCCTCCACGGTCCGCGCCATCTCATGCTGCACGGCCCATACGACCTCCGCGGCGGTATGTTCGAAATCATTATGCAGCTTTTCCCCCAGCTGCGGGGTGCTGTCACATAGAGACCGGATGTAGGGAGCATCACTTCCGTAAACAGCCCAATGGCCCGTCGTCTCCCCGGATGTTGTGTAACCGTGTATTTTTATAGCTTCGGTTCGACAAGGGCTGAAATCGAGGCCAGCAACCATTGCGGCTTTGTCGACCGTTTCTTCTGCCATTTTCCGATACGTCGTCCACTTGCCGCCCGTGATTGTAATCAGTCCCGATGCACTCACGATGAGTTTGTGGTCGCGGGATATCTCCTTCGTTGACCCATCTGACTTAGCTGGGGCCGCAAGCGGTCGCAGTCCAGCGAATATACTTAGAATATCTTTTCGTTGAGGTGAAGGGTTGAGATAGGCAGCTGTCGTGTTGAGGATGAATTCGATTTCTGTTTCCAATGCCCGAGGCTCCAGACTATGGGTGTCTATCGGGGTGTCTGTTGTGCCAAGAAGTACATGGTTATGCCAAGGAACTCCAAAAAGTACACGGCCATCGCTGGTTTTGGGTATCATCAATGCATCATTGTCGCCCAGAAAAGAGCGGTCTACTACGATGTGGATACCCTGGCTCGGTTTTACGATAGGGCGGTGTTCGTGTATATCTAGCTGAAGGATGTTGTCTACAAACACCCCAGTGGCATTGATAACAACCTTCGCATCGATTTCCAGCTGCTTATTGGTTTCACTGTCAGTGAAGACCACTCCGCTTGTTTTGCCAGACACGTCTTTCCGAAGTGCAACGACCTTGCAGTAGTTAAGGGTGGTGGCGCCGTGAGCCGTTGCTGTCTGTGCAAGGTTAATCGCGAGCCGTGCATCGTCAAATTGTCCATCGAAATAACGTACGCCGCCTTTTAGGCCGACGGTTTTCATGGTGGGGAAGCGCTGGCTTACCTCTTTCTTTGATACAAAAGAAGATTGCCCGATACGGAATCTACCGGCTAGCCAATCGTAGAGTTTCAGCCCAATCAGGTACTTCCATTTGCTCAGATGGGAATAGCATGGAATGATAAAGGGCCGGGTATGCGCAACATGGGGTGCATTCTGGAAAATCAAGCCGCGCTCACGTAGTGCGCTGTAAACCAGTTTTATGTCGCCCATAGCTAGGTAACGCACACCGCCGTGTACCAGTTTTGTACTCCTGCTAGAAGTACCCTTAGCAAAATCATGCTGTTCGAGTAATAAGGTTTTGTATCCCCGCGATGCGGCATCGACCGCGATACCTAAGCCGGTTGCCCCGCCGCCAATAACAACGAGGTCCCAAACGAGCGGTTTGCTGACTTCAGAAAGCCCTCTTTGGCGGTCTAACGACGGGTTATGCATGGGTGGGGGATGAAGATAAATACATGTGATACGCGATGTTTGTTAATTGCAGTCACAAACCTAAATAATACTTCATAAATAACAAAGTGAAATGAAAAAATATAATTCGAAAGTAAAGTGAAATTAAATAGTCATTACTAAATATGTATCTTAGTTGCCGATATAGTCAAGAATATGAACAATGTAGAGCGCCATCAGCTTATAATAAGTAAGTTAAAGGAAAGTGGTTCGGTAAATGTTGCGGATCTATGCGAAATACTGGGCGTTTCATCCGTTACCATTCGAAAGGATTTGAAATTATTGGAGGATCGTCAACTACTGTTCCGTACGCATGGGGGCGCGACATTGATAAACCCATACGCCGCTGATCGGACAGTATTTGAGAAGGAGCGGATGCAGGCAGCCGAAAAGGCCGCTATTGCAAGGGAAGCAGCTTCGCTTATTTCGGACAACGATTCGATTATCATTGCGTCCGGCACGACAGTACAGGCGATGGCAAAAGAAATTCAACCGATAGGTAATCTGACGGTGGTAACTTCCGCGTTGAACGTTGCCGTGCAACTGATTAAACATCCTAATATCGAAATATTGCAGCTCGGTGGGACCCTCCGGAAAAGTTCCACTTCGGTAGCGGGCCTTTACGCAGAGCGTATCTTGGACGATTTCCTCTGCAGCAAGGTTTTTCTTGGGGTCGACGGGATAGATATTGAATTTGGACTGACAACGACGAATGTGCAGGAGGCCCACCTTAACCGTAAAATGATGGAAGTATCCCAAAAAGTGATTGTGCTGGCCGATTCAACCAAATTCGGTAAGCGTGGATTCGGTCGGATTTGCGGGGTTGACGAGGTAGACCGGATCATTACCGACAGCGGTATACCACCTCATACCGTGAAGGCGTTGGAGAGTAGGGGGGTTAAAGTTACTGTGGTATAGCGTACAGCCTGCCAATTCGGTAACGTAGTGTGAACTGCTGCTGGTTGTCCACCGCGCCCGGGGTAAAATGGAAACTCAGCGTAAACTGGCTTTCCAAACCCTTATATTGGAGTGGTTTCCAGCCGATGTCCAGCCGGTTATAGCGGTTGGACGTGTAAAACCGATCACCGTATACAATGGGTAGGCTTTCTCCCGAATAGAAGCTATTGGCGACGAAGAACTTTCGGTACTCCGCATACAGGTCGGCAATGAATCCTTTAGGTATATGCCAATTGTAAACCCCGCGTAGCCTGTCAAAAACCACGATCCCACCGCCGCTTATATCCAGTGAGTCAAGGAATGATAGGTGTGTGAGGTCGGCACCGAGCTTCACCATTGCCACACCGTTGTCACGTATCGGTCTGCTGTCAACGCCGGCAGCGGACTTGCTCCCCGCATTGTGCCATAAGGTAATTTGGTGCGATACATGCGCTATCCCGATGTTGGCCCGGCCAGAGGCACCTACTAGGAACTGTTCCCTTTCGGTTTCCGTTTGCCTGCTGGTCCAGTCGATCCACAATTGCTGGCGAAACGCTTTTCGGGTATAGCGCCACAGCAGGCCTTCGACGTTTGGGCGGTAATATTGGAGAGTATCGTTGAGGATTGCGCGGTGGTAACCGGTTAGCAAACCCGAACGTGGGAACATGCCGATAAAGAAGTCGTGTCCTTGACGCTTATAGTTGTAGTAGACGGTGGGTGAAACATTTCCATCGCTGGTGCTTCGCGAGCCGAATTCATGCAGGTAGTTGATGCCGGTATGTAAAAAATGGCTGCTATCCAGCGAAAAATAGATTTCGGGAGCAATACGGATGCCGAGTATGGACTGGGAATACCTATCCGAGTGTGCATATTCCCGGTTGTCCGCAAAGCCGTGGAAGTCTACATTCCACCCGATGTCCTGGGCATGCGCTGCCGTAAAAGCGAGCAGCACGGCAAACAGGACAGGTATACGGCGTGAGGCAGCAATCATAGTAAAAGCGAGCTGCCGCGGCTTAAACCTCCAATAATAAGCGAGCAGGGTCTTCCAGTAGCTGTTTTACCCGCACAAGGAAGCTCACGGACTCACGGCCATCGATGATACGGTGGTCGTATGAGAGCGCAACGTACATCATGGGGCGGATAACTACCTGTCCGTTTTCGGCCACCGGGCGTTCAACGATGTTGTGCATGCCCAGAATGGCTGATTGTGGCGCATTGATGATTGGCGTAGACATCAGTGACCCGAAAACACCACCATTGGTAATGGTGAAGGTACCACCCGTCATCTCCTCGATGGTCAGTTTGTTCTCCCTGGCTTTTGATGCCAGTTCGGCCACTGCTTTTTCGATTTCATGGAGAGACAATGACTCTGTGTTACGGATTACCGGCACAACAAGTCCTTTCGGAGCAGACACGGCAATGGATATATCTACGAAATCGTGGTATACGATTTCGTCCTCCACTATCTTTGCATTTACTGAGGGCCACTCTTTCAATGCTGTGCACACCGCTTTGGCGAAGAACGACATAAATCCTAAACCGATGCCGAATTTCTCCTTGAACGTTTCTTTGTATTTGGCACGGAGATCCATAATGGGCTTCATGTTCACCTCGTTGAAGGTGGTGAGCATGGCCGTTTCATTCTTTACGGTTACCAATCGTCGGGCAATCGTTCTCCTGAGCGACGACATTTTCTCGTGCCGTTCGTTGCGTGGGCCACTAATGGCACCTGTGCTCGGTGGCGGTGCCGCAGCTGCTGTAGGCTTGGTTTCAGCGGCAGGCTTCGTTTGCGGGGCCGAAGCTTGTTCAGCGTCTTCTTTGGTGATCCGGCCGTCTTTGCCAGTGCCTTTCACAGCAGCCGGATCAATCCCTTTTTCACGCAGGATTTTAGCCGCCGCCGGAGAGGCAATACCGGTGGCATAGCTGATTGAGCTACTGTTGTCGGTCGGTGGTGCAGGTTTACTGTCGGCTTGGGGTGTAGCTGCGTTTTCAGGCTCATCGGCTTTGGTATCGCTGCCCGATGCGGGAGCTTCGCCTTCCTCAATAGTCGCAACCACGGCCCCGATTTCGAGGGTATCGCCTTCCTGGGCTACCGTCCGCAGAATCCCCGCCTTCTCAGCAGGCAGCTCGAAAGTTGCCTTGTCCGATTCCAGTTCGGCGATTGTCTCGTCCATCTCCACATAGTCACCATCCTGTTTGATCCATTGCGATAGGGTGACCTCCGAAATGGATTCACCTACGGTCGGTACTTTGATTTCTAAGCTCATAAACAACTGTTTTATTTCCTGGTTAATCTACTTTGGCAGCGGTTTTCACGCTGTTTTTTACCTTTTCTTTCACTTCCGCACCTGCCTTGTCTTCAAATGCACGGCCCACGACGGCAAGTTGCTGGGCTATGTGCTGTTTCGCATATCCGGTGGCGGTGCTGCTACTTTCTTTCCGCGATATAACGTCCAATGTGATATTACGGTTCCTGAATTTCCGGCAAATGTAAGGCCATGCACCCATATTTTCCGGTTCTTCCTGCACCCAGAAGAACTCCGTGGCATTTTTGTATTTATACCGTATTGCTCGGAGTTTGTCCATTGGGGTGGGGTACAGCTGCTCTACGCGCACGATGGCCACATCTTTGCGTTCGTCTGCTTGCTGTTTTTCGAGTAGGTCATAGTAAATTTTGCCCGAGCAGAAGAGAACCCGCTTCACGTCGGCAGTCTTTACGTAACTATCGTCGATAACCTCCTGGAATTGCGACTTGCCGATAAACTCACTGATATTGCTGACGACTTTCGGGTGGCGCAGTAAGCTTTTCGGTGTGAAGACAATCAGCGGTTTGCGATATGCCCGCTTGAGTTGCCGGCGCAATACATGGAAGAAGTTGGCCGGTGTGGTGCAGTTTGCAATTTGCATGTTGTTTTCAGCGCACAGTTCAAGAAAACGCTCAATGCGCGCTGATGAGTGTTCGGGTCCTTGGCCTTCAAGCCCATGGGGGAGAAGCATAACCAGTCCGTTGGAACGCCGCCACTTGGTTTCGGCACTCGAGATGTACTGATCCACGATAATCTGCGCGCCGTTGTAAAAGTCGCCGAATTGGGCTTCCCAGATCGTTAGTGATTGGGGATTGGCAAGTGCGTAGCCGTATTCAAATCCCAATACTCCGTATTCGGATAAGTGGGAATTATAGATGTTGAACCGATTGCCGCCGTTGATTTGTTGCAATGGAATATACTCTTCCTCCGAGTCTTCCAGTGTAAGGACGGCGTGACGGTGGGAAAATGTACCACGTTCCACATCCTGCCCGCTTATCCGCACGCGTGAGCCCTCGTTGAGTAGCGTCGCATAGGCCATAAGTTCGCCCATGGCCCAATCGAATGTTTTGGATTCGACCATCTTGAGGCGCTCATCGAAGAGGCGTGAGATCTTCCGGAAAAACTTCTTGTCTTTGGGAAGGGTGTTTATTTCTTCTGCGAGCGATAGAAATACCTTTTCGGTGACACTGGTTTTAACGGGTACGAAAATATCCTCATATTTCGCCTTCCGTAGTCCTTTCCAGGCCCCCGAATACATCGGGTTGTCTTGGGTAAGATTTTCTTCTTCTTTCGAGTCGTCTAGTCGGTCCTGGAGCAATTTACGGAAATCCTTTTCCATCTCCTTGGCCAAGCTGGCGTCGACGCTGCCCTGCTCAAGCAGCTTTTTATTATAAATCTCCCTCGGATTCGGATGTTTTTCAATCGCCTTATACAGCAGGGGTTGGGTGAATTTAGGCTCATCCGCCTCGTTGTGCCCGTACCTGCGGTAGCAGAGTAAGTCTATGAATACGTCTGTGTGGTATTTCTGGCGGTATTCCACGGCAAGGTTGATGGCATATACAAGCGCCTCGACGTCGTCACCGTTTACGTGGAAGACCGGCGACAGCGTCACCTTGGCAATATCTGTACAGTAGGTCGAGGAACGGCCGTCCTTGAAGTTGGTGGTGAACCCTACCTGGTTGTTCACCACGATGTGGATGGTGCCCCCGGTGCGGAAACCTTCCAGTTTAGACATCTGGATGACCTCGTACACGATACCTTGTGCGGCGATGGCAGCGTCGCCATGGATGAGTATCGGGGCGATCTTGGTGGCATCGCCATCGTACTTCATATCAATCTTCGATCGCACCAATCCTTCGACCACGGGATCTACGGTTTCCAGGTGTGAAGGGTTAGGCACCAGGCTGAGGTGCACGCTGGCATCGTTGTCTGTGACGATGTCTGTAGAATAGCCGAGGTGGTATTTCACATCGCCTCCGAAATCCTGTTCTGCGTCCTCTACGTATGTCTTGCCCTCGAATTCGGAGAAGATGCTCTCATACGATTTACCCAAGATATTGGTCAGCACGTTGAGCCGGCCGCGGTGCGCCATGCCAATCACGAACTCTTGGATGCCTAGATCGGCACCTTTTTCGATAATCGAGTCGAGCGCCGGTATCAAGCTTTCAGCCCCTTCGAGCGAGAAGCGCTTTTGGCCGAGGAATTTCGTGCCCAGGAAGTTTTCAAATACTACCGCTTCGTTGAGCTTCTGCAAGATCCGCTTTTTCTTTTCGATTGGGAAGTTGGGCGTATTCCGTTCACCTTCCATCCGCTCTTGCAGCCATTTTATCTTTTCGGGGCTGCGGATATATTTGAATTCTGCCCCCACAGAGCGGCAGTAAGTATCTTCGATCAGTTGCCTGATATCGCGTAGTGTAGCGGGACCTAACCCTACCTCCACACCGGCATTGAATACCGTGTCCATGTCGGCCTCGCTCAGCCCGAAGGTTTCCAATTCCTTGCCGGGATAGTATTTCCGGCGTTGGCGTACCGGATTGGTCTCGGTAAACAGATGGCCGCGGTCTCGATAACCGTTGATCATGTTCAAGACGTTGATTTCTTTCAACACATGGTCGGGGGTCGCCGGTGCGCCGGCGGCTGCCCCATTTTGTCCGAAATCAAAACCTTCAAAGAATTTCTGCCAACCGAAGTCAATCGAATCGGGATCCTCCTTATAGGCTTCGTATAACGAGTCGATGTAGGCCGAATCTGCGTTACTTAGGTAAGAAAGCTTGTCCATTTAGTTGTTTATGCAATACTGCGTCAAAGTTATAATTATTAAATCGTTTGCCATAGCAATATACTACAATTTTACAGCCAATTTTTGGCTGTAATGCGATTTTAGCGATTTCGTGCCCGCCTTTGTCTGAATAAGTACATCATGTTTAACCATCAGGCATCAGCGCCTCTTTAGGGTAAAACCGTGCACTCAATTTTTTGATGTCAACAGGCTTGTTGTCTTTCACGCTGCTTCCTACGCCTGCGGCGTGACCCCAGCTTCCGTAGTTGCTGGCCGGCGCGTAGTCCAGCAGCTTTTCTTCAAACCATGCTGCGCCCTTAAGCCAATTGACTTTCAGGTGGTGTATCAGGTAGGAAGCTACAATCACGCGCTGGTGATGGGTAATGTGCCCTGTTTCGTTGAGCTCCTTCATGCTGCTATCTACTATTGAGCAACCCGTTTTACCCGTTTTCCACTGGTCAAATGCTTTTTGGTCGTCGGCAATCGTTTCGGGTGGGATCCCGGTCATACCGCCCAACTGGAAAAATTGGTTGCCGTGTTTTTTGAACATAAAGCGATAATAATCACGCCATAGCAATTTGAGTATGATCTGCTCACTGCGCTTTTTGTCGATTACGCTTTTCTCGGCCTCTTTTACCGCGTGGTAGAACGTATTGGGCGATAACGCACCGATGGCAATATACGGCGAGAGGCATGAGTAGTCTGATGAGTCATGGTCGCCATATAAAAAGGCATCCATGCGTTTGAGTGCCGCACGCTCACCGCCTTCGAATCGGAGATTAGCTGCATATTCGGTGGCTGTTTTGCTGAAACCCAGTTCGGAAAGGTGGGGTAGGTTGCCAGCTTCCATCCCTTCCGGTATGCGGACTGTATCGGGGCGGCCCAATTCGGGGCGGATGGAACTCTCCCGTTCGGTTTTTTTCCTGAATGTGGCAAATGCATCCGGAATATCCTTGATAGGGAAAGGCAGATCTTCCTTATGGTACAATGTGTGGCCGATGAAATGGCGTAGGTTGATCTGCATTTTCCACAACGCCGCCTCCACGAGCCCCGATATCCGGGTTTCTTCAAAGGCCACCTCACGGTGGTGGTAAACCTCGTCCACACCGTATTTTTCGGTAATTTGGGGGAGGATTATTTCGGGGTAACCCTGGGCAATGATCAGATCGCCACCAAGTTCCTTTAAGTCCTGACGCAAAGCAGCAACACTTTCACGTAGGAATGCCGCCCGGAGCACCCCGGTTTTCTTGGTGCCAAGGTCGGTATCTGTAAAATATCTTGGATCGAAACAGTAAACAGGGACAATCGTTTGGCTGCGTTCAACGGCACGAAGCAGTATCTCATTATCATGGATACGCAGGTCATTCCTGAACCAAACCAAAATTGTCTTCTTTTCCATACTTAAGCGGGGATTAAATGTCACAAATATAACCTTTATTATTTATGGGAATGCCGTTTGGGCCCTATGGTGCGAATATTTACAATAAAAACACAAACCGTTTACCGTAAGTTTGCACAAAAATATCTGTACGTAGGAAACATATTTTGTTTTCAATTGTAATAGCTAATACTAATAATTTACCGAGCCGCCTCAATAAGCGTGGTAGTAGCATTTGTATATGAGAGTCCAAATTACCGGCCTGAATAATTACTTAGCAAGGAACGTAGCTGTGTGCTTGTCTGACGAGGGGCATGAGGTGGCCTGTTTGATACGGAACAAGAAGTTCTTTTATAAGCATGTGCCCGAGAAATACGGTATAAAAGTACAGGAAGGAGATTTATTTAGAGGGGCGCTCCCCATTGGCTTTGACAAGGATACCCAGGTCGCCTTTTATTTCAATCAATCACCTGTAGACGAGATTGGTATCCGTATGGAGATGGATCTCATCGCGCTACAACGGTTTGTTAGGGCGCTCAAATTCACTGATTGCCAACACCTTATTTATGTCACCAAATTGGCCGATGACAATGTAGGTGCCATAAGAGAGTATCTGGGTCGTAGCCGTTTGGATTATACGGTGGTAAGAATCAGCAATATTATCGGGAAGGGGTCTGTACTGATGAATATCCTGTCAAGTTTGGCAAAATCGAAACTGGTGGTCCTGCCGAAGGAATTTGCAGTAAGCCGGTGCCAACCCATCCACTTGCTCGATGTTTGTGCTTACCTGAATAAGATGCTATGCGACCCTGGTACTTATGGGAAGGTTTTCGACGTGGGGGGGCCAGAGGTGATGACATATAAAGACGCTTTTGAGCGGTATATGGATATTGCTAAGCTAAAGAAGAAAGTGCTTGCGCTGCCCGGGTTGGGTAGGCCTGTTTCAGCCCTTTTAGGCCGCTATATCTACAAATTTGAGCATGATGTGGCAGCCGCCTTTAACGCCTATATGCGGAAAGACCTGGTAGCCGTGAATAACGGTCTGAATACGCTATATCCAGCTGTCAGTCTTTCGTCCTACCAGGCATCGGTTAGGGAAGCATTGGGCACGAGCCGCCCTGCGCCCACTACCTAGCTTCCAGTGTGGTTTCACCGTCTTTACCGGGCGATCCGGAGTATACCATGCCCTGCGAAAGGTTGCCCAGCGGGCGCCCAGCAGTCCCTTGGTTAATCATGCTATAGATATTGCGTAGGTCGCTTTGAGGATTCACGCGGTATCCGCCGGCGCGCGTGTCGATCTGTAGGTAATGAACCGCTTTCCTGTTGTCCGTCTGGGGCGTAATGCCCCCCTTGTCATAGGTGAACATCACATCCCCACCATCGCCATTGGGGAACGTCCGCGATCCATTATTTTTCGCATCCTGGCCTCCGGCGAGAACGAAGAGTGCCCCCAACTTTTCGAACCGCATGTCGATACCGAAGTCGGTACCGTTGTTTTTACCATCGGTTCCGAAAATATACCCGCGTTTTTCGATCAAAGCGTGGTCCACCCGAAGTTGGACGTCCTTTTTCCCGAAAAACACCAATTGGCTTTTATCTTTCATCACCAAGGTATCGATATGGACTACCAGCGACGAATCGCGGCTGTTAAAAACTTCCTTCTTGTTCCGCCCGATTTCGAGTTTAGCGATATGTATGGTATCGGCGTCTTGAGCAACTGCGGTGCCGGCTACAAAGACGGCGAGCCATGTGAGGATTGTTTTCATGATATGGGTACCTCCTTTTCCGTGAATATCACTAAAAGGGTTAGACCATCGGTACACGGTAAAGTTTAATCTATAATCTGTAACTTCGCCGAACGATTGTCGATAGCCCATGATACGTATTTTACTTAGTACAGTTTGTGTTTTTGGAGTGGTGCGCTTTGGTGTGTGCGCGGGTGCGCAACAAGATACCACGCACCACCTGGGTGAGGTAACGGTGAGTGCCTATTTTGCCGAACAACCGCTGTTGCGCCTTACAAGCTCGGCCGGTGTTGTCAGTAAAGCTGCATTGGCAAACCAAAGCGGGGTGTCTTTGGTTCCCGCCATCAATGCGGTGCCGGGGGTGCGCATGGAGGAGCGTTCGCCTGGCAGCTACCGGCTGTCGTTGCGGGGTAGTTTGTTGCGCTCGCCCTTTGGCGTGCGCAACGTGAAGGTATATCTCGATGAAATACCGCTGACGGATGCGGGAGGCAACACTTACCTGAATCTGCTTGATGCCGGAAGTGTGAGCGGTATCGAAATACTGAAAGGACCGGATGGCAGCCTCTTCGGTGCCAATTCGGGTGGTGTGGTTAGGTTGAGGCCATACGGAAGCACAGCCGCCGACTCGACCAATACCGCTGCACTGCGGCTGAATGGAGGTACCTATGGACTATTCCACGAGCAGTTGGCAGCGATAGTGCACCCCTCTGAAAAGTACCGGTTTAGCGTTAACCAGGCCTATCAGCGTTCAGACGGTTACAGGCAGCATTCTGCTATGGAGCGGACTACATTCCAGACCGTACAGCGATGGAATTACCATGCCGATAATGAATTACGGTTGGTAGCATTGTATTCTGATTTGTATTACCTTACACCCGGAGGGCTTACCGCAGCGCAGTTTGCCGAAGACCCACGGTTGGCCCGGCCGGCTACGGCTGCCGTTCCGGGGGCGGTAGACCAGAAAGCCAGCATCAGTAATAAGACACTGGTGGGCGGGTTGGTGCACGAGGCGAAAATCACCCCTGGACTACGGCATGTGGCTACCGTATTCGGTATGCATACCGATTTCCGGAATCCGTTTATCACCAACTATGAGGTGCGCGACGAAAATAATGTGGGGTTCCGGACGTACGTTGACTACACAAGTGGAGGTGACGGTACCGTGGAATGGCATGTAAACGGGGGGGTAGAGTGGCAGGTCGGCCAGAATGACATTTCCAATTACGACAATAACGGCGGTGTGCGGGGTAATGAACAGGCAATCGACTTGCTCCGCAGCCGCCAGCATTTTTATTTTGCACGGGCCCGTGCCGATATCCATAGGCGGCTTGCTGTGGAAGCATCCGTGAGTTTGAACTATTACGGTTATGCATTCAAGTCTGTTTTTCCGGAGCCGGAACAGACATATACAGAAAACCGGTTTGATGCCGAGTGGATGCCCCGGGTGGCACTGTCGTACCTTTTTACGCCTGCGTTGGCGTGGCGCGCTTCCGTTTCGCGGGGTTATTCGCCGCCGACGATTGCCGAGGTGCGCCCGTCCGATAATATAATCAATACAGCACTTGCGGCCGAAACCGGATGGAACTACGAAATGGGGGTCCGGTGGCAAAGCTCCGACCGCAGGTTCTGGATGGACGCCTCGATATTCTACTACCGTATGAGCGATGCCATTATCCGTCAATTGCGGGACGGCGGCGCGGAATATTTCAACAATGCAGGAGGGGTGGAGCAGCGGGGTGCGGAGCTTTCTGTAGCAGCTTGGTTGGTTGAGCCACGCCAAACCGGGTGGGTACGTGGAATCCAAGCCGGGTCGAACATCACCTGGAGTAACTTCCGTTTTAGTGACTACCGTACCGGTGACGACGATTTTACGGGCAACAAACTGACCGGCGTGCCCGGCAGTACGGTAGTGAGCGACCTTTTGGTTCGGTTCCCCGTTGACATAGCTGCATACCTCATGCATAATTACACATCCGGGATTCCGCTGAACGATGCCAATACCACATTCGCTGATAAATACCACCTGCTACAAGCCAAACTAACTTGGGAGAAGTTAATAAGGAAAAAGCTGGCTATCCAGCTTTTTGTGGGAGGCGACAACCTGTTAAACCAACAGTATAGTCTTGGCAACGATATCAATGCGTTTGGGGGGCGTTTCTTCAATGCTGCTGCACCACGGAATTTTTACGGTGGTATCGCATTTCGGTATTGAGCCATGTCGTGATTGATGTATGGCAGGAGCGCATCGTATTACTACAATAGGCTGACACCATATAGTAATGGCCTTTAGTATAGTCAGGCACCTTGGAAGGGGCGGCCCGTTGCCTTCATTTATAAAAAGACCGCTGGAACATGGCAAACTCCCTCTTGCGGAACAAAACGCGGGCGAAAAACGCATGGATGAACCCCAAGCCATACCCCAGCAATTGCACGTAGCTCGCTACAACAGCTAGGAGACCGATCAAAACGTTGCGGTTCCGTATGGCTGCATCCACCAAGATGAAGACCGCATGCGCAAGCAACAAGATCAAAAAGTAAGGGGATAAAAACAGCGACAGCGCTAAAATGAAAACAACTCCCAGGGTGAATACCGCAGGGGCTAAATGCACTAGTTTCAGTGAATGGGGGTGCCGTTTATACAGGTTGATGCGTGCAATGCCCGAATTATACACCTGCTTGAAAAACCGCCGTAGACTGGTGCGCCGCCGATGGTAAACATACGCGCCTTTAATGAGACGTGTCGTGAACCCGGCCGCGATGATCCGGATACTCATGTCGATGTCTTCTCCGAAACGCATCGCCGAGAAGCCACCCGTTCGCTCAAATACTTCCCTTGAGTACCCCATATTGAAGCTTCGTGGATGGAATTTATCCAGCTTTTCACTTCCGCCGCGGATGCCGCCCGTGGTAAAGAAGGAGGTCATCGAATAGTTGATGGCCCGTTGCAGCAACGTGAAATCGGCCCGCGCTTGGTCAGGTCCGCCGAACGCATCGGCGTAATCCGATGTGAGGGACTGCCGAAGGGTTTCGATATACCGTTCCGGCAAAACACAGTCCGAATCGAGGAAAACCAGATAGTCGCCTGTGGCCACCTCACTTCCTGCATTCCGCGCCGGGCCTGGGCCAGCATTCTCTGTAAATAGGTAGTTGATATCCAATTTGGACCGGAACGCCGTTACCACCACTTCGCAGGTATGGGTGGATCCATCTTCTACAATGACCACTTCGAAAGCGGAATCGGTCTGGCGGCTGAGGCTATCCAGCAGGTCTTTTACTTCGTTGGGCCGGTTGAATACGGGTATGATCACGGATAGGAACATGGATGTCTTCTTTCCGTAAACAAGACGGTAGGCACCGCGGATATGCTAGCCGTTTTATCGCTTTTTAGACCGAAATCATTGAAATTGAAAATATGGGTTATTTTTATTAGCGTTTTGTAAAGAACACTCGTCTTTACTAATGGAGGCCAGAAACTTTAGAAATATACGATTAGGACACCTGCTTTACGTGGACGAGAAAGACGACGATTTTTTAGCTGATATATTCGAGGGTAGGGTACACCTAACGGCGGAGATGGAGGAAGGGCTCTATAGCCGGTACTGGGGTAAGTTGATGGCGGTGGCCCGTCGCTATGTGCCCGCCAGGGAGACCGCGCGGGAGGTGGTGAACGATAGCTTTGTAAAAGCGTTCCGTAAGTTATCCACGTTAAAAGGGAACGGTGACGACAAAAAGGCCGTATTGGAGGCGTGGCTGGTCCGCATCACCGTCAACACGGCCATCGATCGCCTGCGGGCCCAACGTACGTTGCCCGATACGCTGGCTATAGATGGGTTGGAAAACCATCCCGCGGTAGAAATGGACGACACCTTGGATGTAGAAGATATCCTGCGGCTGTTGCAGGGACTACCTGAGCTGCACCGCATTGTTTTTAATCTCTATGAGTTGGAGGGTTACTCGCACGATGAAATCGGACAGCTGATGGGGATTCCCGCCAGTTCCAGCCGCGTTTATTTAGCAAAGGCAAAGCAGGAGCTACGGGCATTATACATCAAATATTTTGGAGGGCGTC
Source organism: Parapedobacter soli (assembly GCF_025460835.1). Classification (GTDB taxonomy): domain Bacteria; phylum Bacteroidota; class Bacteroidia; order Sphingobacteriales; family Sphingobacteriaceae; genus Parapedobacter; species Parapedobacter soli. Next base: position 32,065 of record NZ_JAMXAY010000003.1, on the reverse strand, counting down.
ACGATGGATAAGCGACCGAGGAAAGAATTGATCGACGGCCTGCGGGATTCTCTCCGGAATTTCGAGGAGCAATACGACCGTTCCGAGTGGGAGCACTTCCAGCAGCATCGGAACGGGAAGCGCCGTAAACCTATTCCGTTATTCGTGAAATTAGCCGGGATCGCCGCTACGCTCGTTGTGGTAGTGTATGCTTCGGTCCGGGTACTACCGTTGCTAGATCGCGCAGATGATGTCGGTGAGCAAATCCCCAGCGAAGTTCCACGTCCGCATCCGCGACCCGACCAGGGCAAGGGGCAGGCTGATTCGCTGACCGTGGATTCGTTGGTAAAACCGACTGAGGAACAAACACGCGAATCCACAAACCGTCCGAGGGCCCGAACGGACAACGCTATTATTCAAACGCGCAATAGTATGGTTAGCGATCTGATACCGAGGGAAGCGCTTGGTGACACCGAAGCACATGAGCACAGAAGCGCCATTGCTCGTATTGAAACGAACGCGCCGATTGTCCGTTCACCGGCAAACCAGCGACCTGCAAGAGCTGGAATAGTGAAGCGAAGTACACAGCGGTCGCCGCAGCGGTTCCGCAACTCTTTGCACATCGATCTGCCTAAGATTGGCGGCTGGTCGTGGAACTGGCCTACTTTAAGTGGAATTGACGTAGGAGCCCATATAACGCCGCTATTAACGAATAAGGGGTTTTCGCTAGGCGGTGGTATTTCCACCCGGCTGCCGCTGTCCGACCAGTTAAGTGCCGAAATAGGGGTGAGCTACCTGAATGTAAGGGTTGGGAAGGATAAAGAAGCGGATCCGGCCGATACGGTTAGTTTGCAGGTCGTCGGGGTGCAGCATGCGGTAGGGATGGTGGCCATACCCGTGTCGTTGAATTATGCTATTTCCGAAAACTTCACCGCCTCGTTGGGGCTTGCACCGTTCCGCGTGGTGCGCGACCAGCGCACGGATGTCCTTCAGCGTAACCGGTGGGTAGGCAATGGAGATGGAACCGGGCGCTTGGAAGGGGAGCGGACCCTGATGAAGCAGGCCGACTCGGTGTATATGGGTAATACGTACGTAGGATTCATCCGGCTTTCCGGCCAGTATACCCCGCCGATTCTACCGCGCCGTAACCTGGTGCTGGCGCCCTTTGTGGCCGTTCCCGTAGGCAGATTGCGGAACGACGACTACCGTTGGTGGCATGGTGGGGTGTCTATTCGGTTTTACTTGCGATGAGTGCTTAGCCTGAACTTGCATTGACGAAATGGTATTTTAGAAGTTTACTATTGCTTAATCTATCGCCGCCAAAAATGCGTTAAGTTCCCCATCGGTAATATCTTCTTTTTCACTCTTATCGTAAATTGTCAGTAGGTGAACCGTTGATTTCACAACCCGTACACATGTTATTACCCTTGAACCGCCAGATTTGCCTTTACCTTTACTTTTGATGGCCATACGAATTTTATAACACGCTTTTCCTAGGGGCGTGCCTTGCTCCGGTTCATCTTTCAATGATTGTATTAAAGCGGCTAGGTCGGACTTTAGCGATGGATATTTTTTTGCCAATTTTTTAAAGTCCCGCTCAAAAACGGGAATCGTTTTGACGCTATAGCTCATTCAGAAACTCTTCTGCATCGCGCGCCTCCAATTCACCCGCGGTTACTTGGTTCATTTCTGTGACCGCTTGCTGTAGGCTATTGAATACTTCTGTTTTATGTGCGGAAAGTTGTTCTGCCTTTACAAACTTGAAGTTTTTGAGCACCTCAAGGAAGAAAGGTGCCTTGTCATCTTTAACGTCTAATATCAGCTTCATGGCTTCCGTTCTTATTTTCAAAATCCAATTTATCGAGGCAAAGTAAATATAATTTCTCCTATAATCTAATATAGTAAGGAAATGTACTTAAACCTATATCCCATGCAAAGATAACGAATTATGGGATGATTACAGTAAAACTGTTCTTTTGGTTAAGATCGGCCCCGATTTAGCAGCATGGGATTTGGATTAAACATCCTTATTTTCTGGGTAACTCCTGCACTTCCGCTGCATACATGGTATGCAACGTCTCGTCCATACCACGGCTGGTTGGCACTGTGCATGGTATTGAGGTAGAAACCTGCTATTTACTCCCTGGTAAAAGAAAACTCCCCTCCGTTTTGTTTAAGAATAAGTAAGCCTTTTACCGGATCGAATTCGATGACCACGCCGGCCTGGTCAAACTTGAATTTGTCTTTAGCGGTGGCCTCCAAGGGGAACGAAGGCTGTCCGGTTACTTGTGCCAACAATGTATTCCCTTCGTTGGTGATGGTCATCTTTAGGGGCAATTGCGTGGAAGCATATACGCCCAGGTACTGCTGCACCTCGCCTTCCCGCAGCTGGTAGTTGCTGAACACAGGGATGTCATAGGGTTTATGGAAGACAGCGCTCAATACGGCGACAGCGATATCATTGGTGTTCATTGCAGTACCATTGGATGTAAGGGCAAATGAAACGCGTTCCTCTGGAAAATACCGCCAGGTGGAATGGAATCCATCAATGCCGCCCGAATGGCCAAAGGCTTGCTTTTCGTGAAACGGCATCTGGAACAAGCCCATGCCGTAACTGTCTTTGATGGTTTTCATCGGCCCTACGCTTTCCGCTGGTATGATGTTACCGGTGAGCAGCGCTTCACCAAACCGGATGATATCCGTCGGTGTAGATATGACGGCTCCGGCACCGAGCGGTATCGACATGTCGGTTTCGGGTTCGGCTGCCCATCCATCTAACGCCCTGTATGACCGCGCTTCATTGTTTGCTGGTTCTATTGCAGTGCCTACGAATGTGTTTGTCAAGCCTAGGGGCTGGGCAATATATTCGTCCAATAGCGATGCATAGGGCTTTGCAAAGACTTTCTCTAAGAGATAAGTTAACAACACGTAGTTCGAATTGCTGTAGCTGGCTTTTGTATCCGGCTCGAAGTCGCTACCACCGGCAGCAATGATCGCCACCAGTTCCTCTTCTGATTTCGGTTGCGTATGCCATTCGAGGTAATCAGGGCGGCTGGTAAAATTGGCTATGCCGCTGCGGTGGTTAAGCAACTGGTTAACCGTTATTTCCGCGGCATTTTCTATCGTTGGGAAATAATTATCAATTGTTTGGTCCAGACGCAGTTTGTTTTCCGCCACCGCTTTCATGATCAACGTAGCTGTAAATGGTTTGCTGATCGAACCTATCCGGTATTTGGTGTTGTCATCCGCTGCTTTCGGATTACCTGCTTCAAGGAATCCCACCGATCTGGTGTAAATCAGTTCACCATTTTTCGATACGGCTACGCTGCCCATAAACCGATCGTTCTTCGCTAAGGTATCGAAATAGGCGTCCAGTTTGTTCGTGTCGAAATCCTGGCCAAAGGCAGTCATTGCGACGAGTAGAAGCAATGATGTTATGGTGGTTAGTCTTCTCATATGAATGAGACGATTTTCAATCAGTTTTGTTACTGACTCACCGCTTAGGTGGCGCTCCGCGAATTAATTGCCATCACTTAAGAACGTTTGGCTGGTATAGGACCCATTTTTGGATGTAAATATGATAATGAATACGCCGGATATTTGTGTATTTTCGAGGTATTAATCAATATACCAACTAAAATGAACTACCAGACGTTCCAACCGCACGCAGATTTATCGGCATTTATCCAATGTTATTGGACGTTGGAAGTGCCAGCAGCATACGGGGCAGAAAAACAACGAATCATTCCCGACGGCTGTATCGAAATGGCCTTTATTCTTGGAGACGACATTAAACGGTTTACAGCCGGAGATGACTTTCTACTACAACCCCGCGCAATGGTTCTGGGGCAGACAATTGAACCCTTTTACATTCAGCCAACGGGCTATGTGAACACGTTTGCCGTTCGTTTTTATCCCTACGGATTTGCGAACTTTGTGAACGTACCCATTAAAAACCTTGCCAATAAAGAAACACCGATCGCTCAGCTTTTTGGAGAAGTAATTGCCGTCGAGTTGGAGCGAAAAATCATCGCGGCCAAGGATACCAAACAACGGATTGAGCGAATCGAAGCTTTCTTCCTGGATAAACTCAACGAAAAATCCACGATAGATCATATCGTAACAACGACGATAGACACCTTACTAGCGACCAACGGCAGCTCTTCAATCCGATCGATACTTAAAGGCGATCTATCAAAACGACGGCAGCTCGAACGACAGTTTGTGAAACAAATAGGGATCAGCCCGAAACAGTTAGGCAAGGTTATTCGACTGCAAACGGCATTAAAGCTGTTGCTCAATAAAAAGGAGGGAACGCTAACACAGATTGCCTACAAAAGCGAATATTACGACCAAAACCATTTCATCAAGGATTTTAGGGAGTTTACCGGAACCACACCGAAGGAATTCCTAACGGACGACCAGCTGGCTTTGTCTTCTCTTTTTTATGCGAAGGGTTAACATGTCGCGTTTTTACTATTTCGGGCGCTGAACGCCTACTAATTTTACGGTGCAAAAACTCTAATAGTAAAGCATATGAATCATTTAATCTCAATCGTAGAAATTCCGACAGCCGACTTCACGAGGGCGGTAGCGTTTTATCAATCCATTTTAGACGTAACCATTGAAGAAGTCGATATGGGCGGCACCCGGATGGGGGTTTTGCCAAGCGATGGCGAAACGGCAAACGTGGTCTTGGTTAACGGTAATGACTACAAACCAACTGCAGACGGCGTAGTTATTTATTTCAATGCGGGCAACGACTTGCAGCCCATGCTGGACAAAGTGGTGGAACATGGGGGGCAGCTGATTTTACCTAAAACTGAAATTAGCACTGAAATGGGGTGTTTTGCGCTTTTTGTTGACACAGAGGGGAATAAACTGGGTTTGTATTCCACTGAATAATAAGCACCTCAAGGAAGAAGGGTGCCTCGTCATCTTTAATGTCTAATATCGGCTTCATGGCTTCCGTTCTTTTTAACAAAAGTTCTTTTGGTTAAGATCGCCCCGATTTAGCGGCATGGGATTTGGATTAAACATCCCTATTTTTTGGGTAATTCCTGCTTGGGGTTGTAAACCGCATCCAGCCGTTTGGCATTCTCTTCTACGGTGAGTTCAAAACCGGCGGCTTTCCGTAGTTCGTTTACCCGTTCGGGATCGGCTATGGGCCAAATATAGGACTGTATGCCAGCATATATTCAGCGTTGAGGTAAAGGTAGGTGAAAACTTCGCGTATTCTCATCGAGGAATATTTGCTAATGAATTTATCATTTTGTATATTTGTGATATACATAAGGATAACCGATGAATTATGACAAACATCTACTCGCCTCACGACAGTTTTTTCCGATCGGTACTGGCTGACAGCCAGATGGCGGTGGACTATTTCAAATCAGCGTTGCCCGACCACCTCATTAAGTTGCTGGATCTCACCACACTTAAGCGGGTGCCGGATAGCTATGTGTCTGCCGAGTTGGAAAAGACAATGTCGGACGTGGTTTATACTTGCCTTCGCCGCGATGGAAAAGGCAGCGTGGCGATATGCTTGTTAGTAGAGCATAAAAGCACACCTGATAAATATACACCTGTGCAAGTGGGTGGTTACCTTTTTTCTGGATACCAGCAGCAGATCAAACAGCGGTACAGGGAGCTTTCGCCGATTATACCCGTCTTGTTTTATCACGGCAAGCAGAAATGGGAATATTGGACATTGGAGAGGCTGTTCAATGAGTTAGGCGGCGGGCTCCTTGGATTTATTCCGAATTTTGAGTATATTTACCACAACTTAAGGGATACTCCTGAAGCGGCTATCAACGCAATAGGTAATCAGTTTTTGGTATCTGCTTTGCTTACCCTCAAGTACGCGTTTGACAAGCGCAAGTTAAAGGAAAGGTTTCGAGATATACTTTCTGCGGGCTTGGTGGAGGGAAGTGATGATCAGCATACCTCACTTTTGATTTACAGCCTAGGCAGGGTTGACTTCACCGAAGAGCAGATAAAAGAATTTGTAAATGGATTACCGTTAACGATTAAAAATAAAGTCATGAGCACGTATGATTTATTAATTCGAAAGGGGCTTAGGCAGGGAATTGAACAAGGAATTGAACAAGGAATTGAGCAGGGTAAAGCTACCGTAGTGGCAAATTTAATCCAACAGTTGGGTCTGGATGATAGCGCAGCAGCAGGGGTTGCGGAAGTATCCGTTGACTTCGTGCGCAAGGTCCGTGCTGATTTGAATAAGAAAATGAAGTAGCGGTAATTCGTGTTATCGTACGAATGGCCAAGCTAGCTAAAGTGGTTTGTCCCCCTAACCCCATCAATTACTCGTCCCGTAAACTATCCACAGGATTCATTCGGTATACCGGATATTTGATTGCCGTAGCTTCATGGCGAGGTGGAAAAAGTATTAAGTGATGAACTCTGCCCACAGTGGGAAGTGGTCGCTGATGCGCCACGAAAGCTGGCTTTCGGGATAATCCCTGCTTTGCAGTATGGTTCCGCGGAAATCATAGATTCCGCCCCGGACGTACGTCATAGCCAGTTCATTTTCAATCCAAGCGAGTTGGTCGTAGAACGAATAGGTTTTTTGAAGATTGTCCGGGGGATACCCTGCAGATCCGGTGGTACATATAGCCCTCTGGAGACAAAGGCCTCGTATGTGGGGGCGCCGGCCTTTTCGATGTTGAAATCACCGAGGGTAATAAGGCCATGGTTCCAGCTGTGCAATTCGTCCGCCATTGTAAATGGAACTTTGCAATTCCTTTATTCCAGTTTGAGGGGTCTCACCAAAACCTTAAGCGGGGCGCCTTTGTCTCGGCTGTCTAGCAATACCAATCTAAATTCCAACTGTCCGTCTCCGGCCAGTTTACCATCGGTAGCGACAATGAAGCTGCCGGGATAATCCGCCGGGAACGGGGCAACAGCGCCAAGGAATTGCGTTCGACCCGCTGCATGCCAATAAAGTTCAAAGCTAATGGCAACGACATTCGGGTTGAAAATACTGTCTACGGTCACCCGAACAAATTTATTACGCCCAGTCATTTCCACGTCCCGAATCCGCTGTCGAAAGGACGGCTGTGACAAGGTGGTGATATGAATAGAATCCGCCATCTGCTGATTTTGGCCTAATGCGTGCTGTCGTTCTCCCGGTTGGCGGCAAGACACGCCAACCAATGACGCCAATAACAAGGGCAATATGTAAAAGTTAATGGTCAACAACCCGTTCGATTATTTCATTACAAAAATGGGTTAATTTTTCTGCGTATTCACGATAACCGGTGTAACAATCAGTTCTACCTTGTTCAGCCGTAGCACGGCATCGGGATTTGAAAATTGTCCACTGTTTGGCACGCTGACCAGATGGATGGTCAGTTCGGAGCTATCCTGCAATTCACCGCGACTGCGGAGACGCTCGATCGTGGGTGTGATGTTGACCAGAAACTTCGGCTGGTGGTGGTCATGATCGCCATGGCCCTGGTGGCCGCCATCTGTTCCGAAAAATGCAAAACTTCCCGCAAAGTGCGGATCGCCTATTGGCGTATTGACATCTGCGGCTGCGTAATTCACGAAAACCCGGACAAAGAAGTCACTGGCGGGTGGTAAACTTGCAAAGCCGATGCTCGCGAAGATGGTATCGCTAGCCTTTTCGATGTTTAGTATCCGTGTAAACTCGCTAACCTTAGCAGATGACCTCGCCGTAAAGGGCTGCCGCATACCGATCATTGCCGTGTCTGCCAGTGGGATGCGTTGCTTGATATCCAGTTTGATGTCGGCTCCTTTGCGGACACGGTCCTCCAATTTCTTGAAATCGGACCTTGCCGGTTCTTCTGTTGCCGGATTGTTGCCGATGGCACTGCTTTCGTATTGGTAACTGAACAGTGGCATCAGGGTGGTGGCTCCAGCCGTTGTTTCTGTCGGATTGCCGTCCGCGTCATAGAAATGGGTCCAATTTTCATTGAGCCAGCCGGAATCGTTGGTGTTGTTGTTGTTCAACTCGAGGTTCCACTTGGTCCAGCAATAGTCAACCATGCAATGATGCATCCAGAATATCGGATCCATCGCCGAGCCGGCGCCGCCAAAGCTGCCGCCGATAAAGCTATGAACACTATTGTGCGGCGTGCCCTCCAGCTGCGAGGAAAAGGTAAAGAAGTTGGTGTCTGAGAAGATAGGGTTGAGTGCATCATCGGACACAGGGTACAGCCCTGCCATAGTGGTATTGTTGCGTGGCATATACAGCACGCTCGCAGGGTCTAAGAATGCGGGGTGGATCGCAGGATCTTGATTCCAGTTCCAATACGGGAGGCCGAAGCTTTCGTCGCCCGTCACTTTCTGGCAGATACGCTCAAACCAAACGAGATAAGCCCGGTGCCAGGAGAAGAAGTGGTCGGTTCCATGCTGGCAGTAGTTAAAGCCACTGCCACTTGTTCCGTGGATAGCAGCCTGGGCCACCAACCCCCGCGGATCGGCGGCATCGGCCGCCGAAAGCGCTTTGATTAGCGTGATTGCTTCGCGATAGGTTTCCAAAACCGCATCAACCTCCGCCGACCCGCTACGTAATCGCCGTCGTATCGGCCTATTCCTGATTTGTTCAATGCAGCTTTCACAGCCGCCTAGTGCAACGCCGGCCAGAAGTCCAACGGTAATCCATCCCATACCTTTGATGAATAGACGCCGGTTTAGGCCTTGGGAAGAAAATTCCAACTGTTCCATAATTATTTAGTGTTTAATTTTAATGGTGTATTTAAACGATATCACATACTATCTACCAGATAACCAGTAAGGATACACACAAAACTAATCGGCGTGTCCGATCCCTACAATACCCCAGAATAGGTATTTGGTTAGGTTGAATGCAGTAACCTGAAGTTGTGATGCGGCAGCGCCCCATGCCCTGCGGATGGATGCGAGGATAATGAGATCGATAACTGCGAAGCGATCATGAGCACCGATGAAAGCAGATTGCTGCGAATAAACTTTTTTATATCGGCTACTATGTTAAAAATGTTAAAAGGCTACCGCTTATTTTCTCCGTTAGCTACCTTCGTAGTACCCCATAAGTAATCGTTTAGAACTGATATTCACCAATTAATAGCTTACGCCATGTATAGACTGATCCAAATTACCGTATTGACCATCTGCGTAACCACAGGGAGTAATATAGCTGCAGGCCAAGAAACCACCGCGAAACCCATAGTATTGGGAGCCATACAGCGCAGCTGGATGATTTCAGGCGAACTGGTCGGTGGCAAAAGCAAGCACATCGTCTTTGCAAAGGCGCATGAACATCCTTACGCACGCCAAATCCTGGTTCCCGTTATAGATGGCAAATTCCAGTTTACGCTTCCGGCAGGTCACCCCGAAGCCTACATGTTGATTCCTGAAGAGAACTTCAATGCCGGACTCCTACGGCCGTTTGTCGTCTTTTCGGGTGAGAACGTATATGTTACGCTCCATCCGGGCGAAGGCTATGCGGCCAATACCGTCTCGGGAAGCCCGTTGACCAATGAATACCATAAGTTTAGATCAAGCATCAAGGAACAACTGGCGACACGGGAAGCGGAAATCGACAGTCTCCATCATCTGGCCAAAGATTCACTGCTGGGAATGGCATATTTAGATCTGCACGACGCGTATATCACCGAGCACCCGACCCTAGTTTCTTATCAGCTCATTAAGGAATTGCTGATTGCAACGAACGATGAGGCGACGTACCGTTTGGCGGAAAAACACTATCCGGCTTTTGCGGCACGTTTCCCCGACAATCCGTATACGGAAATGATAGGCGCGTACCTGAATGGGAGATACCAATTGCAGGAAGGCAAGCAGTATGTGAGCTTCCACGCGGATGATCTGGAAGGTAACCGGGTACTGGCCGACTCCCTTCTCGCTGCAAAAGCTACGCTGCTTAACTTTTGGGCATCGTGGTGCGGCCCCTGCATTAAAAAGACCCGCACGATGGTGCCTGTGTATGAGGCTTTCAACGAAAAGGGATTCGATATTGTGAACATTGCCCGTGAAATCCGAAATACGGATGCGCTCGTTGCTTTATTGGAGCGGGAAAAGCCGCCTTGGTCCGCCAATCTCATCGATCTGGAAAGCAAGTATGGCGTATGGACCAAATACGGCATCACCAACGAGGGCGGCGCTATGGTGCTGATCGATGCAGCGGGAGCCATCCTTGCCGTAAATCCCACGGCCGACGAGGTGAAGGATATATTGGAAAAAATCGTGGCCATACAGCCATAGGAGCCGGAAAATGAGTGTGCTACCTGCTGGGATGCAATGTTATATGCGGAATAAACTTGAAATCCTTGACATTATAAGTAAACAAAGGGATCTGATAAACGACACTCATTGCAGCAATTATAGCATCGGGTATCGTGAGGTCATGTGATAGCCGATAGTCGAGCACCAGTTTAATAGCCAATTCGGACACATCTTCATTATAGTGAATTATGTTATAGCTATTCAGTTTTTTCTTCATCTGGTTGACTTCACTTTTGTTTCGCATACCACGATAGAGTTCCATAACCGAAATTGAAGGAATTAACGTGTTTTCACTACCAATAGCTTGCAGTTCAGCAATTGTCGTGTTAACTCCCCGAAAAAGTGAGATGAAAATATTGGTGTCGCAAATGACGTAACTCATATGCGGTCAGCCCAGGCGCCTTTTCTCAATTCCTCAAGTGAAATTTCCCTGTCTTTCCAAATGCCAGCCAACGCGGTAACATCGGCGTGTTTTGCAAATGTAATAGGCAACTGGTCTTGGTTGGGTTTCGGCGTGCCTTTTGTTTTTTGAATGGGTACCTTCTTTTCTACTACCACATCAAACTTCTTTGCAAAGTCCAACAGCGCTTCCATTGCCTTGTTATTTTTGAATTTCAATGTTACCTCTTGCATAGTAGCTGTACGTTGTTACTATTTACAAAAATAAAGATTAACGACTGGATAACAAATTCGAAGCCGGAAAAGTGGTGCAACCGAAAAAAAAGTCAGTCAAATCAACCATTAGTCCAAAAATACAAAATTCGGTCTAATCACTCAAAATTATTTGTCTAATGGCGGCCATCATGTTAAAAATATTAAAAACGATTTTAAGTCGGTATAAAGGCGAAGATATAAAAATTGTTACCATTTTGGTAACAAGCTATTTAACGTTCTAATTGCTAAACACTTCGAAGTATATAGATTCCGGTCGGTTGGCAAACCGCAAGGTACTGCCGCGCTGGTCGTGGTTAGCTGGCGAGCGGAAGCAGTGATGGTCAGGAAGCGCAATTGGTCAGCCTGTTGCTCTTGCTGCTAGCCGCGGTAGTTGTGGTTATCCTAAAAAATCTTCCTTGGTGATGTTAAATCTAGGAGGCCAAAGCAAGTTGCGCCGACTTGTATGCGCCTTACCAGTTTATTTCGGCATTAGATGTAGCTTACAAATCCCTTGAATCTGATCCGTTAACAAGAACAAGAATACGGTATAAAACGGTGCGCGCCTTAAAACTCACAAAATTCCCTTATTCGCTTTATTTTGTTATTAATGAAAAGAGGCTGGTCGTGCGCGTACTTTCTTGTTTCCATAACAAAAGGAATCCAAGAAGTAGGCCGAGAATATAAGAATTTGCTAATCCCGTTAACCCACCAACCAATCCGGAAATACCCCCAGTACCCATACGGCAACCGTAAGTACCACCGCCAACCATAAAATGGAATACCGCATGGGTTTCATTTCCGGTTGGCTGTCCGCTGTTTTCAGGAATGCGTGCAACGGAATCTTGAAGTAATAGAACAGCGAAATGACCGTGGTGAGTGCACCGACAATCAGCAGCAGAACCATGCTGATATCACCGGTGGCCTGCCAGCTATGGAATACGGCCGTAAACACCAACAGCTTTGCCACGAAACCCGACGTGGGAGGGATACCTGTAAGCGATATCATGATGAGGGTAAAGCATACCAGTGCAAGCGGCATGATTTTACCCAGTCCGTCGTACCGGGCTAAGTCCACCGCCCCGGTACGCGACTCGATATAACCGGTAAGCATGAATACTCCCATGTTCATCAGGGAGTAAACCGCCAAATAGTATAGCAGGGCGGTATAATCTTGCGACGAGTACGCCAATACCGCCATCATCAGGAAACCCGTATGGCCGATGGATGAGTAGGCCATCATCCGTTTCACGTCGGTCTGCCGGAGCGCTGCCAAATTCCCCCATAGCATCGTCACGATAGCTGCACCCGCCAGCATCAGTTGGAGGTTTTGATAGGCAAAACTATCGGCAGGCCACGCATACAGGATATTGGCCAGCAGGGCAATGCCTGCGATTTTGGGTGCGGTGGAAAGAAAGGCTGTGACTGGCGTGGGTGCCCCTTGGTACACATCGGGCGTCCAGAAATGGAACGGTACGAACGTAAGCTTAAAACCTATGCCGGTAAAAACAAACAGGAGAGCAAGGGTAACCAACGCCGAAGGAGTGCCGTTGAGTCCTTGGATGTGCTGCGGCGACGTGTAATCCAGGGTGCCCGTGAAGCCGTAGAGCAAAGACATGCCATACAGCATTACTGCCGAACATACCGCCCCGAACAACACGTATTTCATTGCCGCTTCGGTTTGCCGTGGTGCCGCTGCCAGGTAACCCACCATGAGATAAGAGCCAAGGGATACCATCTCAATGGCGATGAATGTCATCAGCCAATTGGTAGCGAGCGCCATCAGGTTGAGGCCGATATGAACGGCCAACAAGATGGTGTAAAGATCCGCCGTCTTTTTACGGTGTGCGCGGAAATCGGGGCTGGCATGTACGAAGAGTGCAAACAGCAGGCAGACGACGGCAACCAGGATCCGCATGTATTGCCCGAACGCATCGGTGGAGACCATGCCAAATAACACCCCGTCGGCATCGGGATTGCCTACCTGAAAGCTGCTACACACGGCGGAAAGCAGGATGCCGATGACAGTCACAGCAAACGTGCCGTGCCACCACAACCGGTCGGCAAACAACCCGCTAAGGATACTCGCAACGAACGTTGCAATCAACACCAGCTCGGGTGCCAAGGCGGGTAGGCTGTGGATAATGTGGTCCAGTCTTTCTGATATGTCAGGCAGCAGATCGATCACGTTAACTATCAATTTTCACTTATCAACTTTCAATTACCCACCACCAATTCTACCAGTGCCAGCACCGATGCGTTAATCTTATCGAATGCAAGGGCGGGATACACGCCAAGCACCAATGCAAGCACCAGCATCGGCACCATAATCGCCGTTTCCCGTGGTGATGCATCGGTCAACGCCTTAGACCATGCGCCACCCCCTTTGAGATAGGGTTGCCCGAAAAACATCCGCTGCAATGTCCAGAGGAAGTACGCGGCGCTGAGCAGGATACCCACCGATCCGGCAATGGCCATCCAGCGGGGAAGCAGGCCGTTTACACTTTCGGCATTGAATGTGCCGATGATTACGAACACTTCACCGATAAATGCCGAAAACCCGGGCAGTCCCAGCGACGCAAAAAAAGCAAGCGCCACAAATACCGTGTACCGCGGCATGAGCGTTGCCAGTCCGCGGAAATGGTAGATTCCCCGATCGTGCACGCGGTCGTAAAGCATGCCCACAAGGAAAAACAGGGCGGCCGATAAGAACCCGTGGCTGATCATCTGGAACATGGCTCCAGCGGTTCCTTCCGTGGTGAGCGAAGCCATGCCTAGTATCACAAACCCCATGTGTGACACGGATGAATAAGCAATCATACGCTTCAAATCGTGTTGTGTCAACGCCACAAGCGCCCCATAGATAATGGATACCACGCCGATTAATCCGAGCCACCACGCCGACTGTACCGCCGCATCGGGGAAGATGCTGAAGCATATCCGGAGGATACCGTACCCACCCACCTTGAGTAGGATGCCCGCCAGTATAATCGAAATAGGTGTGGGGGCCTCCACGTGTGCATCCGGGAGCCACGTATGCAGGGGTACAATGGGCACCTTGATAGCGAATGCGATGAACAGCACAATGAAGCCGAGCAGGCGCGCCGGTATGCTGAAGAGCTCCTGGTTGGCCAATGCCGAGAAGAACGACCCCGAAACGTAGTTGGCCGGGTCCATCATATACAGCATATTAAAGGTATGTGCGCCCGTGTCGGGGTTGGTTACCGAAAAATAAAGGCCCACGATAACCAGCAGCATGAATACCGAGCCGAATAGCGTGTAAAGAAAGAACTTGATGGCCGCATATTCACGCCGGACGCCGCCCCATATACCGATAAGGAAATACAGCGGCAGCAGCATCAATTCGTAGAAGACATAAAACAGGAAGAAGTCGAGCGCCGAGAATACGCCCATTACCGCCATGTCGAGGGTCATCAGCAGGACGAAATAGCCCTTTGCGCTTTTCTGCACATTCCACGAAGCGCCGATGGCGATGACCATCACCAGTGCGGAAAGGAAAAGCAACGGCATGGAAAGGCCATCCACACCAACGAAGTAATCGATTTCCAATCGGCCCAAGCCACCCATATCGAGCCGTATCCAGGGGATATGGTCGACGAACTGGTAAAGCCGCTCTTGCGAGATCCCGGCACCCTTGGGGTGGAAGAGGTAATACATCCCGCCGCTTAGCACCAACTGGAATAAACCGGTGACGAGTGCAATGTATCGATAGGCACTTTGCCGGCGGGCGGGGACGGTAAGCATCACTGCCGCGGCGAGAAGCGGTAAGAAAATAAGTATGGTTAATAGATGTGGGTTCATGCTTGCACAATAAAATGGTATAGCAAAATCACCAAAATAATTAAAAATAGGCTGGAGAGATAACCTTGTAACCGGCCTGCCTGTGTATGCCGCAACATGCTGCCCAGCCCCCAGGCGAGTTTGCCGACCAACCGTACCAAGCCATCAACTACCTGCCGGTCTATCCAGCCTGCAATGGAAGCCAAGCCGCGCCCGATGGCGGCCAATCCGTGGACTATGCCGTCTACCAGGTGTTTGTCTAACCAACGCAGTATGTTTGCCAGGCCCAATACGGCGCCCACCACCACGCGGTCATAGAAGCTGTCCAAATACCCCTGATGCAGCGAGAAACGATAGAGGAGGCCATCGGTCTTCAACGCATACTTCCCCTTTACATACCAGTGCCATGCCAACGCTGCTATGGCCAAGGTGGCTGCGGTGGTTACGGCGGGCACGGCGACGTGCAGCAACGGAATGGGTGCCCACGGCGTTGAAACTCCGATTCCCTCCAACAGCCATGCGTGCGCATAGTGCAACGGCTGTAGTGTGAATAGGGGGAAAAATGAACAGGCTGCCAGAAACAACATGGGCCCAAGCATCCAAAAGGAGGGATCGTGGATTCCTGCTTGGCCGTTGGCCAACGGCGCCGTGACGGTAGGACCAAAGAATACCTTGGCTAAAAGCCGGAAGATGTAGAAGCTGGTAAGGATACTTACAAAAGTCAGTACATAGGGTATGATATGGGCAACCCCCTGCTGCCACGCCGCCCATTCGAAAGCGTGTATCAATAGTGCGTCTTTGGAAAGGTAGCCCGATGTAAGCGGAAAACCAACGAGTGCGAGCGACGCAATGAGCATCGTGGCAAACGTAACGGGCATATACCGGCGCAGCCGGCCCATCTGACGGATATCCTGGGGGTCGATGCCCAGTTGATGCCTGTCGCTGAGGTGCTGCATCTCATGGATGATGGCCCCGGCGCAGAGGAACAGCAGGCACTTGAAAAATGCATGTGTCACCAAGTGGAATAAGGCGATGGGATACATGCCGATGCCGATGGCGGCCACCATGAAACCCAGCTGCGAGACCGTGGAGAACGCCAATATTTTCTTGATATCGAACTGGGTGAGGGCGAAATAGGCAGCGACGAGGGCGGTAATGGTTCCCGTAGCAGCGATAATGAGCAACACGGTCCCGTCAAACAAGGGGAAGATACGGGCAAGCAGAAACACGCCCGCGGCAACCATCGTGGCGGCGTGGATAAGCGATGATACGGAAGTAGGGCCTTCCATCGCCGCAGGCAGCCATACATGTAATGGAAATTGTGCGGATTTGGCCATCGCACCGAGGAAAAAGGCCAATCCTGCCACCGTAATCCAACCGGCCGGTAACCCACCCTGCGCGGCGGAAGCCGGTGCATCCGTAGCCGCGGGCACTACGAAAAGTCCTTCCATACCGAAAAGGGCGTTGATATCGAGTGTGCCGAAACCGCTATATAGCAGTGCAAAGCCGATAAGGAAGCCGATATCGCCGATACGGTTGATGATAAATGCACGTTTGTTGGCTTGGGCGGCGGCATCTTTGGTAAACCAGAAGCCGATAAGCAGGTAAGATGCGAAACCCACGATTTCCCAGCAGATATAAGTGAGTAGGAGGTTGTCTGCAATAACCAGTCCCAGCATGGCGGCGCAGAAAAGGCTGAGGTATGTCCAGTAGCGGTGGATGCCCGGATCGCCTTTCATGTAAGCCACGGAGTAGATATGTACGGGGAGGGCTACTGTTGCAACCACCAGCAACATCAGTACCGCAATATTGTCAAGGAAAATCCCCAAATGAAAAGCCTCGTTGCCGATAGTGAACCAGTGCCATTGGGCATGTATAGGCGCTTCTCCCCACACCATGGCAAAGGTATATCCGGCGGTGATTACGCTCAATGCGATTGTAATGATAGCCAAGAAACCACTTTTGGCTTTTTTACCAGCCAATGCCGATAGCAGGAAGCCGATGAACGGAAACAATACCGTTGCAAAGGCAGCCAGGATCGGGTATGTTGGTGTATCGGGCGTCAACGTCGATTTGTTAGTCCTTTAAGTGGTTGATATCTTCGGGGTTGATGGTCTTGTAATGTCTGTACACGTTGAGAATGATGGCCAGCGCAACCGCTACGCTCGCTGCCGCCAATACAATAGCGAATAGTGCAAAAGCTTGGCCACCATAATGTTCGCTGTCATAACGCCCGAAGGCAACGAGGTTAAGGACAGCTGCGTTTATCATCAGTTCGATGCCCACCAGCACCATAATGGCATTGCGGCGGGCCATTACCGCGTATAGACCTATGGAAAACAGGCAGGCGCCAACGATAAGGAAGTGGGTAAGCGTAATCATGGATTGGCCTCCTTCCGGGTAAGGTGTGCAGCACCGACCAGCGCCATCATAAGCAGTATGGAGACCACTTCAAACGGCAACAGGTACCGTGTCATCAAATGGATGCCGATGTGGTTCACGGTGCTATCGGCCGGCCCTATGGTCGTGCCTGCGGCTTCTGCGGCAACCATCCAAGCAGGCTGGAATGTGCCCAGTTGTAACGAGGCGTACACGAGGATGGCCAAGAAACATGCGGAAATCAACAGGGCCTGCCATACCGGTAGTGCGAAGAAGTGGGATGTCCCACGTTGCAGCTGATCGAGCAATGTCTTATTGGAAAGCATAAACGCAAAGAGCATCAGCACCAGTACGCCGCCCACGTAAATGAGTATTTGCGTGATGGCCACGAAATCGGCCAAGGCAAAGACGTACAGGCCGGCGACGGAAAAAAGGACAATGAAGAAAAGGAATAATGCCCGGGCCATATTCTGCATGCTGACCAGCACAACGGCCGAACCGATAGCGATAGCAGAAAAAGCATAAAACACCAGTGCTTGCATTATTTTTTCTTTGCCGCCTCCTTTTCAGCTTGGAATTTTGTCCATTCGCGTTTTTTCTCTTCCACCTCCTCGGGCGTCATATTAGCAAAAGCATACGTCAGTTCCGCCAGATTGGTCATGCTGCGGTCGTATTGGTCGGTCATGGTGATGCATTCTGTGGGGCAAACCACGGTGCATAGGCCACAGTACATGCACTTGGCCATATCGATGTCAAACTGCGCCGCATATAAGCGTTTGACGCTGCCGTCGGATGTTTTTCCGATCACGTCGGTCGCCTTCACGGCTTCGATGGTGATGCAATCCACAGGGCAGGCCTTGGCACATAGGTCGCAAACGATACAGTCGTCGATTTCGACATCCAGCTGGTAGCGGGCCACCTCGGGGATGGGCATTTTTTCTTTCGGGAACTGCACCGTCGTTACGCCTTCTTGCTGGTCGAAATAATTCTCCTTACGTACATCCCGCATACCGCGCGACCGCCGCGCACCGAAAAAGTGCGCCAGGGTAACCGCCAATCCCTTGGCAGCGGTAATGAATGCATGTAAGGTTGTTTTGAACATTTCTCAGTACTTATTCAGTATTTAGTACTAAGTACTTAGTATTAAGTGCCTGGTACTTAGTATTTCTTGTCTAATGTCTAATGTCTATCGTCTCAAATCTAATGTCTAATGTCTATCGTCTCAAATCTAATGTCTAATGTCTATTGTCTCACATCTCACATCACACATCTCACATCACACATCACACATCACACATCACACATCACACATCACACATCTCACATCTCACCATCACACCATCACCCATACCCGCCATATCCCCGAAATGGCCATGCACAGGAACGCCAACGGCGTAAGCACTTTCCAGCAGAGTGACATCAGCTGGTCGGCCCGTAGCCGGGGCAATGTCCAACGGATCCACATCTGGACACCCACGATGAGCAGTGTCTTAGAAAGTGTCCAAAAAATACCCCATACCAGTCCGGTGGTCCAATCCGCCAGCCTTACTGCCCCGATATTCGGCAGCGGCGTATTCCATCCGCCGAGGAAGACCACCACGCCGATCATGGCCACCAGAAACATCATTGCATATTCAGCGAGGAAAATGAATGCGAAGCGGAGTCCGCCATATTCGGTATGGAACCCACCCACCAGTTCCGACTCGGCCTCGGGAATATCAAACGGCGCGCGGTTGCACTCGGCAAGGGAAGCGATAAAAAAAATCACGTACGCCAATAGCAGATGGGGGGCTTGGAACACATTCCAGGCAAACAGTCCGCCGATATCTGTTACATCCCATATACCTGCCAACAACAAGTGCTCGGCGGTTTGTATACCTTGGTTGACTACGATTTCGCGGAGGTCGAGTGTCTGCGCAACCATCACCGCAGCAATCAGGGCCAGGCCCGAAGGAATTTCGTACGATACAATCTGTGCCACGGCCCGCATGGAGCCGAGCAGCGAAAACTTATTGTTAGACCCCCAGCCGGCCATTAGCAAGCCGATGGCGTCGACAGATATGATGGCTATCACGAAGAAGAGTCCGAGATAGAGGCCGGAGGGCGCCAATCCGGGAGCCCAGGGCATCACGGCGAAGCCGAGGAATATTGCAATGAAGATGATGACCGGCGCAGCGGCAAAAAGCACCTTGTCGGCTGCAGCAGGTGTGATGTATTCCTTTTGGATGAGTTTGAGGATGTCGGCAAGCGTTTGCAGGCTACCGTATCGGCCCGTTTCCATAGGGCCGAGCCGATCCTGTACGAAGCCAGCTATTTTGCGTTCGCTATATACGGCAAACAGTGTGAAGCCGGCGATGAACCCGAATAATATGGCCCCGATAAGAAGGTATGTAAGGTAAAAAGCCACGTTTCGCTACCTGCTAAAAATATCGTGCAAACATAAGGATTTGAATGGATAATATATAGTGAGTTGGTAGATTATTCTTACAGAATTATATTGAGCGGTGTTTGCTTCCGAATTTTTTCTATTTTTATCGTCGTTTTACCCAATGAATGGACATATTGTGCTAGATATCCTAAAGACGTTACTATCCATCATATTGACCGTTAGCACCATTAACCAGGTTGCCGCACAGGAATATATAATTGCCAAATTGAAGCTGTTTCCCAATCGTGAAGAAGTATTGGTCAAAGATATTACCATAGACAGCCTCGGGTTTATCTGGTTTTTGACGAATGGTGAAATTTACCGTTATGACGGTTACCGGTCATTGGATATCCTGGAAACCATCGCCGATCAACAGCTCACCGATGATATGCCCCAGCGCATGCTGATTGACCGGCAGAACCGCCTCTGGATGGCGGGCAATGCCAATCTGAGCTACTTGGATCTTAAAACGTGGACGGTGCATCCGGTGGACTCCGCCCTGATGCCACCAATCCGCGACCGCTCAGTGGTCTGGATCAGGCAGCTGACCGACACGGCGATGATGGTAGCTTATGAAAACGGACACCTCCTGCTGATTGAAGACAACCGGTTTACACGTATAGACGACTTGTATGACCGGGGCAACGAGGCCAACAATAAAGAATCGCCGCGCAGCTCCGCATTCTGGAAGGGGAAATACTGGGTAGGTACCACGGCGGGCGGAATTTTATCGATAGACGCCGATAACCCAGCTGATGTACAATACCATATGTTGCCTGGAATAAACAAAATGGTGAGTAACGTGATTGCGCAGGGTGAGGGGTTACTGCTGGATGTCCACGACGACGGTATCTATCGGTTTGATGCCGATGGGGTGTTGTCGCCATTCCAACCCGGGCATTTTGTGCTATCGAACGATAGGTCGTATGTGATGGCCGCAGACAATGGGATGCTTATCTACGCCGACGACGAATCGGCCTGCCTACTTGATGCTGACCTCGGTTTGAAACAGCGGTTGACCATCCCCTCGACACATCGGTTCAATACCACAAACATTACCATCTTCGGAAACGAAGCATTGCTGGGTACCGACGAAGGGATTTTTGTGGTGTACCCGAAGACAAACGGACTATCACAGCTCATTCCCACGAATCCCGGTGTCAATAAGAGCACACGCGGAATCTATGTTTATCCCGATGGTGCGCTGTTTTATGGTACTTATAATGGTGCCGGCTTCATCGGGCCCGATGGGGTAACACGTGTTTTTCAAAATCTGAAGCACGCCTATACGATGCTACCGATGAATGCCGACGAGCTTTTGATCGGTACAGAAGGTGGGATGCTGAAGGTTTTTAATCGGCAGCTCGGGCAGATTTCAGACCTGCAATGCACCCTTTCGGAAACGGCGAGCAATCAATATATTTATAATTTGCCGGCATACGTGATGAGCCTTGCCGAAACACCGGACAACTACCTTATCGGTAGTATGAGCGGCCTATGGCTTCTGGACAAGAAGACTTACCAGTTGGATAAATACCTGTTGGCATCGGGCGACCCCCATGCGTTGGACTTTCAGATCCGGCATATCCGGGTGTTGCCCGACAGTAGTTTGTTGCTAAGTACGCACCTGGGCCTTTATGTGGTGAGAAATGGGAAGTTAACCAAGCGATACCCACAATCCGGTAATGTAGGGGTATTTAAGTCGATTGTGGTAGGCGACACCATTTGGCTGGCCACGCAAGGGGAGGGATTGGTAGCACTTGATACGGCCGGGTATATCGTGGATGTGTTGACCAGAAAGGAAGGGCTCAGCAACAACCTCGTCTATAGTTTGGAACATGCCAATGGTATGTTCGTGGCCGGCACGGCCGATGGCTTGAACCTGGTCAATGGCCGGCGGGTTCGGCGTATCGGTGCGGCGGAGGGGCTGAGCCAATCGGAGTTCAATTCGGGTGCGTCTTTTTGGGATGCATCAAGGCAGCGGATGTACGTTGGTGGCTTAATGGGCTACACGGTGCTGGATATGACCCAACCGTGGTTTGAGCGCCAGAATCAACTGGAGAGCTACATTACCGAAATACATACGGCCACGGGCGCATCAGGTGCAAAATCGGCCGATTACACATGGCCCTATAGGGGCGAGCACACACTGGAACTGCTAGCAGGGCAAAGCTTAACCGGCCTTTATGTGGGTACACCGGGCAATCACCGTGTCGATTGTGAAATCCGGTATGCACTCAACGGTGGTAATTGGGAGCCGTTGGAGTTAGGGCAATTCATCTCCCTCATTGAACCTTCCCCCGACGAGTACCGTTTCGAGCTGGAAACCCTCAGTACCGCATTAACAGGTAGTAAAAGAACGTTTACCATAACGAAGTTGCCGCACTTTTATGAAACGTGGTGGTTTAACGTGGTGGTGTTGTTGGCGGTAGCCGGTGCTATCGGTGGTTTTTTCAGGTACCGCGAGAATGTCCTGCGAAAGGAGAAGAAAATGCGCATCAAGATTGCCAGCGATTTGCATGATGAAGTGGGGAGTTCCTTGACTCGCATCTACTTCCAGGCGGATATGCTATCGGTCAAACACCGGGACTTGCCCGACGACAAGCAGCTGCGGCAGATTGCCGATACCAGTAAACAAGCATTGCTCACCATGAGCGACATGGTGTGGTCTATCGACTCGCGCTTCGATACGGTAAAGGATCTGGTGATCCGTATGAAGGATTACCTCTTCAAACTCCGTGAAGAGTTGGAGATCAGTTACCGATTTGACGTGCGGGGCGACCAGTCCACACGGGCCGTTACGCAGCTCGTGCGGCAGAACCTGTTCCTCATCTTCAAGGAAGCCATTACCAATGCCATTAAATATGGTGATGGGTCGGAAATTACCATCGTGCTGGAGTTCGATCGCGAGATCCGGCTCACCATGCAGAACCGGTATGCGGACGGGAATGGCCCCATGTCCAACCATCAAGGTGGGCGGGGGCTGGAGAGTATGCTGCAACGGGCAGACCGGGTAGGCGGTGAGTTGTCGCATACGGCAGAAGGTGGCGTATTCCGACTCACGTTGATCATCCCTTAACAGTCTGCGATTTGCTGCCCTCCCCAAAAAGGGGGGATGGTTTTATAGATACAATACGTACCTTTACCATATGATACGCCTAGCCATAATTGAAGACGATGAGCAAATCCGACGGATGCTGGTGGATTTTTTCAAGGAGCAACCCGGCTTTTCCGTTCAGCTTGCTGCCCATTCGGTCGAATCGTTTTTCGATCAGTGGAAGGAAGGTGTCGTGCTAGATATTGTCCTGTCCGATATCGGCCTCCCCGGCGAGTCGGGCATCCAGGGGGTGAAGCGTATCAAGAAGCGTGCACCGAAGTGTGAGGTCATCATGCTGACGGTCTATGACGATGCCAACCGGGTGTTCCAGGCGTTATGCAATGGTGCGTCGGGGTACCTGCTGAAGCAAACGCCGTTGCAAAAAATCAAAGAAGCGGTATTATCGTTGCACGAAGGCGGTGCGCCAATGTCGCCGGGGATTGCGCGGAAGGTAGTGGAATATTTCAATCCGAAACATACCGAAGACCTGCAGGAAAAGCTGACCCCACGCGAGGCGCAGGTGGTTGAAGCAATTGAAGAAGGGCTCACCAACAAGGAAGTGGCCATCCGCTTTGACATTTCGCTGGAGACCGTCAAATTCCACATCAAGAACATCTACGAGAAGCTGCAGGTAAATAGCCGCCATGCGCTGATCAGTCGGAAATACAAATAAAAGTTACGGTTCCTGCCACGGCCCCAGCTGCCCGACGTGCACGCTCTTGCTGTATTGTTTTTTACTCGCGCTGTGTATAAATAGGTAGACGTGGAAAGGAGCTGCCCAAAGCTGGGGCGGCAGGTTGACCTTGATGTACCCTTCGTTGCGGTAGCATACGTGGGTGTTGCGTGCGGCTATACCTCGTTGCGGACTGTAAACCACCAATACCACTTCATCGTTGGCCCGCGCAAGCGGGGTCTCCCTGCTTGAAAAATACACTTCCAGCGTCTGCTCGCTGCGCACCACGTCTTCGGCCGACAGCCCGGGCAGGATGCCCGTACTGATGCAGACACGCTCGGGGATGACGTGCTGGTCGGGATAGTCGCCTTCCAGCGCGTCTTGCATCAAGCTTTTCAGTGCCTGCCCGAAGGCTTTCTTTTTGCTTCCCTTGCCATGGCTTAGCCAGCTTTCGGCGATGACGGAACGTAAGGGGTTGAGGAAGGCCATGGCGAGGCGCATCCGTTGCTGGACGGCAAGTTTGCCATAGGACTGTTCCGTTTTTTTGGGGCTGTTGCGATCGTAAAGGAGATCCATAGCGGTGGTTTTAAGATTCGCTTGGCGATAGGGGAATGTAGACGGTTGGGGAGGCTCGCTTCTGCTGTTTGTCAACGAAGAAAATCCAGGTATGAAGCCCGGTGGTACATTTATCGCCAAGTAGATCGATAACAGCGATGCCATCCTGCCGGGTAACATCCGGCTTACTTCCAAAAAATTGGTCGGTTTCGGGACAATATACCAATACATAGGCAAAATCATCCATTTCGCCGCCCATGCCATAGGTCTCGGTATGCCAGGTGACCTTTACAAAACCATTTTCGCGCCAAGCCTTTTCTGCCCCGGCGGTGTATAGCGACCCATAGCTGAACTGCATCGCCCCATAGTTGAGCGACGTATGCTCACCGTCCACCAAAAAAGCACGATCGTAATTCAGGCTAAATGCCGCGTTTACGCCCGTGGCTTTCGCTAACAGCGGCTTGAGGCTGATTTCCAATATCTTGGAAAGGGGTCTAAGGAAATCGTTCAGCAGTTTAAAACGTTGTTGCTGGACCGCCTGTTCGGGCGAGGGTTTACGCTTGGTGCCTTTCTTCCGCTGCAACCCCTTGATGTAATCGACTTTTTTCCAGCTACTTCCCACCACGGCGCCCGCTTTGCCCTTGAACGGCCCGTTGATGCCTTTTTTAATGATACCCATGATTACGATGTTTTAGATTTCGCCATGTCGGGTAGACCTATATGGTTTTGACACCACAAGTATACACGTTTCTTCCTTTTCGGCCAAAAGATAATTAGTAAAATTTAGACCGTAATTATTTATAAATTACTAAAAATGCTTTATTAAACCTATATATAACCTATTTTCATCGTATTTAATACGATAAAAATACGATGGATTTACGATAAAAATACGATTAAACTTAAGATTACTATAGTAATAGTATATGTAGTAGATAAATTTTATTTGCCAAATTGGACGAGGTGTGTCTTTACGCGTTTTGGGAATACCCCCCCCCAAAGGAGGGGTGTTATTTATGGTTGATTTGTCGTCAATTTGTAGCGCTATGGAAAGATTTCTACCCCATCTACTCATGCCAATGGTCCGGTTGTGGACTGTCCTGCTGTTTGTCATGCCAAGTTTAGCCGTAATGGCGCAACAACCCTTCATCACTACCTGGCAAACCACCAACCCTGGCATCTCGGGTGATAATGAAATCAGCATCCCAACTGCGGGAAGCGGGTACAATTATGATGTTAACTGGGAGAAGGTGGATGACGCCGCTGTCAACGGCACCGAAACAGGGATAACCGGCGATTTAACGATTACCTTCCCATCCCCCGGAATTTATCGGGTAGCGATAACGGGTGATTTTCCACGAATCTACTTCAATAACGGCGGAGACAAAGACAAGATCCTTACGGTTGACCAATGGGGAGACATCGCATGGAAAAATATGTCCGGCGCATTTTATGGGGCCAAGAATCTTCAGGTAACCACCACGGAGGCACCTGATCTGAGCGAAGTGGAAAGTTTGTCATCCATGTTCCGCGAGACGGAGTCTTTCAATCAGGATCTGAGTAGCTGGGACGTGTCCCATGTGAGCACGATGTTGGAGATGTTTTACGGTGCCAAGGCCTTCAACGGCTCGCTGGCAGGCTGGCAACCGGGAGTCGCATTGGCCGGAGGTTGCTATCTGGGCGGTATGTTCAGTGAAACCGTAGTTTTCAATCAGGATCTGAGCAGCTGGGACGTGTCTCATGTAAACGGCATGTATAATCTATTCCGCGGAGCGGAGGCCTTCAATGGCTCACTGGCGGGCTGGAAGCCGGGAATTGCATTGACCAATGGCTGTGATGCAGGCGGCCTATTTTATGACGCAGCGGTTTTCAACCAGGATCTGAGTAGTTGGGACGTGTCCCATGTGAGCAGTATGTTTGAGATGTTCCGCGGCGCGCTAGCCTTCAACGGGTCACTGGAGGGTTGGAAGCCGGGAATTGCGTTGACCAATGGCTGTGATGCAGGCGGCCTATTTTATGACGCAGCGGTTTTCAACCAGGATCTGAGTAGTTGGGACGTGTCCCATGTGAGCAGTATGTTTGAGATGTTCCGCGGCGCGCTAGCCTTCAACGGGTCACTGGAGGGTTGGAAGCCGGGAATTGCGTTGACCGATGGCTGTGATGCGGGCAACCTGTTTTATGAGGCAGCAGTTTTCAATCAAGATCTGAGTAGCTGGGACGTGTCCCGTGTGCGAAGTATGTATAATATGTTCCGCGGCGCGCTGGCTTTCAACGGTTCACTGGCCGGCTGGAAACCGGGTATTGCGTTGACCAATGGCTGTGATGCAGGCAGCCTGTTTTATGAGGCAGCGGTTTTCAATCAGGATCTGAGTAGCTGGGACGTGTCCCGTGTGAACAGTATGTATAATATGTTCCGCGGCGCGCTAGCCTTCAACGGGTCACTGGAGGGTTGGAAGCCGGGTATTGCGTTGACCAATGGCTGTGATGCAGGCAGCCTGTTTTATGAGGCAGCGGTTTTCAATCAGGATCTGAGTAGCTGGGACGTGTCCCGTGTGAACAGTATGTATAATATGTTCCGCGGCGCGCTAGCCTTCAACGGGTCACTGGAGGGTTGGAAGCCGGGAATTGCGTTGACCGATGGCTGTGATGCGGGCAACCTGTTTTATGAGGCAGCAGTTTTCAATCAAGATCTGAGTAGCTGGGACGTGTCCCGTGTGCGAAGTATGTATAATATGTTCCGCGGCGCGCTGGCTTTCAACGGTTCACTGGCCGGCTGGAAACCGGGTATTGCGTTGACCAATGGCTGTGATGCAGGCAGCCTGTTTTATGAGGCAGCGGTTTTCAATCAGGATCTGAGTAGCTGGGACGTGTCCCGTGTGAACAGTATGTATAATATGTTCCGCGGCGCGCTAGCCTTCAACGGGTCACTGGAGGGTTGGAAGCCGGGAATTGCGTTGACCGATGGCTGTGATGCGGGCAACCTGTTTTATGAGGCAGCAGTTTTCAATCAAGATCTGAGTAGCTGGGACGTGTCCCGTGTGCGAAGTATGTATAATATGTTCCGCGGCGCGCTGGCTTTCAACGGTTCACTGGCCGGCTGGAAACCGGGTATTGCGTTGACCAATGGCTGTGATGCAGGCAGCCTGTTTTATGAGGCAGCGGTTTTCAATCAGGATCTGAGTAGCTGGGACGTGTCCCGTGTGAACAGTATGTATGAGATGTTAAGCTATTCCGGGATTTCTACCGCCAACTATGACGCCACGCTCATTGGGTGGGCAGCACAGGAAAACGTACCATCAGATATAAACCTTGGGGCAGATGGCCTTACGTATTGCGCTGGTGCCGATGCGCGGCAGCAATTGGTGGCCGACCATCAATGGAGTTTCACAGGAGATTCAGAACAATGTGGTGCGGCGATTACGCCGGGCGGAAGCAATATACTTTACGTTGATATTAACGTAAATACGGCAGCCACAGGCTACACAGGCGCGGGAGATAGCTGGGACAACGCCATCCCCCAACTGGCCGATGCGCTCAAATGGGCGCGGGAGCGGCATGTTGGCGGCAGTCCAGAGTGGAATGGTTCGAATCCGCTGAAGATTTTTGTGGCCAAAGGAACGTATTTGCCTTTATATAGCGCTGCCGACGGTCAATATACCACCGACGGCGGCCGGGACAATAGTTTTGTGCTAGTACCCAATGTGCAACTATATGGTGGGTTTGACCCGCTTGCCGGAATTAAAACCTTGGAAGATGCACGTATCCTGCCGGGTATAAATAATCTGGAACAAGGCAGTATTCTAAGCGGAGATTTCAACGGTAACGACCATACGGATAATTATGATAATCATACCGAGAATGCCTATCACGTGACCATTGCATCGGGATATGTAGGCAGTGCTCTCATGGACGGATTTACGGTAACAGGTGGCTACGCTAGTGGCAATACATCGGGCCCGTCCGTAATGGGACGCACCGTTTATCGGTTTTTTGGTGGTGGGACATATGTCATCTCCTCGTCGCCACAATTCACCCACGTGGCATGGTCTAATAATTTGGGCGATTGGGGTGGCGGGATGTACAACTCGGTTTCCCTCTTAACAGAAAGCAGCTCTCCGGAGTTATCCAACGTGACGTTCTATCGGAACATGGCACCCGGCGGTGGTGGGGGGATACGTAATTTTGGAGGGTCTCTTGACATCAAGCAGGCCATATTCGCAGACAATGGAGCCGGATTGGTTGAAGACGGAACATTTTCCGGCCCGGGTGGGGGTATACATAGCAGTGGTACGGGAACATCGTTGTCTGTAACCAACGCCACGTTTTATGGGAACTGGATTGTCGGGGTTTTCACCCCCCAGTTTGATGGCGGTGCAATATATGTGGAGCGGACCTCAACCCTGCTGAACAATGTAGTGATATGGGAGAACGAAGTAGAAGGTGACCCGACTGATCCATCCGCATCCATATCCGTTTCCACAGTGGGCGGCGAGGTAACCGTCGTTAATAGCTTGGTCGCTCATTCGGGTGGAAGTGCGAACTGGAATAATGCAATGGGCATCCTGGACGGCGGCAATAACATCGACGCCGATCCGGCATTCGTGAGTACCACGCCCGGTGATGCCGGTTATTTACAATTAAGCGCGTGCAGCCCTGCCATCAGCGTGGGTAGCAACCAAGCGTATATCGATGCGGGCGGAGACCTGGCAGACGACCTCGATATGGGCGGCAACCCACGGGTGTATGACTTTGTAGGCGGCGGTGTGATAGACATGGGGGCCTACGAGTACCAAGGGGAGTACGTGTTTGTTCAGTCATTGACCATGCCGGATGCCGTGCAGGTGGCCTATGGTACGGAGATGGGAGACATAGAAGGCTTACCTACTACCGTGACTGCTAGGTTGAGCGACGATACGGAAGTTTCCATACCGTTGGATGGCGACTTGGCAAACTGGACGCTGGCGAGTCCGGTGGGGGGTACATACGATGGCGATGTAGCGGGAACCTACGTGTTTACCGTGCCATTGTTGATACCGGAAACGGAGTGCTACCTCAACGTCGAAAGCCTACAGGCAGAGGTTACCATCGTCGTGGCAAAAGGAATACCGGATTTGGCAGCTTCATGGAACGGCGTCGCCATCGACGTAGAAGAGGGGCTCTCGCTGACCTACGGCGACACAGGGGAATTGGCGGTCAGTACGACCAACCCGGAAGGCGAGCCCGCCTATGCATTTGATAGCGATGATACGCCGGTGCTTGATCTCGCGGACCTAAGCGTCGTGGCGGCGCAACAGGTGGGAACGGCCACGTTAACCATCGAGCAGGAAGAATCGGATAATTTTGAGGCAGCATCAATTGTGATAGCCGTTACGGTGGTACCGAAAGCGGTAACCGTTGTTCCTGCAGCTGACCAGGGTAAAGTATACGGCGCGGTTGAGCCCACCACGTATGCGTATGAACTGGCTGCGGGCGATGCATTGGCGTTTGATGACGAGCTGGCGGATATCGTGTCGGCAGCATCGCGCGAAACGGGTGAAGATGTGGGCGCGTATGACATCGAACTGGTGTTCGGTGGTGATCAGGCAGGTAATTACGCGATTACCTTCGAAGCGGATAACAATGCCTTTACGGTGACACCACTGGTCATTACCGTGACGGCAGAAGATAAGTCGAAAGCGTTCGGTACGGATGATCCGGCACTGACGTATACCGTCGTACCGGAGCTGGTCGGCGACGATGCGTTTGCCGGCGTGCTCGACCGCGAGGTCGGGGATGACGTGGGTAGTTACGCGATTACGCAGGGCAACCTGTCGCTAAGCGATAATTACGAAATCACCTTCGAGGCGGGTACGCTGACCATCATACCTCTGGGAATCACGGTGACTGCGGAAAATAAGTCGAAAGCATTCGGCACCGATGATCCGGCGCTGACGTATACCTTCGCCCCGGAGCTGGTCGGTGACGACGCGTTTACCGGCGCGCTCGACCGCGAGGCCGGGGATGACGTGGGTAGTTACGCCATCATGCAGGGCAATCTGTCGCTAAGCGACAACTACCAACTCACCTTCGAGGCGGCCACGCTGACCATCACACCGCTGGGAATTACGGTGACTGCGGAAAATAAGTCGAAAGCGTTCGGCTCGGATGATCCAGCGCTGACGTATACCTTCGCCCCGGAGCTGGTCGGTGACGACGCGTTTACCGGCGCGCTCGACCGTGAGGCCGGGGATGACGTGGGTAGTTACGCCATCATGCAGGGCAATCTGTCGCTAAGCGACAACTACGAACTCACCTTCGAGGCGGCCACGCTGACCATCATACCTCTGGGAATCACGGTGACTGCGGAAAATAAGTCGAAAGCGTTCGGCTCGGATGATCCGGCGCTGACGTATACCTCCGCCCCGGAGTTGGTCGGCGACGATGGGTTTACCGGCGCGCTCGACCGCGAGGCCGGGGATGACGTGGGTAGTTACGCCATCATGCAGGGCAATCTGTCGCTAAGCGACAACTACCAACTCACCTTCGAGGCGGCCACGCTGACCATCACACCGCTGGGAATTACGGTGACTGCGGAAAATAAGTCGAAAGCGTTCGGCTCGGATGATCCAGCGCTGACGTATACCTTCGCCCCGGAGCTGGTCGGTGACGACGCGTTTACCGGCGCGCTCGACCGTGAGGCCGGGGATGACGTGGGTGGTTACGCCATCATGCAGGGCAATCTGTCGCTAAGCGACAACTACGAACTCACCTTCGAGGCGGCCACGCTGACCATCATACCTCTGGGAATCACGGTGACTGCGGAAAATAAGTCGAAAGCGTTCGGCTCGGATGATCCGGCGCTGACGTATACCTCCGCCCCGGAGTTGGTCGGCGACGATGGGTTTACCGGCGCGCTCGACCGTGAGGCCGGGGATGACGTGGGTAGTTACGCCATCATGCAGGGCAATCTGTCGCTAAGCGACAACTACGAACTCACCTTCGAGGCGGGTACGCTGACGATTACCCCAGCGGAATACGAAGGCATCGCATTCAACAGCGGCTCGTTCGTGTATGACGGCACGGAACATGTGCTTGAACTGACGGGCGAGTTGCCGGAAGGGACGTCGGTTACCTATGAGATAGACGGCGAGGCGGGCAACGGTGCTACCGATGCCGGTGTGTACGAGATTACCGCGCTGATCGATGGCGGCAATAATTATGAAGATGCCGAACTGACGGCCACGCTGACCATCACAGCTCTCGAGATTACGGTTACTGCAGCCGACAAAACCAAAGCATTCGGCTCGGATGATCCGGCGCTGACGTATACCTTCGCCCCGGAGCTGGTCGGTGATGACGCGTTTACCGGCGTGCTCGACCGCGAGGCCGGGGATGACGTGGGTAGTTACGCCATCACGCAGGGCAACCTGTCGCTAAGCGATAATTACGAACTCACCTTCGAGGCGGGTACGCTGACGATCACCCCAGCGGAATACGAAGGCATCGCATTCAACAGCGGCTCGTTCGTGTATGACGGCACCGAACATGTGCTTGAACTGATCGGTGAGCTGCCGGAAGGGACGACGGTTAGCTATGAGATCGACGGCGGGGCGGGCAACGGTGCTACAGATGCCGGTGCGTATGAAATTACGGCGCTAATCGATGGTGGTGCGAATTATGAAGACGGTGAACTGACCGCCATGTTGACGATTACGCCTCTCGAGATCACGGTTGCTGCAGCCGACAAAACCAAAACATTCGGTACGGATGATCCGGCGCTGACGTATACCTTTGCGCCCGAATTGATTGGCGATGATGCGTTTACTGGCGGGCTTGACCGCGAGGTCGGCGAAAACGTGGGTAATTACGCCATCACGCAGGGCAACTTATCGCTTAGCGATAACTACGAAATCATTTTTGAGCAAGGTACGCTGACGATTACACCCGCGGCGTATGAGTGCGTTGAATTCAACAGCGGCTCATTCGTGTATGACGGCACCGAATACGTGATTGAACTGACCGGCGACCTGCCGGCAGGGGTAACGGTGACCTACCAGATCGATGGCGAACCGGGCAACGGGGCGACGGATGTGGGTACCTACGAAATAACCGCCTACATCGACGGTGGACAGAACTACGGAGATGATGAGTTGACCGCAACACTGACCATCATCCCAGCAGAAATCAGCGGCATTACATTTAACAATACATCGTCTACCTATGACGGCACCGAACACAGGCTTACCCTCGCTGGCGA
>NZ_JAMXAY010000029.1 GCF_025460835.1 Parapedobacter soli | reverse complement strand
AATACCGTGAAAAGGTGCTAAAACTTTAAAAGCGAAATCCCTGACCGAGCTGTAGTGGATATCCGGCAAAAAATCGCCACTTTTGCTAAACAAAAAAAGAGATCGCTTGTTAGAAATCGCTAAAACCAAAGTGGCGTTGCAGGAGCTGCTGCAGCCCCATCGCCGTAGCGGACGGCGCATTGCGTTCGTACCCACAATGGGTGCACTGCACCGTGGCCATATCGCCCTCGTCAATGGAGCCAAAGATCTGGCGGACGTGGTCGTTTGCAGTATTTTTGTCAACCCCACGCAATTCAATGACCCGACGGATCTGGAGAAATACCCCCGCCCCATCGAGCGCGATATCGAGCTATTGGAGCTTGCCCACTGCGACATCCTCTTCTACCCTTCCGTAGAGGAGATGTACGGCACCAACGAGCAGTGGCAGATGGATCTGGGCGAACTGGAAAACGTACTCGAAGGATTACACCGGCCGGGGCACTTCCAAGGGGTTACACAAGTGCTGAAGAAGCTGTTCGACGCGGTGCACCCCGATATTGCCTGTTTCGGGCAAAAAGACTTCCAGCAATATAAAGTGGTGGAATATATGGTTAACCGCCTGAAATTACCGCTCCGCATCGAGCTGTGCCCCACCGTGCGCGAACCGGGGGGGCTGGCCATGAGCTCGCGCAATATCCGGCTCTCGGCAGCCGGGCGCGAACAAGCGCAACAGCTATACAAGGTACTGAAGCAGACCAAGGCGGACCTGCCCCGGAAAACCCTTGCCGGCTTATGCGAAGACGCGACGCAAGCGCTGGACAACAGCCCCGGCATCCGGGTGGAATACTTTGCTATCTTCCATGCCGATGACTTTACCGCAGCCAGTGAGGCCTCACGTGGCCGGCCGCTGATCGCATTGGCAGCCATCTGGGTAGAGGGGGTACGACTGATCGACAATCTCCTTTTATCGCCGTAAACCGGCTAGGCGGCGTGGGCCGGTTAAAATAATAGTGATTTCCGCCCACAGGTGGTCGGAATTTCGTCCGACCAACTGTGCGGCGGCGTAATAATTAAACCGCTGTATAACCGCCATCGATGGTATAGTAACCACCATTGATAAAAGACGTGCTATCCAAACTCAAAAACAATACTAAATTCGCAACCTCCTCCGCATTTCCCAGACGTCCGACAGGATGTTTAGTGACCAACGCATTATACGTGTCCCGGTCTAACGAATTCAGTAACGGCGTGTCTATATATCCGGGGCCTATGGCATTTACCCTGATATTCTGTGCAGCATATTCTACCCCAAAATTGCGGGTGAGCCCCAAAACGCCATGTTTGGCGGCAGCATACCCTACCGAACCCGGCACAGCCGTGACACTATGGATAGAACCTACATTGACGATAGCACCACCACCGTTTTTCAGCATCTGCGCCGTTGCGTATTTGCAACCATAAAAAACACCGTTCAGGTTGATGTCTATGATGGTCTTCCAATCCTCAATACTCTGTTCTGCTGCTGGAGCGAGCGCGCCGCCGATACCGGCATTGTTGCAGGCAATATCCAAACGCCCATAATGCTCCACCGCTTTTGCCACCAAAGCTTCCACCTCTTCCGGAACGGCGGTATTGGCTTTCACGTAAATAGCATCGCCACCGGAAGCAAGGATTTCATCCACTACGGATTGGCCGTGCGCATCATTGATGTCTGACACTACCACTTTGGCTCCCTCCTTAGCATATAATAACGCTATCGCTTTGCCAATGCCAGAACCTGCTCCGGTTACAAAGGCTACCTTGTCTTTTAAACTTCCCATATCAAATTGTTTTAAAAATGAATCAACTAGTAAAACTATTGAAAGATACGGAATATTTTAATAGTTATAAAGCTAGCAACCGAAACCCGGATGAAGTAAGACTGCTATTGGCCACGAAGACCGTATCTGCGGACGCATCTTTATTTTTATTTTCCGTATCTTTGCCCCATGGTTATCGAGGTACTGAAATCCAAAATCCATCGGGCACGCGTTACCCAAGCCGAACTCAATTACGTGGGGAGCATCACGATTGACGAGGACCTGATGGATGCGGCGAACATCATTGCCAACGAGAAGGTGCAGATTGTGAACAACAACAACGGTGCTCGCTTCGAAACGTACGTCATCAAAGGCGAACGCGGATCTGGTATGGTGTGCCTCAATGGTGCCGCCGCCCGGTTGGTGCAGGTCGGAGACGTCGTAATTATCATCTCTTACGCACTGATGGAACAGCAAGAAGCAAAGGAATACCAACCGATTCTGGTATTCCCGGATGAAAACAACCGGTTGATACAATAGATGATATCGTAGACTATTGGGTGAAATCTGTGAAGAGACATAATAACATACGTGCAAGGCTTGCTCTGTTCCAAGCTGTGCTGTTCTGCTTGATTGTGGCCAGCGGCACGGTGTTTATGCACAAACACAAGACACGCGATGGACGCATTGTCATCCACACACACCCCTACAACCTCAAGACTGACCCCAACAAGAACCCACACCACCAGTCCGAAACGGAAGTATACCTATTGGATGCTATTTTCCAGGGCAGCTTCTTGCAAACGGACTTCACCACCTACGAGCAGCCTATCGTGCAACCGCTTACGGTAGCATATATCCCTTACCACATAAGTAAGATACGGATAGATACGCCCAACTCCCGCTGCCCCCGCGCACCCCCATATTTCAACTAGATTACCTCCTTTCTGATTAACCACCCAATCGGCGAGCGCGCTACTGCTACCGGTTGGCAGCGATGATTAAAACACATTTGTATCTAGTTGATTCTTATGAACCAAAAACACGTTATAACAAGTTTCTTGTTGTTATGCTATGTGCTCTTGGGCTATGCCCAACCCACTTCATCCATTGAAGGCACCGTTACAGACCGGGCGGGAACCGCCATTCCATGGGCCACTGTTTCCATTGCCGCACTCAAGACGGGAACCACCGCCGATAGCACCGGGCGGTTCCTGCTAACAGACGTTCCTGCTGGAAACTGGGAACTGGAAGTGAGGTACATAGGTTACCAACCCCACACCGTATACATCCGGACAAATGGGACTACGCCGCTCCGCGAAGACATTGTGCTCACCGACGTAGGCACCTCACTGGATGAAGTAGTAGTATCCGGCACGATGAAAGAGGTATCAAAATTGGATAGCCCGGTGCCCGTAGAGGTGTACTCTGCCAAGTTTTTTAAGTCCAACCCGGCCCCCACGGTGTTCGACGCGTTGCAGAACATCAATGGCGTGCGGCCCCAGCTCAACTGTAATATCTGCAACACGGGCGACATTCACATAAACGGTTTGGAAGGCCCCTATACGATGGTCCTGATCGACGGCATGCCCATCGTAAGCGGCCTATCTACCGTGTATGGACTGAGCGGTATTCCCCAATCGTTGATTGAGCGCGTGGAAATCGTAAAAGGCCCCGCATCGACACTCTATGGCAGCGAAGCCGTAGGCGGTCTTATCAATATCATCACCAAAAACCCGAAGACTACACCCACACTGGCAATCGATGCATTTGCAACCAGCTGGGGTGAAATCAGTGCTGACCTTGCTGCTAAGACCCGTGTGGGTAATAGTGTGCAATCGCTCGTTGGCATTAGCTATTTCAACTACCAGAACCCCATGGATAACAACAACGATAATTTCACCGATGTGACACTCCAGCACCGGGTGTCGCTATTCAACAAATGGAATATCGACCGCAGCGATGCCCGGGTATTCTCATTTGCGGCACGTTATGTTTACGAAGACCGGTGGGGTGGAGAGCTGGGCTGGAACCGTCAATACCGCGGCGGGGACCAGGTCTATGGAGAAAGCATCTACACCAACAGGTGGGAGCTCTTCGGCACCTACCAGCTACCGGTGAAAGAGCATATCCTGTTCATGTTTAGCACAAACGGCCACAACCAGAACAGTGCGTATGGCAACATGCCCTTTTTGGCCGACCAATACATCGGGTTTGGCCAGTTGACCTGGAATAAAACCTTAGGAAGCCACGACCTGCTCAGTGGGCTGACGTATCGCTATACATTTTATGACGACAACACGCCGGCCACGGCAGACCCTTCGGATGTTGCTATCAATAAACCGATGCATACCCGGCTACCCGGCGCGTTTGTACAAGACGAAATCTCGCTCGGCGAAACCAACAAAGTATTGCTGGGCGTACGGTACGATTACAATTCCATCCATGGCAGTATCGTCACGCCCCGTATCAACTATAAGTGGAATTCACGGAACCAAAACAACGTGCTGCGCCTAAGCTTCGGTAATGGGTACCGGGTTGCCAACGTATTTACCGAAGACCATTCGGCCCTTACCGGGGCGCGGGAAGTCGTTTTCGAGTCGGAGCTCGCCCCCGAAACCTCCTGGAATGGCAACGTGAATTTTGTGAAGAAAGTGCCGCTGCAGAGCGGGGGCATCATAGGCTTCGACGCCACCGTGTTTTACACCTATTTCAACAATAAAATCATAGCTGACTATGATACCGATGCCCAAAAGATTTTATTCGGGAACCTCGACGGCCACGCCATCTCCAAGGGCATCTCATTGAATGTGGACGTGGCCCTGATGAACGGCCTGAAACTGATGGCCGGCGCAACCGCTATGGATGTTTACAGCGAAGAACATAACCAGAAGGTGCAGCAGCTTTTCACCGAGCGCTTCACGGGTGTGTGGAGTGCCAGCTACACGCTAAAACGGTCCGGGCTAACCATAGACTATACGGGCAATGTCTACGGTCCGATGCGCCTACCACTGCTGAGCGATGCCGACCCGCGGTCGCCAAACTCACCGTGGTGGAGTATCCAGAACATCCAGCTCAGCAAAGCCTTCCGGAATGGCCTCGAAGTGTATGGCGGTATCAAAAACCTATTGGATTGGACCCCCAACCGGGGAAACCCGTTCATTATCGCCCGGCCACACGATCCGTTCGATAAGCTCGTCGATTTCGACGGCGATGGCCGAGCAATCGCCACACCGGAGAACCCTTACGGCTTAACGTTCGATCCATCGTATGTATTCGGGCCAAACCAAGGAGCCCGGGGCTTCCTGGGTATCCGTTACAGTTTTTATTAAGGGTAGATTACCAATACCCACGATTTAGGAGGAGTGCATGTTTAAGAGATTCATCAGTATCGGACTTATCTCCCTACTGGCAACGATTGAGCCCTTACCTGCGGCCGCCCAGCTTACAGCTGTTCCTATCAATGAATTGACCGACAGCATGCGGGTCCAGCCAAAACCGGCGTTAATTTTGATTTCGACCAGCTGGTGCACGTATTGCAGAATGCAGCAGGTCCAACTTAAGAAAAGTAGTACCGTATTCCAAGCTGCACCATCGCAGATATACTTTTCGGAACTCGATGCCGAAACCAAGGAGGACCTCATGTTCAACCATAAAACTTATCGGTTTGTACCTTCCGGCGCGTCTACCGGAAGCCACGAGTTGGCATTTACGCTGGGGAATATAAACAACCGATTGGCCTTCCCCACATGGGTACTGGTGGATAGCAATTTTGAAATTATCTTCAAGTTCCCCGGCATACTCAAGGCCGCAGAGCTGGCCGAACTGTTGGAAACCGTGCGCGATGCGGCTCAAAAAAATTTGGAATAGCTAAATTTTTTTACGTTTTTTGTAAAAATATTAACAACTACCTATGTTGAAGTACGTGGCTTACATCACAATCTGCGTAGTCGCGTTGCTGTCTGCGTGCGAACCGAGTGGTAGTGAATCAATGGAGCCTGCGCTAATCAACGAAACGATAACTTCTTCAAATCAAGGCCCAGCTGTCAAGGAAGACAACCATACTGGCAATCTCGACTCCAACGCGATGGAGGCACTGGCTGTGGTGAATGAATGGCGGCAAAAGGGCTGCAAATGTGGAGATGTGTCTTTGCCCCCTACCAGCAAAGTAACCTGGAACACCAAACTTTACCAAGCCGCATTAGCACACGCCAAAGACATGCACCAAAACAATTACTTCAGCCATACCAGTCCGTCGGGAGCTAATGTCTATAACCGGCTTGTGGAATCGGGATACATCGATGACAGCCGCACCATTCTTACGTACGGCGAAAACATTGCTTTCGGCGATTTCGACCTGCAAGCCGCCGTCCAGAAGTGGCTGGGTAGCCCGAGCCACTGCGCCAACTTGATGCGCGATTCTTACAAAGAGATGGCTATTGCACATGATGGCAACTATTGGGTGCAGGTTTTTGGTGCTACCCGCAACTAATTTTTTCCTTACACCCATCTTTTTTATCCGCCGCTTGTAGCGAAAAGGAGAACCTACACGTCTATACACTCGACAGGAAACAAAACTGGTCTGTTTATGTTTGTTAAATAGTGTTAACAGGTCAATTAATCGGATTATTTAAATAACTTTGCAGCCTGCAAGGTTGAAACAACAAAATGATGAAAAAAGTAAATGTACTGGTGTTGGGCGCTTTGATCGCTATGGGATTGTCGTCGTGCATCAAAGATGGAGAGACGTATGATCCGAATGCGCAATACGAGATTGAAAAACCATTGATCGAGGCCTATGCGCAAGAATATCTCGACAACCCGAATTATAAGGAATTTCAGGGTATGCGTATTTGGTTCGAAATCGTACAGCCGGGTGATCCGGGGTCATATCAATACAAAGTTGATGAAAACTCGGGCAACCCTTTATTTGTTCCTGCGGAAGCAATTGTCTCATATGAAGGCCGTTTAGTCAAAACGAACACTGAATTCGAGTCTAAAGACGACCAGAAATTTATAATTTCCCTTAGTAGCATCATTCCGGCATGGCAAATCGCTTTTTTGCCAGACAAACTTCGCTATAACGACGAGGGCGGATTGCTCGATGAACCCATTGAGTTTGGCGGATTGACGGAAGTAGGTCTTCAGGCAGGATCAGTGATTCGCATCGTTACGCCATCTTATTGGGCATACCAAAACCAGAGTCAAGGAAGTGCCATCCCACCGAACTCACCACTATATTTCGAGATCACCGTTTCGGAAATCAAAGACTACGAAGCTAATAACTAAATTACAACATCCCTTCACGTACTATGATCAAATCGACTCCTTGTATTGCGGCTATCGGCATCGTGGCCATCGTGTCATTGATGGCTTGCTCCAAAAAAGAATACCAATCGTTTGAGGAGTTGGATAACGCAAATATCCGTGCGTACATCGAAAAGAACAACCTTACGGTACATCAGTACAAGGAAACCGATTTGTTTTACCAAGTGCTGGAAGAAGGAACCGGAAGCCCCATTGACTATACCGAGAAATACCCGGTGGTCTATACGGTGAAAAGTCTAGATGGTGTCTACAACGCAGCGGACACCTTAGACGCCAACAGCCGTTATGCCGACTTCTTCGGTTACTTCCCTTTTGGATCCTCGTATGCGGGTACCCCCACCGTTGAGCGCCCCGGCGACTTCAAAGAGGTCATCCGCGACGTACTGCAACACACCAATGGGAAAATCCGGATCATCGTGCCCTCGCGCCTTATGTATGGGAGAAAAGGGCTCCCAAGCCTAGGCATCCCCTCAAACGCGTCGCTCGATTATGTAGTTACCGTGCACGATAATTTCACCAACTACGAAGACGGCGTAATCCAACGGATGATAGCTAATGCATCGTTAAATATCGATGAGTTCACCAAACGGGAAGACGGCATTTATTACCAAATCATCGAACAGGGAACCGGCGATGCCATTACGGCCGACTCAACCGTAACGGTCGACTACACATTAAAAGACCCCGAGGGCAATGTGCTTGACTCAGGTACCGACAGTGAATTCAGTTTGGCCGGCGGGGTTATTACCGCGTGGTCCAAGATCGTGCCTTTGATTAATAAAGGAGGTAAAATCCGCTTTTTTACACCGAGTGATCACGCCTATGGAAGAACCGGAAGCACCAACATTGCCCCTTTCCTATCGCTCGATTTTGAAGTGGAAGTTAAAGACGAGTAAGCGACGGATTCATCGACCCCTGTACCGCGATTCTTCTAATAGCTGTTGGGCGTCATTCATACCCAATAGCTCTGTGAGGGTCACTTCCGGATTCCGCTCCATATAGGCTCGCACCATTTTCCAACCGATGAACACCCCCAGTTTAGGTGCAGACTCATTCTGCTCACCCAGTTCGGGGGTAAATGGCGCTTCGCCCAAGTACTTCTGTATCCGGTTATAATCGGCCTCATAAAGGAGGTTCTCTTGTAAAAACCACGCCCAGATATCGCGCTCGAAATGATTCGCCCAGTCCCATTGGGCAGTGGTGTAACCGATCAGAAGACTATCCGCTATATTGGGCATGGTCCGTTCCATCACATACATCACTTTTCCTTGGTATACCATGTGTTGCAATAGACTTACATCCAAGGCGTCTTGCGGGTATAGCTCTTCGCGGACGTAACTTTCAACTACCCGTGGAACGATATTTTCCGGAGTAAAACGCCTGGAAAGATATTGGGGGATGCTGCTACGCAGCGCCGGATAAAACTTGGAGTCTGCCCCCAGGAACATGTCGAGCCCGATGCCAATGTAATCTGCTCCGATAGGTGTCTGTACGGCAAAACCGGAAAAAAAAGCAATGAAGCGGGGGATATCGATTGCTGGGAAGTAATACTTCAAATGCCGGAACGCGTCGGTCAGTCCCGCTTCCTGCACGTCCATATCAGGGTAGGTTTCATAAATGCTCGCTTTAAGTGCTGCAAAATCCGGTGTGGCAATGACCTCTTTCAGTATATCTGCGATGTAGACACTATCCAGTGGGTTGCCAACCTCAAGCATATACTGCATGTAGTCTGCATAGAAAAATCCGTAGTGCTGCAGCCATTCCCGGTTCTTCAAGAGGATGTTGGCCGGGGTAAGGCTATCCAGTGCTTTATCGAAACGTTCTACAGTAATGTCCACGTCGATGTGGCTTACGTCTACCCGTTCGCGGCGGCCACATGAAAACAAGCTAATAATTAAAAAAAAGCAATAAATTTGTCGTGTGTGGATTTCGAGCATCATTTTTGTTTATTAGCTGCCAGCGAAGTTAAGGATTTTGACGGGTTTCACGGAACGTGGATCTGGGATGAGCCGAAACGAATGAAGCGGGTTAAACAGATTCACATGGATTTATTTTGATATGCGAAAAAAAACAACACCTTATTGTATTCTATTGGCTTTTTTACTTGGCTCGTTCAGCGGCCATCGTACCTATGCGCAAGACTATTACAGCTCTACGTACCAATACAAGCCGGTTTCGTTGGGCATTACTTTCGCGCCGAACATGGCGTGGATGCGCCACGGCGACGCAGAGGATTACCGAAACACACCCAAATTCGGTTTTGCATACGGCCTGCTTGCTGACTTCGCATTTACCGAAAACTACTATTTCGCTACCGGATTGCTCATCAACACCCTTAATAGTGACGTGGAGTATACCGACCTCACCCATAGCTACCGGTTGCAATATGCTGAAATTCCCCTGACGCTTAAGCTGAAAAGCACGATGCGTTATTTCCGTAGCTATTACGGCCAGTTCGGTTTCACCGGTGGTTTAAAGCTCAATGCCAAGGAAAAATCGCCCGCAAGTACGACACGCACCTCGATGGGCGATGAGGCAGACTTTTTCCGCCTGGCCCTGCAGATCGGGGGCGGGGTGGAGTGGCAGCTCGACCACAATATGGTGATGGTAACCGGACTGAGCTTCAACAATGGTTTTACCCGTGCTATCAAAGCGGGCGAGCCCCGCAATTCTTATGTAGCATTCAATTTCGGCATCTTTTTTTAACCTGTTACCGCCAACCCGCGACACCACATGATCATTGCATTAGCACAACTTAACTACCATATCGGCAATTTCGACCGCAATACGGCAGCCATCGTCAGTACCATCCAGGCTGCAAAAGCCCGGGGGGCCGACCTTATCGTTTTTGCCGAACTGGCCATCGGTGGCTATCCGGCCAAGGATTTACTGCGGTCGCCCGCGTTTTTAGACCGGTGTGAGGCTGCCGCTTCCGAAATCGCAAGCCACTGTTTCGGGATTGCCTGCGTCATCGGTGCCCCTGTTCGTAACACGACCGGAAAAGGGAAACCCCTCCATAACGCGGCGCTATTCATTGAGTCAGGTAGTGTGCGGCAGGTGGTAAACAAAGGGCTTCTCCCCGACTACGATGTATTTGATGAATACCGGTATTTCCAACCTGCCGAAACATTCAACTGCATCACTTACAGAAGCAAAAAAATCGCACTTACCATCTGCGAAGACCTTTGGAACATCACGTCGCCGCAGCTGTATCGCAGAAGTCCCATGGATGTACTGGTGGATGAGCACCCAGACCTAATCATCAACATCGCGGCATCGCCGTTTTCGTACAACCACCTCAATGCGCGGCTGGAGGTATTGCGTACCCATGCCAAAGACAACGGCGTTGGGCTGATGTACTTAAACCAGGTAGGCGCACATGCTGATATCATTTTCGATGGCCGATCAATCGTCCTTTCACCTACGGGCGAGCTGGTCGATATGATGGCCTCGTTTGCCGAGGCGGTAAATTATTATGAATTAGACGACAGCAACGGTATCCGCCCGATGCAGCCGGCAGATACCGACTACCACCCATTGGAAACGCCACTGATTCATCAGGCACTGTTGCTTGGCATACGCGACTATTTCAGCAAATCGGGATTTGCCAAGGCCGTGGTTGGACTATCGGGGGGGATTGATTCGGCGGTCGTTGCAGCGCTTGCCTGCGAGGCCTTAGGGGCCGAAAATGTCATGGCCGTACTGATGCCTTCGGTATATTCGAGCGACCATTCCATCACCGACGCGCTGGATCTGGTCCGCAATACAGGTTGCCTACATGAAACCATCCCTATCCAACCCATGGCTGAAGCATTTGAGCAGGGCCTTGGCACGGCATTCCGCGACTTGGCACCAGATGTTACCGAAGAGAATATCCAAGCCCGCATCCGCGGCACGTTGCTGATGGCTTTCTCCAACAAGCTGGGTTATATCCTGCTCAACACATCCAATAAGAGTGAGGCGGCCGTTGGCTACGGAACGCTGTATGGTGATATGGCTGGAGCGCTGAGTGTAAT
This sequence comes from Parapedobacter soli, assembly GCF_025460835.1. Classification (GTDB taxonomy): domain Bacteria; phylum Bacteroidota; class Bacteroidia; order Sphingobacteriales; family Sphingobacteriaceae; genus Parapedobacter; species Parapedobacter soli. The sequence goes on along the minus strand of NZ_JAMXAY010000029.1, from coordinate 58,682 downwards.
CGGCGACGTTTACAAAACGCAGGTCTACCATTTGGCGAACTACCTCAACCGCAACGGGGAAGTTATCCCGCAACACACCATCACCAAACCACCTTCCGCAGAATTGCGGCCAGACCAGAAAGACAGTGATTCGCTGCCCGACTACGAACTGCTGGATGCCGTGCTCTTCCAATACCTCGAAAACGAAAAGAGCGCCACGCAAATCATTGCTCTCGGATTTGAAGAAGCGTTGGTAAATCGTGTGTTGCATTTGGTAAACAGGGCCGAATTTAAGCGTTTCCAGGCCCCGCCTGTATTGCGCGTAAGCAGCAAAGCCTTCGGTGCTGGGCGTGCCATGCCGCTGGTAGCTGCTTATCCGTTGTAACCAAAGCGGCCCGTAAGCACCCCATCCGCTACCGGAGAGTACTTAAACAACGACTGCGATACGTCATCAACCTGTTGGATTAAACCATCGCTGCCGAACGTCGTCTAATACTTTGTAAACAAATTTTCAGGAGATCGCAGCCATGAAAAGATTCGTTTTATATCTCGTCCCCTTGGTAGTGGTAGTGCTGGCATCGTGTTCGGCTTATCAATACCACACCACAAAAATACAAAGCACCGATTTCTCGCAATACCATACGTATGGTTGGTTGCAGCCCGTGGATTCGTTGTCTAAATCATATTTCGACAACGATATTGCCAATGCCAACATCCTGGAAACGGCCAACCGCGAGCTGGAAGCTCGAGGACTCACTTATAGTAAAGACAACCCTGACCTGCTATTCCGATACATCGCAATCGTGAATAATAAAAGTCGTCCCGTATACGGAGGTTATCCTTACGGCCCTTGGGGCATGTGGGGGTACAACCCGTGGATGTGGGGCCCACATTGGGGTTATGGATACGGTTGGAACCGTCCCGTAGGCCAAGAGCGCTTTCGTTTGGGCCATATCATCATCGAGGCCCGCGACAGGCGGTCGAATACGGTGATTTGGCAGGCACGTGGCAGCGGCCAGGTACGTAGTCCCGAAGAAGCTATCAACAAGCTGCCCGAAATCGTTATGGGCGTATTCGGCGAATTCCCGGTTGCTAAGCAATAAGCGGCCAAGGCCAATGACCCACTATTCCTATTCCATGTTATATGGATTGCCGTAACGTGAGGTAAAACGGTACCTCCTCGTGCCGCTGGGTGTCTTCTAAGATGAGTCGGGCGGCCGTCTCCCCCATCCGCTTAAAGTCTGTCGAAATGGTCGTGATACCGTCGAGGATGAACTTCTTCAGCGGGGTCTCATTGTAGGAGATGATACCGACGTCGCGGCCGATTTTCAATTTGAGCGGGATGATCCGGTCTAACAACTTCACCAAATCATCTTCCATCAGATTGATGTAGACCTCACCTGCGGAGATGGGTTCATCCGAAATGTCACTCACCAACAGGTGATTGAAGGCATATTGCTGGCAGAATCGGTAAAACCCTTTAATAATCCCCTTCGGGAAGTAGCTCTTGTCTGGAAAAATCAGCTTCAACGTGTGGTATTTGCTTAGCCGTTCTTTGGCCTGCTCCAATGCATTGTAGATGTCCTTCTCGAAATTTTCATAAACCGCGGCGTATTCACCGCCGACCTCCGGCACCAACTTATCCACGAGCACCAGTTTCTCTTTGGGGATATTGTTGATGATTTCGCCCGCCTTATCACGCCCTTCAATGAAATGGGGGATGATAACATAATGCGTGTAAGTCTGTCTAAGATTCTCCAGCAGCTTACGGAACAGCGAAAGGTCGTTGTTATAAACATAAAAATCGACAGAAGCATCGCTACCTATTGCATCCACAAATGCATCATAAACAATTTTCTTATGTGCACTCAACTTGTTGAAAAATAAAACAATCTGAAGTTTGCGCTTAAAGTCTGCATTCGTTACATAATACCCTTTTCCGGGCACAGACCCTAAAACCTCCAATTGTTTAAGATGTTTATATCCCTTTTCGGCCGTATCACGTGATATTTCCAGTGCATAACTCAGCTCATTGATAGAGGGAAGCATCTCATCCTTTTTGATGTTCCCGTTTTCTATGGCACTTATAATCGCATTGGCCAGCTGTTGGTATTTAGGTGTGGCCGAGTATTCGTTGATATGGATATGTTCAAGTACAGACGCTGGTTTCATAATTTATTCCTTTTTATTACCAACTTCAACCGTGATATTTCGTTCATTATGGCAAGTAAAATACCTCCATGAGGGGGACGGCAACCGGCGAGTTATCCGCATTGGTCTCCATAATATCGGCCATATAGGCCCACCATCGCTGCACAATGGGGTTGCTGCCCAAATCCTGCGACGATTGCCCACCCTCCTGCCCCTGCACGGCAAACAGGGTATTGGTATCTTCATCCAGAAAAATGGAGTAATCACACACCCCATTCGCTTTCAACAGCTCAGCCAATTCAGGCCAGATTTCATCGTGGCGCCTCTTATACTCTGCTTGGCACCCCGCCATCAATTTCATCTTAAACGCTATCCGTTGCATATCTTGTCAATTATAAGTCCATGCGATCGGGAACTGCCCGCGGTATAATAACCGAAGACAATAATACGATAAAATTTCTATTTTTGGGTGGTCCATACCGACGACTATGGTTATTACACTCCTTATCTTAGGTGCTGCCATCGTACTATTTGTTTCGGGCAAAATACGTTCAGACCTCGTGGCATTATGCGCGTTGTTGTCGCTCGTCCTTTTTGAGGTACTTACGCCCGAGGAGGCGCTATCCGGCTTCTCGAGCACGATTGTGGTGATGATGATCGGGTTGTTCATCGTAGGTGGCGGTATTTTCCAAACCGGCTTGGCCAACATGGTAAGCAACCGCATCGTCCTCCTGGCTGGCAGCAGTCCTTTCAGGCTGTATGTATTGGTTATGCTCACTGCCTGTGTAATCGGTGCGTTTGTGAGCAATACGGGGGTTGTAGCTATGCTGTTGCCTGTCGTTGTCAGCCTAGCCGCCACGGCAGGTATGAGCAGCAGCCGCCTGCTTATGCCAATGGCTTTTGCGAGCAGCATGGGCGGCATGCTTACGCTTATCGGCACACCGCCAAACTTGGTCATCAGTGATGAGTTGGTGAAGGCTGGATTTGAGCCGCTTTCGTTCTTCTCGTTTACACCGGTGGGACTGATTTGCGTGGCAACCGGCATGCTTGTACTATGGCCCCTAAGTAAGAAATACTTATCTAAAAACACCAAGCAAGAAAAGGAACGGAAACACCAAAAAACATTACTGGAACTCACCAGAGACTACCAACTGGCCAAAAGCCTATACCGTGTACACATAAAATTCGGGTCGCCGCTCGTCAACAAAAAAATCCGAGAGATGCGCCTGGGTGAGAGATATGGTATCACAATTTTGGAAATTGTGAAGAAAAGCAAAAAGCACATCCCTTTCTCTAAGGCGTTTTATCAAAAGGTGGTTTCTCCAGACACCGTTTTGGAATACGGCGACATCCTGTATGTAAGCGGCTCGCTTACATCCATCGAGTCTCTTGTGAAGGACAATAAACTGGCATTCGACGACTATGGGGCAGATGGAAGCCCAGTGCCGTTTACGGGCAACCTGATGTTTGATGAAGTGGGGCTTGCCGAAGTGGTTGTACTCTCAAACAGCCGCTTGGTTAACCAAACGGTCAAAGAATCCCTATTCCGCCAGAATTACCGGCTCAACATCCTGGGCATCCACCGTCGCAACCGCTACCTGGTTGACAACATCAAAGACGAAACCATCCGTGCCGGCGATGCTTTGCTCGTCCAGGGTGAATGGAAAAACATCGATCGGCTCAGCGGCGCGTCCAATGAGTGGGTGGTGGTGGGGCAGCCCCTTACGGAAGCCTCGAAAATAACGATAGACCACAAGGCTCCCTTGGCGGCCTCCATCATGGTGGCCATGGTAATGTTGATGGCTTTCAATATTTTGCCAGCTGTCACCGCCGTGATGGTGGCTGCCATGGCGATGGTGATATCGGGCTGCCTTCGCAATGTGGAGGCAGCCTACCAGACCATCAATTGGGAGAGCATCCTCCTGATTGGCGGTATGCTGCCCATGTCGCTGGCTTTGGAGAAAACAGGGATTTCTTCGGCGATATCCGAAATGCTGGTGACCCAACTCGGTGGCCAAAGCCCTGTGATCCTGCTTGCGGGCATCTACCTTGCAACATCGGCGTTGACCATGTTTATCAGCAATACCGCTACAGCTGTACTGTTTTCCCCCATCGCGGTTCAATCGGCCCTGCAGATGGGAGTCAGCCCCCTCCCTTTTTTATTTTCGGTGGCTGTGGCTGCCAGCATGTGTTTTGCCAGCCCGTTCTCCACGCCGCCCAATGCGCTTGTCATGTCGGCCGGACGCTACACGTTCATCGATTACGTAAAAGTAGGGCTACCTCTGCAGCTGCTTCTTGCCGCAATCATGATGTTGGTATTACCGCTACTATTTCCTTTTTAATCTGCACTCTATCCGGTTTAGCGGCCTGATAAGCCGCGGACCATTGGTACTTCTCGCCCCATTCGGCGGCACAGGCTTGGTAGCGGGTATCGGGGTTGATGGCATATAGCGCCATCAACCCCGTATAAATACACCGCTCGCACCCAGGCATTTGCCCGCTGGTATAGGTTGATGACGATTGCACGGATTTACCACCCCGGGTTTTGCATAGCCGCCTTCTCATCGGCTGTGAGCGGTCTCCCATCTTTCTGTATCGCGTCCAAGAAACTTTGGGGTATCGGGCGGACATAGTGTTTATTCTCCAGGGGTTGTGCCTCGTCGTTGAATAACGTTGCCCGCTTTACCAAGGTTTTTGTCCGAGCAAGGTCTTCCCAGCGCATCAACTCGCCCATCAGCTCACGCGAACGTTCGTTTAGGATAAAACTGATAAATTTATCCGCATCTGACGACACCCCCAATTCATCGTAAAATTCATTCGGGGAGTTGAAGATATCGGCGACACTATTGAACCGTAGGTTGTCAACGGTAGCGTCGGTGGTCTCGGCCATATTGTTCGATTCGAAATAGGTATTTCTATCGGAATAAGACACAAACTCGGCGGTATTGGCGGCCGTGTTATTGAGGTAAGAGATGCCACCATCTGAATGGAATGAACGGTCTTCATCTGTTTTATATGCAGCACGCTCGCGCAGCGCATTGATATAAGGTAATGCCTCGGCGAACCTGCCGAGTCTACCGAGTGCTTCTGCCGCGATCAGGTAAGTTTCGGCTACACGCGCCAATATGCCGTCGCGTTGCCCGAATTGTGATGAAACACTGGTACGCGAGCCATCGGCAAATTTGGAAAGTGCTACAAAACGGCTTGCTTCGAAGTTCCCATGTCCGCCTTTCATATTTTCCGGTTCGCCCGCGAAATAGCGAACAAACATATGCGGGGCGCGTCTTTCAATATTCGTGGAGAGGCCTGGGTCGGCCACGAGTGGGTCGGGGCTTGTATACCGGGTGTCTCCGGCGTTGTTCACGATGTATAAGATTGACTCTTCACCACCGGAAAACTTTGGCTTTCCCACCAAATCGGGGCTTGGTGCAAATGCTTCCGACCAAACAGGAGCATTATTCGGCCGATTACATAGGTACTTGGTTTTGAAACTCTTCCAAAAGCGGGAATCGTTTACGCGGTCATAAACATCCAATGCATAATCGGTGGAACGCAACCGTTGAAATTCCCGTCCACCGGGAATATCGCGCTGCATACCCGTAATATTTTGGTACACAGAAGGGTAGTAAAGATGTATCTGATTGCCGTACCGGCCCTGTGTAGCGACGTTATCGGAGAACTGGGCAGCCAAGATTACTTCCGACAAACTCTCGTTGGCACCATTCACCTCAGTAAAGTTCCATAAATCGCGGAAATCGGTGGCCAGGGTATGGTACCCACTGTTGATCACTTGCTCGGCATAGTTCAATGCCTGTTGCAAGTCGGCATCACGGGTGGAACTGTTCCAATCGTTATACAGCTCACTGGCACGGAACAGATACACCTTGGCCAGGAAATGCGCCGCTGCCCATTTCGTAATCCGCCCGGGTTGGGCCGGCGTTGCAGGAAGCAGTGTATATGCCTCGGTGAAATCAGCTATGATTTGTTCGTATACTTCTTGAGCGGTATTGCGGGTAAACATCAGTTCGACGGTTGTAGACGGTTCTAATTTCAGGGGTACGCCACCGAACTGTTTTACCAGTTTGAAGTAATCAAAAGCTCTCATGAAGTAGCCTTCGCCAAGACGCGTGTCCCTGTCAGCCCCGTCGCCATAGAACTGCGGGATATTCTTAATGACGATATTCGCCGTATTGATATTCCCATACATGTTGTCCCATATCGAGGCCACGTACCCCGTCATGGAATTCAGACCGGCATCATACGAGTTCCAAACCTGCTGGCCGCGGTCGCCTCCAACAGAAAATTCATCGACACCATAATTGGTGGTCACGTAGGCCCACTCGTAATTGAAGTGGAATTTCAGGCTTTGGTACATCCCCGTGACCAATCCTTCCAGCCCTTCCTGGGTTTCGAAGTCTTGCGTACTCCGCGCCGTAATCAGGTCCTCGTGCAGGAAGTTCTTGCAGGAAACCATTCCCGTAGCGCAACATACGAGTATGATATATTTAGATATTTGCGTTATTCTTTTCATCGTTATAGTCTTAAAAACCAACATTCAGTCCGATTACAAATCCACGATTATAAGTAGAGCCGCCCAGATCGGGGTCGATCCAGTCGATATTCGAATAAAGTAGACCGGGGTTCATTACCTGTGCGTATATTTTAAGGTTGTCCATGCGGAGCCTATTGGATATCGTTTGGGTCAGCGTGTATCCAAGCGAAACGTTGCGGAGCTTGATGAATGATCCGTCTTGATAATTCATCGATGTCCGATACGGGTCTCCCCCGGCATTGCCGTAATTGGGGGCCGGATATTCGTTTGTAGGATTATCGGGTTGCCAGTAGTCCAATTTCCGCTGGGCGAAGCGGCCTTGCAGGTATTCGCCGCCGCCGAGTGTGGTAAATCCGAACCGGCCGAAGATGAAGAAGGTCAAGTCCCACGATTTATAGCGGAACGCATTGTTGAAGCCTGCTGTCCATGCCGGTGTAGAATGACCTACGATGCGCCGATCAAAGTTAGCATCGATCCGATAGTCGCCGTCCAAGTCGGCCACCCGTATATCACCCGGCCGGAACGCGTGTCCATTTGCATTGAATTTCTCCATTTCAGCGAGGTCTTCGGCTGTATTCTGCCAAATGCCTTCTTTAAGGTAATCGTAATAGACCGATAGGCGTTCGCCGATGAACCAGCCGTTGTTGACATCATCGACCTTGCCGTTGGCCAGTTCGACGATACGGTCATTGCTGGCGGTCAGGTTCAAGTTGGACACCCATGAGAAGTTGGGCTTTTCTATATTCACGGAATTTATCGACAGGTCGACCCCCTTATTGGACGTCGAGCCGATATTGGCCCATGTTGTCGTATACCCGGTGAGGGAAGGGATGGACATCTGCAACAGCAGATCCGTTGTTTTTGAGGTATACACATCCAACGATCCGTTGATACGGTCACGGAAGAGGCCAAAGTCGAGGCCCAAGTTCCACTGCGTGGTCCGCTCCCAGCCGAGGTCCAAATTGGCCATTGGCGCCGGATCGCGTAGCGACGCGTCTGACGAAACGTAGCCGGGTTCAACCATGCTGCCCCATGTATAATATAAGGTTTGCACCCCTCCTTTTGTAAAATAAGGATCGATCGCCGCATTACCGGTGCTACCGAACCCAACGCGTAATTTCAACTGGCTTACCCAGTTTACATCGGCCATAAACGATTCCTGGTCCATGCGCCATGCAAAAGCCGCAGAAGGGAAAAGATCCCATTTATTACCTTCGGCAAGCTGTGAAGCACCGTCCCAACGGACCGAAGCAGTGAGCAAATACCGGCTGTCATACCCGTAGTTCACGCGGGCCATATATGACAGCAATTGCGACTCGGACAATCCGGAGCCGAAACCATCCAGTTCACTTACCGAATTCAATTGGTACCACCGCTGGCTATTCCAAGGCAAATCAGTGGCGGTCATTGTTGAAGATTCCGTGCGGTTGCCCGTGGCACTTTGCAGGAGGGTTACCCCCACATCGTGCTTGTCAGCAAAAGTCTTGTCGTAGTAAAGTAGGTTATCCAGTGTCCATGAAAATCGGGAAGTCTGGTTGAGCTGGGCATAATTCGTCGATCCGGGCTCTCCTGCACCCCGCTCTGCAGCTCGCTCGTCCATCCACCTGCCATTCCGGAAGTGGTAATAATCTGGACCGAAATTGAGGCGGTACCTTAAACCATCGAAAATATTCACCTCGGCATACACATTGCCCAAGGTTCGCAGCACGCGCCGCTCATTGATGGTAAACTTATCGTCGCCTATCGGGTTACGGATATTCACGTCGCCCCCTGGCAGATTAATCCGATCGCCGTTCTCATCGAAAGGGACAGCATAGGGCAGCATTCCCTGGGCCGCGAAATAGAGGTTGGCCGCACCTGTTGACCCGCTACCTTGATAGCCATAGTTCTGATCGCCACTGGTGGCGGCCAAACTACCACCAAACTTAAACCACTTCACCGGGTTCAGGTCTACAGCAAACTTGCCGGTGTAGCGTTGGTAGTCTTGTCCTAATACCGTACCGCCTTGATTAAGGTAACCAAACGAGCCGTATGCCTTCATCTTCTCCGTGCCGCCGCTTGCGTTTATGGAGTGGTCGTGGGTAACCCCGGTTTTCAGCACCATGCCGGTCCAGTCGGTGGTAGACACCAAGCTACCGTCCCACGTGCCGTTCTGCCATCCTTTGGCCGCATTCGCCGACGCGATGGCGTCACTGCCGAAGATACGCTGGTCTGCCTGTTCGGTGGGTACATCAGGATACCGATTCGGGTTATCTTCCGGCAACCGCCTATATGCATCCCGCCTGAACTCGATATACTCGGCTGCATCCATCATTTCCATGCGATCGTACATGTTTTCAATGGTGGCAACGGCGAGGTAATTGAGCGACAATTTACCCTCCTTTCCCTTTTTTGTGGTAACCATGATGACACCGTTCGCGCCCCTCGACCCATAGATGGCCGTGGCCGATGCATCTTTCAGGACATCGATCGACTCAATATCCGAAGGATTCAATGCCTCAATGCCACCCGCTGCGAGGGGGATTCCGTCTACAACATACAGCGGCGAATTGCCGGCGCTTAACGAGCGTACGCCCCTCACTCGCACGCTGCCCATTTCACCCGGCCGTTCATTGGAAGTAATATCGACACCGGCCACCATGCCCTGCATGGCTTGAAGGGCATTAGCAACTGGCATCCGCCGTACTTGCTCCGAGCCGATGCTCGCTACGGCACCGGTGAGGTCTGCCTTTCTAACCGTGTTGTAGCCCACAACGACTACTTCATCCAAATGGCTTACCGTAGGTGACAATCGGGCATCCAATGTGGCACCCACCACTTCTATTTCTTTTGATTCGTATCCAAGGAATTGAAACGCCAATACGTCTCCTTGACTGGCCGTGAGCTGGTATGCACCCGCAGCATCGGATTGCGTAGCCTGATTTTGGCCTTTGACCGCCACGGTTACCCCTGCCAACGGTATGCCCGAATCTGCATCGGTAACGCGCCCTTTAACCGTAAACATTTGCGCGTCCTGCGCAAACAACGGAACGATTGAGCATGCTGCCAGCAATAGCAAGCAACAGCATCGCTTGGCCCCTTCCATCGAAGTAATCCTCTTTTTCATCCTCTTTTCTGTTTATCTTGTTTAAATATTTGGTTTTAATTGCATCTGCTTTTACCCGGTGCGATTCCCGGTATCTCTCAATGGTTACTAATCGGATACTTGGCTATAACACTGCAAATCTACCGGAGAGACCCGCTGCGAATCGGTAAAATTGAACCAAAATACCGGCAAAAATGTTCCATTTACATTTTTAGGGTCGATGGATAGCCATACGAGTTGCAATTCCGCATTTCCCTCCTTATATTTACACCTACCAATTTTCAAATCGGGGGATAACCTAAATATTATGGTGATGCATTACCGATATATAATTACCTTTTTACTGATACCGTTGGCCATCTGGTGCAACGCCCAAGCACCCCATTTACGATTTGACCATATCACATCCGAGCACGGGTTGCCACAGAATACCATCCATGGTATTGTAAAGGACAAATATGGGTTTATGTGGTTCGGCACCTGGTCGGGGCTATGCCGATACGATGGTTACCAGTTTAAAATCTACCGTTATGACCCTGAAAATCCCAACAGTATCAATAACAACCGGATACATAATATCCTCAAGGATGAAACGCAGGACCTTTGGGTGATGACGTTTGACGAGCAAACCCTCTGTAAATACAACTACCAAACCGATGATTTTGAACGAATTCCGATAGATAAGGCGCCAGCCGATATGCAAAAATTGATATCGCGGAAAAACTACCACATGAACACCTCTTTCCTGCTGGGCAACCTTGAATGGCGGCTTGAACGGCGGACCAACACGCTGGTGGAAACCGACTTAACAACCGGAAAGGAGAAGCACTACACCGCGAAACCCGGTATCCGTGGCTCATTAAATGACTCTTATGTCAGTGATGTTTACCTTGACGACGAGAACATACTATGGGTAGGCACCTACAGCAACGGAATCAATAAAGCCAACCTAAATGCCAACCCATTCCATAACCACTACCATATCCCAACGGACAAAAACTCTATCATCGACGACAACGTGCGCACGTTGTGCGAAGACAAGGAGGGTAATCTCTGGGTAGGTACGCGCGACCAGGGCATAACAGTCGTAGGAAAAGATGGCAGTTATCGCCACCTACAGCATGATGTAAACAACCCGGAATCGCTTCGAAGCAACCAAATACGCTATATCCATTGCCATTCGAGTGGGAAAATCTGGATTGGCACCAAAGAAGGCCTCGACCAATACGATCCGAAAACGGAGAAAATCAGGCACTTCGACATGCTCGACCCCGACTACTCACCTATATATGGCATTACCGAGGATCGCGATAACCAGGTGTGGTTTGCCACATGGAGCGGCATTTATCGGTATGCACCGGATATCGACAGCATGATCCATTTTGCCCCTTCTGAAACGTTACTGAACGAACACGCATGGGTGGTGTTGGAAGACCGCAACGGTAAACTCTGGGTGGGCACTGAAGGTGGGGGAATAAGCATCCTTAATAAAGATACGCCCGGTAGGTTAACCCTCGAATATCAGTTCGTCCATAGACAAGACTCGGCAAACAGCATCAGCGACAACCGGGTATATGCCTTATATGAAGATAGCGATGGTTATATGTGGATAGGTACGGGTAACGGGCTGAACCGCTTCGACCCTGACAACCATACGTTCCAACATTTGTCGGTTTCTCCCAATGGCCTTCCAAACGCCATGATCGCGGGTATTACCGAAGACGACAACGGATTTCTTTGGGTAAGCCACAAAGCTGGTATCTCACGGATCGACAAACAGTCGCTGTCCGTCCGTAACTACTCACAGCAAGATGGATTGCAGAGCAACGAATTTCTGGAAGGCGCCGTATTGAAGAGCCGCTATTCGGGGAACTTATATTTCGGGGGGAATAAAGGCTACAATGTATTTAATCCCGACAGCATAATATGTGATACACGGCCTCCCGAAATTGCATTTACCGAGCTCCAAGTCCTCAATAAGCATATCCACGTAAACCAGAAGGTCAACGGCAGAGTACTTTTGGAAAAGCCGCTACACCTTACCGATAAGCTTGCGCTGGGTTACCGCGACAAAAGTTTTGCCATCCAATTTGCGGCCCTGCATTACACAAACCCGGCACGAAACAGATACGCCTACCTTTTGGAGGGATTCGACGAGGGCTGGATTTACACCGATGCTTCACACCGTGTAGCCACCTATTCCAACCTCGCCCCGGGCACGTATGTCTTCAAGGTAAAAGCATCGAACAGCGACGGGATTTGGAGCCCCGAGCCGCAAACATTGACCATCTCGGTTGCCCCCGCTTTCTGGGCGAGTACATGGGCCTATACCATTTACGCACTTATCTTCGTCGGTTTACTTTATGCCTTCTATTACTATGTAGTGCGCTATGCCAAGCTCAACAGCAAGCTGGCCTATGAAACCATCCTCCATGAAAAAGAAAGGCAGCACCACGAAAGTAAAGTCCAATTTTTCACCAATATTTCACACGAAATCAAAACGCCCCTTACCTTAATCCTGGCACCCATACAGCAACTGCTCAGCCTCAGCGGCACAAATGGAGCGATGAAGAGCCAACTGCGTACCATGAAGGCGAATGGGGACCGCCTCGTCAAGCTGATTAACCAACTGCTGGATATCCGCCGGCTTGAAACAGGCAATGAACGGTTAGCTGCCGAACAGCGTGACGTTATCGACTTCGTTCACGAGATCACCGATTCGTTCCAGCACCTTGCCCAGCTCGGGAACATCACACTGACCACGACAGCTGAAGTAACTCCCTTATACGGCCAATTCGATCCGGACAAATTGGAAAAGGTACTCTATAACCTGCTGTCCAACGCATTCAAATTCACGGGTGATGGCGGACATATTGACGTGCATGTACGCACCGAAAAACAAGATACCCCATCGGTCATCATCGAAGTAGCCGACAACGGTCTAGGTATCGCCCCGGAAGACCTGCCACATATTTTCGATCCCTTCCGCCAAGGTAAGCTAAACAGCGCTGGTGGCACCGGCCTCGGGCTGGCTTATAGTAAATCGCTCGTTGAACTCCACGGCGGCACCATTACCGTACAAAGCGAGACGGAGGGGATCGGTGAAAACCGGACCGTGTTTTCGGTCCGTGTTCCCTTAAAGACGGACAACCTGCCAGCACCACCTCAACCTTTTGCAGCCCAGAAAGACCCAACGGATGCGCCCCCAACGGATAATAGGCCATTAATTGATAAAACAGCTGGTGAACCATCGGGTGTAGCACCCAATTCGGAACGGCAATACAAACTGCTGCTTGTAGAGGACAACCACGGGATGCGGAATTACCTCGCCGATTTTTTTGCCAACCAATACCATATCATCAAAGCAGCCAATGGTGCGGAAGGGCTTGCGGCAGCCGTTAAACATGCACCCGATATTATTGTGAGCGATGTGATGATGCCCGAGATGGATGGATTTGCCTTGTGCAAAAAGCTAAAAGCTGATATCATAACCAGCCATATTCCGGTAATCCTATTGACTGCCCGAACGCTAATTGAGTATGAGATCGAAGGTATTAAAACCGGAGCCGATGATTACATCATCAAGCCGTTCAACCTGACCCTCCTTTCGCTCAAGGTGGCAAACTTATTAACCACTAGGATTAAATTGCGGGAAAAATTCAAAAGCCAGGTAACGATCGAACCGTCCAAGCTCAACACGGTATCCCCCGACGAGCGACTTCTAAAACGAGTGATGACTTATATCGAAGATCAGCTGGCCGAACCTGGCCTCAGCGTAGATGATATCTGCGAAGCAATCGGATTAAGCCGTACACAGCTATATCGCAAAATGAGGGCATTAACAAGCCTGAGTGTTGGCGACATCATCAGGGAAATCAGGCTCAAGCGCGCACAGCAGCTGCTTCACGACAAAAAATTCAACATCAACGAAATCGCATACATGACGGGGTTCTCTGACCCCGACTATTTCCGGAAGTGTTTCAAGGCCAAATTCGGCATCTCGCCTTCGGAGTATAGTAAGCGGAGTGTCTAAAAAGGAAACTGGCAACGATTGCGCAGTTATTTATCGGCATTCGTTTCGATTTAACTGGTAATGTTACTATCCTTGCTATTGAGTAGAAATCCAGTTATCATACCATGAGATTATTTTCGAGTATAGCATTGTTAATGGCCTTGTCATTTCATGCAGCAGCCGAAGACCGGTTTCCGGATGGCACACCGATTCCGGCTTGGTTTCGCCAGATTACGCCAACCGACATAAGCCAGCTGGGCACACCCTATCGGATTACGGACCATGGGGTGGCTAATGACAGCACAGTACTCCAGACCGAAAAGATACAGGCGGTCATTGATAAAGCGTACGGAGCCGGTGGCGGTGTCATTATCATCCCGGCCGGCACTTTTCTCAGCGGCTCGTTATTTTTCAAGCCCGGGACCCACCTACATTTGGAAGAACACGCAGTAATCAAGGGTAGCGACGACATCAGCCATTTCGAATTGCTCCCTACCCGGATAGAGGGACAGAACCGCAAATATTTTGCTGCGCTGGTCAATGCAGACCACGTGGATGGATTTACGGTATCAGGCAAAGGTACATTGGACGGGAACGGCCTGCGGTATTGGAAATCATTCTGGTTGCGCCGCGCGTTCAACCCCGACTGTACCAACCTGGATGAGATGCGGCCCCGTTTGCTGTTCGTATCCAACAGCAAAAATGTACAGGTATCGGGTATACGGCTTATCAACTCGCCGTTCTGGACAAGCCACTATTATAAGTGCGAACATGTGAAACTACTCAATTTACACATCTTCGCACCCCGTGCGCCGGTGAAGGCGCCGAGCTCGGATGCCATAGATTTGGACGTATGCCGCAATGTACTCATCAAAAACTGCTACATGTCGGTAAATGACGATGCCGTGGCACTCAAAGGCGGCAAAGGGCCTTTCGCCGACCAAGACGAGAATAATGGCGGAAACGAAAACATCATTATCGAGGACTGCCACTTTGGCTTCTGCCACAGTGCACTCACCTGCGGCAGTGAGTCTATCCACAACCGGAATATTATCCTGAGAAGAACCACGGTGAACGACGCACAAAGGCTTCTGCACCTGAAAATGCGGCCGGATACACCGCAGAAGTATGAGTATATCTTATTGGAAGATATCGAAGGCAGCGCCCAGACTATGCTCGACATCCGGCCGTGGACCCAGTTTTTCGACCTGCAAGGTGAGAAAGACATCCGCTTGGGCTATGGCTCACATATCACCCTCCGCCGTATTGCCATGAGCACAAACACCCTTTTCGGCATCAAGGCTTCCGACCAGTATAAGCTGTCGGATTTCACGCTCGAGGATGTTGCTGTCATAGCCGAAGGTGAGCAAGAACCACCTAAAGGTTTCATCCGAAATCTGCTGTTGGATCGGGTCACGGCAAACGGCGAACTCCTTTTAAACTTTTGGCAGTAATTGGCAGTAATTGGCAGCGATCACTGCCAATCGCTGCCAGTTGTTCGACAGTTGTTCGAGTGGTCTTCGACTGCGCTTCGACAATCCTTCAGGAATCCTTCGAGAATCCTTCGAGACTGCTTCGGGAACGGTTCGGCTGCCCTTCGGCAAGCAGCCGAAGAATAGCCGAAGGCCAATCGAACATCCCGCAGACATGGGCATAGCCAGATCCAGCCTATTAGCGAACCATTTTGCTTGAATAATTCATGAATTAGAAGCCATTCTGCAGTTCCAAAGATTTGGAAGACCTGCTTTTCAATACAAACTGTGCTGATATCGCACAATGGTTACCGGTCCGGCCAATCCGGATGGTTGCACGGTCCAATCTGACGCATCAAACGGTTCATAATCTATACTTACGAAGTTGATTTCATGGTAGCGCCGCCATTCTTCATGCCGCCTATCTTTTCCGCGAATACGGTTGGCCATGAGATTGGCCACTTCAATACGAATTGTGTTTTTACCTGCCTTTAGCAAGTGACCAACTTCCAATCGGAAGGGTACACTCCAAGCGATGCCTGCATCAACCCCATTGACGTATACATGCGCGCTTTCGTAAAGGTTATCCAGTTCCAATACATAGACAGCATCTCCTGCCACCGCGGCCACATCAAATGTGCTTTCATAAGCCGCTATTCCACTAAATAGATGATACGTAGTATCGCTTAACGTTGTCCACAATGCCAACGTATCCATCGCGACGGCTTTGGGTAGTGTAGGGCCACCGGATTCGAAGTGGAGTTCCCATCCCCTATCTATGGTTATTACCTCTGCTTGTTTGCCAAGGTAACGCCACGCAGGTACCGATTTCAATTCATTGCCGCCAAACTTCACCAGCAGGGCCTCGCCCGGCTGGAGCTGCACCCGTATACCGTACATGCCATTCCTCTCCACGCATGTTACCTTGCCAAACCCGCCTGTTTGCGGATCCAGCAACAACGCCTCTCCCCCTGCTGCAGCCTGGAAAGGCACCCACTCATCGATGGATTGAGCACCGTGGTTGACCGTAAAATAATAGGTACCGTTTGGGGTGCTGCGGCGGATAAATGGCAACCCATGCCGAACCATCTGCTCGCCTTGGATCCCCTGTAACTGTAATGCATGGATGATATCGGCATCAAATACCAGTTTGGCTTGTTGCCGCAATAAGTTCTGCAACTCCTTGAAACGGTCAGACCTAGCGGCATAATCGCCGAAACCCGGAACATCTTCGGGCATGGCTTGCAACACTACCGTTGCCCCTTGCCGAACTAAATGGAGTACTTTTTCCAATGTGCCTACCGGCATGCGCCGCGTCACGGGTATAACCAAAGCTTTATACGGTGTATTGCTATCGGCAGTATGGATAAGTCCTTCGCGCACCGAAACCCGCGACAGGAGATCATCCGAGATAAAATCTACAGCATAACCATGTTCCATCAGGCGCTTCGCCTCTTTGTAAAAAGGAGTCGGGTGCAGCCATTGATCGATATTATGTACAGTAAACTGCTTGAGCCTCCCATCCGGGTCATCCCAGTTATCATAAACCGGCCAGTATAGCAACAACTCACTATCGGGCTTGCCGGCTTGCAACACCGCCTGTACCCGCGCGATGTACTGATTGAGGCCATTCAGATGAGGCCACCAGCTGTTCGCGGGCACAAAATTGACCGATGCATAAAAGAGCCATCCTGGCCACGTAACCTCCTCGGGTGAATAGGTGATACCGTGGTAGAACACATGGTTCACGCCCGCAAGGAATGCTTGTTCTACTTCGGGTTTGCACTGTGATAAGGCCGTTTTAAAGTGTTCGGTAAGCCAGGTGAATGTTTCTGAAGACACCAGCGGTTTGCCGGTAACTGCTGCAGCAGACGACGCAAATTTGAGCATGATGGGATCCGGATCGACGTTGCGGATATCTGCGCTGTCGCGCCTTAAACCTGGTATAGGGAAAAAGCTGGACCCAAATGTCTCCACTTCGGGGATGTCCACCGTAGCATACAAATCAATCAAGTTACCGGGCGAGCCGTGGGCCTGGTTTTTCGTGATGCCATCCCGATGATGTGCCCAAGCCGTCCAAGGCTGTGTGAACTTCTCCAACAACAATTCCGACAGTGTCTGTCGGTAATCCGATTTGATGCGGCCTATAAGATCCGTACTGTCGGTTGAAAGCAACTCGCGCACATGCAGGCGTAGGTCATATCCGCGCCGCCGTTGGAATGCGTCATACAGACCGTCGGTCCAGTCGGCCCCGTATACCTCATAGCTGTCGTTGTAGAACGCACGTACACCCAGCGGCTTGTCTCCGAATGCGTTGTCAAAACGGGCTAAATAATGATGGAGGGCCTTATCGGAAAAGTGATTGAGCGTAAACCCCTCGCCACCCGGTGCCGCACGTTTAACCTTTTGGTCTGTCTTACCAACGAAAACGGCATAGAGCTCCCATTGACCGGGACCGGCCGTCCAGTCCAAGGTGCCGTCATCGGCAACCCGGTCGGTAAGCAGCATCGGGTCGGCCGTGCCATTATATGCAGTAAGCGACTGCAGTACGGCAGATCGGTGTTTGGGGTCTGCGGGCACGATGGTATCCGTAATCGCCCGCCCGCCCTGCACATGGAATACCCGGAATAATACACGGGTCGCGGCATCATCCACGCTCACTTGCGGCCCGCCAAACGGCCACCCCGTACCAGTGGTCAAATCAATGCCCATGCCTAGGCGATTAGCCTCGTCGGTCGTATAACGCAGCATATCCACCCACCGCGGGGAGAGGAATGGAATGTAACTGTTTTCATACCCCATTGCTCCGTAAATCGGAGCGATCTCCAAACCACCGAACCCTGCATCGGCGTAAGTTTGCATCAGTTGCGAAACGTTATGTTCATCCACAGCACTCCCCATCCACCACCAGCGCGCCCAGGGTTTAGCAGTATTCGACACGTCGGGCCAAGGCGTATGGTGCTGGCCCCGAGTTGCAAGTATTGTGCAAAAACAATATCCCAACAACAGGAAATAACGGAGTGCTTTCATCTCAAGTATGATATGTTTGTAATTCCCCATCAGGCTATTGTCTTATTAGGGCATTTTCTTAAAACCTTCGGCGCTTATCACCCATGTGCCATCTTTCGGAAAGCCTGGCGTTTCCCCTTCGCTACCATCCCAACCGCCTGCCATCATGGCCACGGTAGCCAGCACACCACCATTTCCGGGGAGATAGATGCGTAGCCGTCCATCCTGGTAATTATGGCCATTTTTCAGGTATGTGTTTGTCTGCACATCCATAAACAAGGCGTCAAGGGCCCGCTCGGGCCGTCCCAGCCGAGCTGCATTCATCGCTGTCATGGGGAAGTCCCAACCCCACGTCTCATCCCAAAACCACGTTTCCCACACCTTATCCAGCGTATTGGCCATCACCTGCTTGTCGAGCTTCGGCGACTCCGGCACCATACCCAACGCCCCCAACACGGAGGGGTGGTCGGTACGCCACCGGTCATTCGTATACGAGTCGGGCGCACTTTCGGTGGCTAGGTATACGCCATCAAGCTGCGGCAATGCGGCCAGCTTATCGATGACCTCGTCCCACCGTGCCTCCCGCTCCATCCCGGCACGCTCGCGCCATTGTTGGGCGATACGCAAGGCCCAATCCCAATAGGCCACTTCGTAGGTGGGGTTGAAGGTTTCGCTGTTAGGGAAAACCTCTTGGGAAGGGATAACGCCCTTTCCCAGGTTGTATCGGTCGTTTGCGGCATCGTACGTGGGAAAATCGGCCATGAACTCCGCCGTGGCGAACACGAGGTCCTTGTATTTTTGGATGATGGCCGGATCCTGTTTATCGCGGTAAGCCAATTCGGCAAGGTAGATGAAATGGGGCTGCTGCCAGATGAGGAAAGCGGCCACTGACGAGGGTGACTCCTGCCCTTCGTTGTCGACCATCTTAGGCCATCGGATCCCTTCGTAACCCTGGCGTTCGGCGAGGGCGCGCCCTTTATCCGCGATATCGGCGTACCACGAAAGGCTCTTTTCCATCAGGTCTACGCGGTCCCACAACGCGAAGTGTACCGCGTGCCACCAATGCATCTCAAGATGCGGCTTACCGTACCAGCTATTGAAGGTGAGGCCGGTTTCCTGCGGCGGTTCGTTACCCGCGCATTGTACCTTGGTGAGGTACTGCGAAAGCACCACCCGGCGCTCCAGTTCGTTGGCCCTCGGGTCGGTACTGCCAGCAAAGTCGATGGCGGCACCGCGCGACCAGAACGCTTCCCAGCCGTCGCTGCTGCTCGTTGCTACAGCATCGAAGCCGGGCAACGTCGCGGGGTCTCCGGCCTCGGGGCTGAACAGCACGGTGAGTTCAAACTCATCCCGATCTGTGTCCGGGCTCACTTGATAATAATGGGCAGTGTCGGTGGCGGCAAGGGTGGCCCCTTCGGTCCACCGCAGCAAGGTGTAATAAGTAATGCTATCCATCTTATGCACCAATGCGCTGGCAGTTTGCTCCTGTGTTACATCGCTATCCACAATTGCCGTTTGATGCCGATCATGATGGGCATAAAAGTTAGCTTCATCCAAAAACTGCGCCGTAGGATACGGATAGCGTATCCGGATTTTCAATCGCCCTGCTTTGATAAGCGGCGAAGTGGTCTGCACCGCTATCGCGTCAGTCTCTTGGTGGCCCACGGTCGTTACCTCCACGGGCTCACCGAACGCCTTGAATCGGCTGTGCACTTCACCGGTCCAGAGATTGAGTGTCTGCTGGATTTCGGTGATATCGTCGGGAGTCATCAATTGGCCCTCCAGCCCGTAAATATCAAACCCTACGTTACCGAGTTGCAACCGGTGCGGGTTTTCCCGGAACCAGTTGGACGCCTCGCGCTGCCGGCCTTCTTTATGTTGCACGCTATAAGTGGCTTCATGGCCGTCGTTATTGAAATCGTAGGTACGCAACGTTTCTTCAAATCGATAACCTATGGTATCGGTGAACCGGTCCCAACCCCATTCGGATTGCGTGCCGAGCGACACACCCTTGGCATACCGATCCGGGAAAGTCTGCAGTCCGGTAACATCAACAGTGAATGCAAATGCGCCATTGCCTACGGTCAACGATGTCAGCGAATCGACGGCCGTGTTGACCACATTGTGCCGGGATACAACCGCATGGCGGTCGATAGCCACTTGATTGCTGCCGCAACCTATTGCAGCGGTGATTAAAAATAAAGCTCCGTATTTGAAAAAAGTGTTCATCTGAGTTGTAAAAACGGGTTACTTAATTTGTTTTCAACGTGATGCCCATCAAGCCGACAACGACCTCGTTGGCCAATGCCCGAAGGGTCAACGATTTTAATTCTTTCGACGGATCCAGCGGCATATCCAACAAGGTCGCAGCACCACCATCCACAGCCCGGTCTGTAAAACCTTTGATAGCCGTATAACGGGGCGCTTCGCGGTGCACTTCACCCGTCTTCAGGTGGATACGGTAGGGATGCGGTTGGCCGGTAACGAATGCGTAGCCATCCCGGTAATAATCCTGTTCAATGGGCCACCAATTACCTGGATTGCGTAATGGCAATCGTGCCTCGGAGCCATCTTTATAAGTTACGATCACTTCCGCATTATCGAACTGGCTTTGCATCGGATTGGTCGAACCCGCCATCACCAGGTAGGCATGGCTTGCCGTACCCGAAAGCGGGACAGTTGCTGCTTCGGGATAATTGTCCCACATCGAAACGAACAGGATATTCGATTTATCCACCTTGCCCGGCGTCCGGAATGGAATACCCTGGGGCAATTGGAAAAGACCATCGCTCCCCGCCTCGCGCCGCAATCCGCTGTCATCGATATTCGCCTCGGTTAACGGATAGCACCAATTACCGATGCCTTGCCAAGGTAGTTGCAAGGCGGGCGACGTCGGTCGGGGCGATAAGTAGCGCTGTTCGAATATGGCATCTACGTGTGCGTTAAAGGCGCTTGCCATATCCACTGCGGTATAGCTGCCCCGATGCCTTACCCCGTCGTTCCACGTAACCAGCTCATCGGTCAATACGGTCTTGCCCCGTTCGTCGGTAATCTCGATCCGATTGGTTCCGAATACTGCTTTTGCTTCGGGCAGTTCCATTTCCCGATAACCACCGGTGTCCAACGTGAGCGACTGAACCGCTTCCGAATCGTTATAACGGATACCTATCGATATGGCTGGCCCATGGTTCCGCAGTGCAAACCTAAGCCGGCCTTCATCGTGGTCAGCGAGCCGCTGCATTTCAATGCGACGGACCTGGACCACGTTTATGGCTTGCCACCAGACCTGTTGCCCTTGCTGTAATTGCACAAAGCATGTTTTGGGACCGATTTCGGGGCGAAAGTGCACTTGCCAATCGCTGTCCCTTTGGGAGGTCCGTTGGATGACATCCTGCGGATCGTGCCACCCTACAATGCGGGCGTATTTTGGTGCCAGGAGCATCGGTGTGCCGGAGCATAACGTGTCGGGAACGGATAACACTTCCAACGGGTCTCCCGCCCAATGGAGTTCCACCGCGTAGCTTGCCGCCGGCGGCGCATCCACAATGACATGCGCCATCCCGAGGGCGGTATCCGGCCGCCATGATACGGGTTGTCCGTTCAACCGCACCACCCTTAAGTCGGTTGCCCGTGCCGGGATATCCAATACCAATCGCAGGGATGGCCACCCGTGCGGTACAATCTCATACCTTTCGTACCATCCATCACGTTGGTATGCAAAGCGGATGTCCGGCGACTCAAACGAAGCATGGTCCCAATCCTTGGGTAAGCCGGGCCGGATATGCAACTCGCCATCCAGTGCTTTCGGATGGATACCGAAAAGCCCTTCCACCACGGTACGCGCCGCAACCCCGATCGGGTCTGCAAAGTCGCGGTACAGTTCGCCCCGCCGCGCGTCGTAGAACGATAATTGCTGGAAATTCCCCGGGCTCGCCCCGAGGTACATGCTTTCAATCAAGCTGCTCCGCCACAGGTGGAAAGCCGTCTCAGGTCGCCCACCCTGCCAATAGGCCAGGGCGGTATTCAATGCTTCTGCCAGCGCCACGTTATTCACTGACCATGTATAAGGTTGCCAATTGGTGGTCGATACGGTATACAGTGTGGTGTCTTCGAGGCCATGGGCGCGTATCGGGATGTGAGGGATGTGGTTATCGATATAGCGAAGCGAGCGGTACGTCATAAATGGATTGGCCACACCGGCATCCAATGCATGGTAGATGGTCCACACTCCCGGATTTTCGTGCACCGATCGGTTGCCCAGTAAATCGCGGTATTCGGCATACCACCCCTTGTCTGCCATCCACAGCTGGCTGTTCATCGCCTGCTTGATCTTCGCTGCCTCGCGGAGGTACGGTGCACCATCCTCACCGAGCAAACGGGCCAGCTTGGCCGCCATCCGGTTTGCACGATAGTTGTAGGCCGAGGTATGGGTAACACCGCCACCCGAATATTGCAGGGCATCACTGGCCCAGATGGCGCAATAGGCATCATACAACCCATCCCCGTCGGTATCGAAATTACGTTTCTCCCACGCGAGGTGCCGTTTGATATAGGGCCACATCTCGCTGACAAAGGCTGTGTCGCCCGTCCAGTTGAAATGGGTGAGCATCTGATCGAAAAACACCAGGTTCATATCGTAATGGTGCGGACGGGTATTGTTATTCGGGTTGCGGGAAATGTAACCGCTCGAGAACATCGCCGTCCCCATTTCTTCGAGATGCCTCGCCAAATGCAACGCGGTGTCCATCACTACCGGCGCGGAGTCGGGCGACAACACCTGGGAGCGGCTGTAGCTCTCAAAATGACGGCGTGAACGGTTGCTCCACCCGAGCAGATCGCCCGCATAAGCACCCCGCCAGGCGTTCAAACGCATACGCCATGCCACGGCACCGTGGAGAAACGTCGGGTCTTCCCAGATGGCATCGGCAGCCACAGCGAGAGCGCCCCCCAGCGTATTGATATGGGCATCGGGCGTGTGGATGGTTATGCGCCCGGCCAATTTCTTGCGAGCCTCCTCGGCTTCCACGAATGCAACTTCCGGGTCGGCGTAACGGGCACTGCTATCAGCGGCAACCAAGAAATGGTAATCGGTAGCTTCTTCCGGCGTAAACGCCATGACGAGCACCGGTTGGCTTGATGCGTCAGACGCGCGCACGTTGGCCGGCGAGGCCAAGGCATTTGCGTCGCCCACCTGCGCTACGGCGGCGGCTGGGTAACTGCCCCACAATCGCCGCTGTCCATCCCGGCCATGCACGTAGTCAAGTCTGAACCTATGGCCTTCCAATACATATGTATTGTTATCGCAGTAATCGGCGTGCAGATAGAAACCCGATTCGGGATCGGCGCCGATATCTCCGCCCCGGCTGAACTTCTTGCCGTTCGCGCCCCCGAAAAGTGCTATCAGCTCTACACCTTGGGGCCATTCACCATCCACCTGCGCTTTCAATACCATCCCTTCGGCATCTGCCAGTGCCAACACTTGCAATTGGAGCGTCGCACGGCCCAGCAGCGCGTCCTTGATTTGATAAATCATGGTTCCGGGCCGATAGCGCGCTTCGATGTCATCGGCCTCGGTGAGCCATTTGCTTTCGTTTCCAGCGATGACACCCAACTGGAAGTTGCCGCCCACGCCGGGGAGGTATAGCGCAAACTCGGGCAGGTCGCCCGCTTCCACCCTAAATGCCGTATTGGTGCCGTACAGCGCCCGGTTGAACCGCCGGTCACCATCGTGAATCACAAAGTCACCGCCCTCCGGACGGTACCGCACTTGCCGCTCCACACCGTGCCACCAGGTGTTTTGGGCTATCCCATCGCTCACCGACACCAGCAGGCACAGCAGTAAACACCATCGCACCATGCGACTGTTCAGTCCTCCATGCATGACTATTTGAATTCCTCCGAATTGATCAACGCTTTTTCTTCGATGACGACGTTTGTCAGTATCATGTTCTGTACGTTGTTGGCCTTGATCGGCGTCTCCACACCATGCATCGTCACATTGACCATCCGGAAATCCCGTACGGGCGATTCCGCATATGTGTTGGCCAATACACCATACCGTCCGCCCCTTTCCACCACCATGTTTTCCACCCATACGTTGCGGATGGTAGGCATGAAATCACCCGGCTTTTCGTAAAACATATTGAACCGCACAGCGGCCTCCTTATAGGTACCTACCTTGGTATCTTTCATAAACACATTTTCGAGAATACCCCCACGACTGGAGCTCGTTTTGAGGCGCAATACCCGATCCAACACGGGGCTGTCCATCGTATTATTTATGGCAAAAACATTACGCACGCCACCGGAAACCTCGCTACCGAGCACTACCCCGCCGTGGCCTTCCTTCATCATACAATGTTCGATGATGATATTTTCGGAGGGCACGCCAATTCGCCGGCCATCGCCATCGCGCCCCGACTTAATGGCAATGCAGTCATCGCCCGTATCGAAATAACAATGGCTGATGAGCACATTCTTGCTCGACTCGGGGTTACACCCATCGTTGTTGGGCCCATGGGAAATCACCTTTACCCGCTCAACCGTCACGTTTTCGCACAAGACCGGATTGATGTTCCACATCGGCGAATTAATCACCTTTACATCCGAAATCAGTATATTCTTACTCTTATAAGGCTGGATAAAATTGGGTCGGAGGTAATACCCGTCGCCAAAAACCCGCGTTTCGGGGTCGGTCTGCAAGTCGTTGAGCACATGCAACGAATCGCGGGCCGCTTTTTGGTAACCGATGTGTTTACGCCCGCCATAGCGTTCGGCGCCGTTCCACCACCACCAATGGTCGTTATCGGCATTCCCATTTAGCGTACCATTGCCCGTTATCGCAATGTTCTCTTCTTCGTAAGCGTAGATGAAGGCCGAATAGTTGACCAGTTCCATGCCCTCCCACCGCGTAAACACCAGCGGATACTGCGTGGTATCGCGACTGAACAAAATCGTTGTACTATCCACAAGGTGGAGGTTCACGTTGCTTTTCAGGTAAATGGCACCCGTTACGAACGTGCCCAGCGGCACCACCACACGGCCTCCGCCGCTTTCGTGGCAAGCCTCGATAGCCGCTTTAAAAGCCTCGGTATTCAGGGTGGTGCCATCCCCTACCGCGCCGTAGTCGGTCACCAGAAAATCGCGGTCGGGAAACACCGGCGGGTTGATCAGTCCACGTACCCGTTCCAGCTCGGCAAGGGGCTCGTCAATCGTGGTCCATGGACGATAGCCGTCGTCGGCGGTGGCGTTCCCGTTGCCGGTTTGCCCCGAATGGCCCGGGGAACAGGCACCCAACACGGCACCCAGCAGCCCCAATCGGATGGTTTTTAAGAAAAATCGTGCATTCATCAGGTGTTATATTTTATGTTTTTTGATTTATAATTCAGCCATCGCTGGCATCGGTACTCCGCTTCGCAACAACCACAAGCAATGATACAATAAAAAAAAGTGAAAGTATCCTGCATCGTCCTGCGCGGAAAGGCACACAAAATATTTAATTAACTGAAAAACAAAACATTATAAGCAAAACACCTCTCCGTACCCAAAATACGCAATCGTTACCGGACGAGCTGTTTTGCACGGGTGCGTGACAAAACCTTCAGCACCGGATATATTGGAGACTTACATCTGCCGTCTAACTGCCTTCTAACGGCTGCGGTTGAGTGCGCTATATGCCTGCTTTCCGCTGGCAGTTTGCCAGCTGTTTTTAGCACCGAGGCCGCTGGAGGATAACAACCAAACCACTAGCAAACCCTTCCGTGATGCGACGCCTTACCGATCTCATTCGGCCCCCAATGTACGGGCAAGTACTTCCGGCCACTATTGTGGGTCCGTACTACTAAAACGCATAATGCGAGTCGCATGGTGTTCGATTTGAAAGTTAGTTCGATTGAACGATGTTCCACCCCAACCCGACTTCGAATGCATTCCCTGCATAACGGCTCAACGAAGAAGTTTCCATACTGTACATGCCAAGTACCTGCAACTTCCCGATACCGGCACCGAAACCCACCGTTGCATTCCGCGAGGTATGATACAATCCCAGCACCCGGAAATGCCCCGCAAAACGGAAGTCCATCCCGATATCGAAAACATCATCGGTGCTTCGTATTCCGCGGTAACAGACCTTGGGCGTTAGCGACATCGAGCCATCCCGGGCCCCGAGGGGAAGGGTGTAGCTCACAGCCGAAAAATAAAGCGGTCTATTGGCCAGCACCCGGTCATCATTGCGGATATTGCGGATCAGGTCGCCCATGGCAAACTCCGCCACCAACTGCCGGTACGTGTAGGCCAATCCGAATTTCGCATCGAATTCGGCACCCCGCTCATTGTAGGCCGCCAATACCGGGTCGTAGCCCGTGCCGTTTATGTCCGTCATATCCAGCCTGCTCCACAGCAGCGTGGCCGACAAGCCGAAATGCAGTCGCTGCCCATCGGCCGCCAGTGGCAGGTGGTAGGCGTACCCGAGTGCGCCAGCCGTGTGGCGCACGGACCCGACCGACGTATTATCCAACAGTAACCCGATTCCCGAACGGCCGAAACCGTGCTCGGCCGAAAAGGCTTGGTTGCGAGGCGCGCCGGGCATGCCGTTGGTGGTGGCCCGCACCCCCAGATTAAGGGTGGTGCCGCCATCCATCCCGGCGCGGGCCGGGTTAAATAAATAAGGGTTCTGGAAATACCCCGTGCCCATGGGCGACAGCTGCGCCTGTGCAGGGGCGGCGATGCCGCACCCCAACGCAAAGACCAATGCCGCAGCCGCCTGCCTTCCGAATTTTCTTATCGTCGTATTCATATCGATCTCTTATTTACCGGTTGTCATTAATGATGTTGATGTATCCTTTTTGCGGTTGCCGGCCATCGCCATATTCGATTACGTAGTAATACGTGCCATCAGCCAACGGCCTTCCTTGGTACGTGCCGTTCCAATTGTTCCGGTAGCCGGCGGCTTGGTACACCACCCGTCCAGAGATATCAAACACCTTCACCGAATTGTTGGCGTAATGCTCGATGTTCTTCACCACCCAGGTATCGTTGATCCCATCGCCGTTCGGCGTAATCACATTGGAAGCTTCCAGCGCTGCTGGCTCATACACTTCAATCGTGATGGACGCTTCGTCTTCGCAACCGGCGTCATTTACCGCTTTAACCGTAATCGTGGTGGTTTCGGTAACCTGTGCGATCAACACATCCGTCTCGAATGTCTGGTCATCCCACGTCCACGTTAGCGCTACCGGATGCCGTGCATTATTCCGCACTACAAAGCGAACGGATTCGCCTTTCTGCACCCGTTGCTTGTCAGCCAGTATACTGATATCCGGCTGGGCAGCCATTAGCAACGTAAACGTCTGCGCATAGGTGTCTTGCCCACCGTGCTCGCTGCCGCCGTCATCCACAGCGGTGACCGTTACCGATACCTCGTCATCGATACCCGCTTTGGGGGTGTATGTGAGGTAGGCCACGCCGTTTTCCGGCTGGCTGATCGACAGCGTATGGAACATCCGCGATGGATTGGCCTGAAGCGTTAATTCAACCGTTTGGTCCGCTTCCAAGCCCGGGTTGATTCCCGTGATCGGAATGATACGCTCCTCCGGACTGTAGCAGTGGACCTCCGACGCAATCTCGTCAAACGAAGGTGGTGTGTTTACAAAGTTGACCACCACCTGGAAAATCGCTTCCTCGGCTTCGCCCAAACTGTTGCTTACCCGAACCCCAACTTCCAGCACCCGGCCTTCTTCGTATTCGAAATCGTCTGCATCCTTAATGCGCAGTTCGCCCGTCTCGGCATCCAACTCAAACGCGTCAACGCCGTTCGCGTTCACGTCCGTGTTGGTGGAAATCCGCCAATTCGTCAACACCTCGCCCGGTGCATTGTCGGCGGTCAACTGAGCGATCAACGTGCCCGCTTCACTGTATTGGTTTACGGACAGTATTTCTTCGTTATTGATTACCGGCAAGGCGAGCTGTTCAGTTTCGAACGACCAGATTTCGCCAGCCTCCCAGATTTCGCCAACCAATGCGTCCACTTGCCAGTAATACGTGGTACCGTGGGCCAATGGCTCCGTAAGCGTAAACGATTGTAAATCGGTTTCCTCAACAACCGGTGCAAGGTCACCGATGGAGGTGCCCAAACGTAAGGTATACGCCGAAGCATGCCCTTCCCAAACAAATGTGGTACCACCCACCAGCACGTCCTGTGCCTCGTTTTCCGGACTGATGTTACGGACTTGCCGTACAACCGGTTGCGACTGGAACAAGTTCTGGATTTGCATGGGCGACAAGGCAAAATCGTAAAGCCGAACATCGTCCAAATCGTCGCGGAACGGCTTCTCTTCCACCGAGTTACCGACAATCAGTTCCAGATCAGGCTGTGCAATACCGTTAACAGTACCGTCATTCCCCTCTTTTACCAACTCACCGTCGATGTACAACTTGAGCTTCTCGGCGTCGCGGTCGCGCACCGCAACTACGTGCTTCCAGTCTCCGCTATAGAGATCCACATCGCCAACCGCAGCAAACACTTCGCTCTTTACCGCGTCATCATCCACCGCGAAAACAATGCGGTTGTTGTGATGCAGTTGGATGCCGTACCATTTGCCGACCCCGCCAAACGTACCTTTTGAGATGAGGTACGCATTCTGGTCCGACGACGTATACGTGTTTTCTGCAGCTCGCATCCACAGCGATATCGTGAAGGAGCGCTGGTCGAAAGCATTGTACTCGGTTGCAGGCACTACAATGCCGCCCGTGGGCGCCGTCGTAGTGTAATGGAGTGCACCGCCTTCCTTTCCATCGCCGATCCAAGGCGTCGGTCCGAAATCCCGTAGCGTACCGTGGTTCGCGTTCGGGCTGGAATCGGTTGCCATCGTGCCGGAGGTTTCATCCAGCTTATAATGGGCAACCGGTTGAGCTTCATCCAACGGCGGGTCAAACAGCTCCAGTATTTCATCTTCACTCAACGCATAGTTGTAGAGCCTTACATCGTCCAAGTCGTCGCGGAACGGCCGGTTCTCGCGCGAGTTACCGATGGTGAGGTCCATTTCTGGCATTGAAATGCCTTCCGTTGTCCCGTCTTCTGCTTCGGCTACCAACACACCGTCAACGTAAAGTTTCGTTTTTACCGCATCGCGGTCGCGCACGGCCACCACGTGTTTCCATTCCCCGCTGAATAAGCCGACATCATTTGCGTTCGCCGAGGCGTCCGTCTTCACCACGTTGTCATCGATGGAAAAGTTGATGTTGCCGTTGTGATGCAATTGAATGCCCCACCACTTGCCACCGTCCGCAGCGGCAAACACGCCCTTGTGGATCAAGTAGGCATTCTCAGCCGAGGTTGGTCCGTACGTATTTTCCGCGGCACGCATCCACAGCGATACCGTGAAGGAATGCTGGTCAAATGCGTTCTGCGCAGCGGCGGGGACCACAATGCCACCCGTAGGCTCAGTAGTGGTGTAATGGAGTGCTCCACCCCGCTTACCGCCACTGATCCAGGGGTCGTCGCCGAAATCCTGCAGCGTGCCGTGGTTGGCAAAGGGTGTGGCGTCGTGTGCCACTGTTCCCGACGTTTCATCCAACCGGTAATGAGCTACCAGCTCGCGGTCGGCCCACCCTTCAAATAGTGCACTTACTTCCTCGCCAGAAAGCGCGTAATTGTACAACCGCACGTCGTCCAAATCGTCGCGGTAAGGCTTTTCTTCCACCGAGTTGCCGATCAGCAGATCCAAGTCGCGCTGGGCAATACCACCCACGGTACCGTCACCGCCTTCCTTCACCAACTCGCCGTCGATATACAGTAAAAGTTTCTGCTCGTCGCGGTCCCGAACGGCCACCACGTGCTTCCATGTGCCGCTATATAAATCCACCTCTTCCACATCGGCAAACACTTCACTCTTCACCACGTTATCATCCACCGCAAAAACAATCCGGTTGTTGTGGTGCAACTGCACGCCGTACCATTTACCAACTCCGCCGAACGTTCCCTTCGAAATCAGGTAGGCGTTGTCGCTGGATGGCGTGTACGTGTTTTCCGCGGAACGCATCCACAACGAGATGGTGAACGAGTTATCGTCAAATGCAAACTGATCGGCTGCCGGCACTACAATGCCAGCGGTGGTCTCCCCCTCCTGGGTAGTGTACTTCAGGGCGCCCCCGCGATGGCCATCGGCAATCCAAGGGTTTTCTTCAAAGCCCTGCAACGTGCCGTGGTGGGCATACGGGCTGGCGTCGTGCGCCACGGTACCCGAGGTTTCGTCCAACCGGAAGTGGGCGACCAACTCGCCCGTTTCGGGAACGCCACTAATCGTCTGGAACGTCCATACATCGCCTTCTGCCACTTCATCGGCAGCCACCGCGTCCACCCGCCAATAGTAAGTCGACTCCGGCTGCAAGCCGTCAAACGTATAGGAAAATTGATCGGGTGCCAGTTCGGCTTGTTGTTGGAGCGCATTCTCATCGGTTCCTAAATACACGATGAATTTCTCGGCCAGCACGCCACCCGCCCAGGAAACCTCCACGTGGTCCGGTTCCTCCGTCCGCTGGCCGCTTTCGGGCATGGGCGTATTCACTTTTTGCAGCCCCACCCCGCGGGCGTATTCTTCTTGTACTTGTTGCAGGCTCAGCGCCTGGTTGAAAATCCGGAGTTCATCCAGTTGTCCGGTATAGGGCGCCGATGCATTCTGCGAATCCAGAAACTCATACTCACCGATGTTGCCGACAACTAGGTCGCTGTCTTCGCCGATGCTGGCTTGGGAATTGATGGCCGTCTGACCGACCGCCTCGCCGTTGCGGTATACGCGCAGTTCACCCGATTCGATGTCGCGGATGACCACTACGTGTACCCATTCGTCTACGAAAAATGGCTGGCCATCGATACTCACTTCGTCCTTTACAATGTCATCATCTATAGCAAACCGGAATTGGTTGTTCTTCAGTTCAATATTGACTCTTTTTCCGGTAGCGCCCGTTGCGGCATTCCGCGTAATGGAACCTTTGCAGAGGATGTACGCACTGCTGTTGTTGTCTGGTGGCAGGTTGGCACTTCCCCCTTTCAGCCAAAACGAGATGGAAAAAGACGATTGCCCCAAGTAGAGGTGATCGGCATGGGGAATGCTCATCGGGTAACTGCTATGATCCACGGTAGCCAAATCGATGGCCCCGCCCATCACACCCGGAACCCGCACCTGGCTCACATCGTCCGTACCCAACAGGCCATGGTTGGCAAAGGTCGACTGGTCTTGCAACTCGGCACCTTCTTCTTCATCAAACGACCAATACCCGATCAAGCCCGGCGCAATCTCCGGCGTCACGCGGAAGGACCATACGGCTCCGGTAGCCACGCCCTTGTCGTTACCTGCATCCACCCGCCAATAATAGGTCTGGCCGGCAGCCAAGCCCGTCAACACGTGCTCCAGCTCGTCCGAGCTGGCCACTTCGGCCACTTGGGTCAATGCGGCTTCTGTATTACCGAAATAGACGGTATACGTATCGGTATTGTCTGAGCCTTGCCAACGGAGTGCCGCCGTCCCTCCCTCTCCAAGCTGCACATAGCCGTACTCGTGGCCCGGGCTGGGCTGCGACGGTGCTTCCGGCGCGGTCGGAATGGGCGGGGTGGTTACCGATCGGAATACGTACGACGATTCCCCGTCATCGGTAACGATTTTGAGCCGATAATAATACGTCTCGTTGGGAAGCGTACCGTCAGCGTCCGCGTAAGTTTCGATACCTACAGACACCTGGGCTACTTCCGCATAAGTTTCGCCGTCTGGCGAGCGCTCGATGACGATGGAACCGGATTCGTTGCCGTTATCGCTCCACGTCAGCGTGATGGTGCTGCTTGCCGGTTCTTCCTCTGATTCAGCCGCCAACACGATCTGCGATGGCGGCCGGATAAAATCCGGAGCTTCGCCATCTACGAGGCTGTTGATGTACACTTCGATGTTCAGGTAATTCGGATCGATATCACTTTCAGCTAATGCATCCGCAGGGTCGTTTTTATCCAACCCGTTGGCGTCTTCCCACGCATCGGGAATCCCGTCGCCGTCGGTGTCCAGAGGCGCCGGGGCACCATCTACCACACCCACGCCGCCATTCGCAAACGGCAGGTCGCTTTCGCGGTATACATACGCCGCTTCCGTACCGATCGAACCTAACTCATCAATGAACAGTTGGTCCACCTCGTCCCTCCGTGGAAAATTGGCACCCACATTGGCCAATACCCAATCGTAGGCCTGCTCGGCCGTGAGAGCGTTTGCGGTATACGGGTAATCATAAGCCTGGCTTTGGAAATTACCGGGCTCGATACCGGGGTAGCCGGTTGGATCTTCCGGCACCAATGTACCGTTCAACACCCCGTCTTTGTTGCCGTCCCAATAGTTGCCTGAAGCATACACGTGGAACGTGGGGGTACCCCGCGAAAACGGGGTGGTTTTGCTAGGCGTATGCGGGCCTGCTATAAAATAATTATTAACAATGTTTACATGCGACGTGCTGGCCGACCCGCCCATGATGTACCCGTCGCCCGACACCGTGTGGTCGTATACGTTTCCGGCGTTTCCAAAATTGTACACCACGTTATTCACAAACTCGTTGATGCCCTTCACTTTGGGGTTACGGGTTTTGTTGCTGTGGTACAGGCTTTTTACGATACTCACTTTACCGCCTGGTTCCATCAGGCCACCCGCCGAGTGGTTGTGGCGATGCACGCCTTGCCCGATAATTGTATTCTGGATGGTGATGCTGTCTGGGTCTCTCCCCCGGTTATCCCAATTGATGGAAAACACCTCATCAATACCCCACGAAACCGACAGGTGATCGAAAATCATGTTGTGTCCGTTCGCAATGCTGAGGGCATCCTCGTTGCGGCCGGCACCATTGTCGACGCCGCAGCGGAACCGCATATAACGGGTGATGACGTGCTCTGCACCGCTGTACGAGATGCCCCGTCCGTAAACGACGATTCCATCTCCCGGCGCGGTTTGGCCGGCAATGGTGGTGTTGGATGAGATGACCAAGCGCGTCTGCAGCTTGATAACCC
This sequence comes from Parapedobacter soli, assembly GCF_025460835.1. GTDB lineage: Bacteria > Bacteroidota > Bacteroidia > Sphingobacteriales > Sphingobacteriaceae > Parapedobacter > Parapedobacter soli. Next base: position 25,391 of record NZ_JAMXAY010000029.1, on the reverse strand, counting down.
CTCCTACGGCAAACACCACAAAACGACCGGGTTGGCTTACGGCATCACGGAAGGACCCCGGACCACTGTCGTTGAGGTTGGTTACCACATACACCTGCGGATTGGCATGCCCGCGTGCACCCTGCGAAAAACGGCCGAAACCTTCCGCCCCAGGGAATGCGGGCGTTTGTGCGGCCCCACCCAACGGCAGGCCAAGCAGCAGCATCATCCACACGGCAAAGACGGCGCCGAGCGTACCATTCAATAGCTTCTTCATAGCGGATTGTTGATATAATTGGTAAAAAATCATCATGTTCTCTTTCTTCATTGGCTACAATGGATAATCTACAAACCAGTTCTCCGGGTTCATCAACTGGTCGTGTATCGCCTGTTGCATTCCCTCGTCGTACTTGGCACTCACCCGGTCGGCCAAGATCGTTGGGTCGTTCCACCGCCTCGCAATGCGGATCATCGCAAAATACGAACGGGCCTCGCCTGCGCTTTCCATGCAGGTTTCCTCCACAATCAGTTCGTCAATTGCCTTCTTGTAAGCGGCTACCTTTTCGGGCGTATCCAGGTCATTCTTAGAAAGGCCTTGCGGATATACCGGGCCTACGTCTACCCGCCGGCGGATGCCCCAGTTAGCTGCCAACCGGGCGTTCCACACTTCGTTGTTGAAGGGGTACTGCAAGTTTCCGGCGTTGCGCGATAAATAGAGGTTGATGCCGTCGTTGAGTAACGCCTCGGCTTCATCAAACAGTTCCAATTGGTTGAGGGCTTCCAAGATGAAGAAATGCAAGTCGGAGTCGCGGTACAACACAATGTGTACGTTATTCTTATGGATTTCGGATGCAGATTCGCGATCGCGCGAGAACTTGCGGATTACCCAATCGCCGTTCTGCAGGGCAAACGTATAGTTTTGCCCACGGTAGAAATCGCCAATGGTGTTTCCATCAAGGCGCACCTGCCGCCTGAACCGGTCCATGGCCACGTCAGTGGGCCGTAGGTAGTACACGGAAGGATACGTATTCGAGAAAAAACGGATCAATCGGTTCGTCTGGTTCCGCTCGAAATCAAAGGGGACAATGTTCATCAACACGCGGGTCATTGACACCGGGTTGCGTGTAAACGGCTCTATCCACTCGCCGTTGTAGAAATTGTTATCAATTAAGTAATTGGTAGTCGCAATCAAAGGCATCCCGATTTCGACTACCCGGCTGTACTGCCCGGTCCAGAGGTAGAGCTCCATGAGCAACGGCTCGGGCGATGGGCAGATCATGTTCCACACCAAGTCTTGCTCTTGAACGTTGACCCCGGGATACAAGATGTTACCCCAGTTCAGCACCGTTCGGCCGTGGATGCCATTGGTACCCGCTTCCATCAGTTGGATCAACCGCGGGAACAGCTCATCGATGGTGAGCACAGGTAACGACGCGAGTCCTTCCAATTCGATGTGGGGTTCATCGGTGTAGGCGGCTTCGCCGTACAGCTTCCCCAGCATGAGGTAAGCCCATACCTTGAACCGGATGGCTCCACTCACCAACGGGCCGATGTGCTCCGCTTCTACCGCGCGCGGGTAGTTGGTGCGGAACTCCAGTGCTTTGTGAATGTAATTATTCGCATTCAGGATCACCTCATAATACCCTTTGGGGTCTGCAAAGGCATTTCCTTCCAGCGACTGGTGGTTATAGATGTCCCACAGTTCTTGTGGGGCGTTGGCCGTAGGTTCCAGCAGATCGCCCCGCAGTTCGGATAAAAAGATAGCGTGGTCTGCCACCGCCTGCATCTTGGCGGCAATGCCCATGTAACCGGAGTAAAGTTCATTCCCTTCACCGATGTACGCTTCTTCCTTCAAGAGGTCATCTGATTCGACATCGAAAAACGTCGAACAGCTTGTCGAAAACAGGAGCAGCATGCATGGGATAATGATCTGTAATTTCATCGTTATTCGTTTTTTAGAATGTCAAATTAATCCCCGCCCTGAATGTTTGGGGTTGGGCCAAATTCCCGTAGTCGAGCCCCATATACATCGGGTTGCTTCCATAGGTGGTTTCGGGGTCGAAGCCCAGGTATTTGGTCCATGTAGCCAAGTTTTCACCCACCACATAGATTTCGGCACCATTGAGCACCTGTATCCGTGCATTTTCCACCCGATAACGCAGGGTTAAGTTCGCCAGCCGGAGAAATGAACCGTCTTCGATCCAGCGCGATGAAAACCGAGCATTCCCCATGGGGTCGCCGTATTCGGCACGTGGAATGTCGGTAACCTGTCCATCTGCCTTCCAACGGCGCAACACGGCGGTCGACTGGTTGGCATAGCTCTCCATCGATTCAGAATTCCGGCGCACACCATTGTAAATTTCGTTGCCGTAGCTGAAGTTGAAATGGCCGGTTAGTGATAGCTGCTTATAGCGCACATCGAAATAAGCGCCTCCGAAGAAATCTGGGGTGGGATCGCCGATAACCGTGCGGTCGGCCCTGTCGATCACACCATCGGCGTTACGATCGGTAAAGCGGATATCGCCGGCACTAAAAGGAAGCCCCTTGAAATCCACCAGACCGGCTGCCGCTGCGGCACTGGCCGATGGCATGACTTCGTTCGCCTCAAATCCGTAAAACGCATACGGTGCTTGGCCAACGGCCGAAATCATCGCAACCCCGTCGGCCAGTTCATGGATGCGCTGCTGATCGCCACCCAGACTTGCCACCTCGCTGTTGTAGGTCGAAAAGGTTCCACCGACGGTGAGAGCCACATCGCGCTTTTCGATCAATGCGGCCGACACGTCCACTTCAAACCCGCGGTTGCTGATCTCGCCACCGTTTACATACTGGAAGCCGAGACCGGCGACAGGCGATGCGCCACGGGCTTGGACGAGGTTCGTTGAACGGGTCTGGTAATAACCCAGCGACGCACGGATCCGCTTGTTGAGGACACCCAAGTCAATCGCAGCATCGAAATTCCGGTTGTCTTCCCAACGGAGGCTGTTATTCGGTATGTTTCCCACAATAATGCCCGAAAGCTGGCGGTACAGTTGGCTGGTGTAAGCGGGCTGGCTCAGCTTTGATGAGTACTGGCTGTTGCCGGTAAGCGCATAGCCTATCCGGATATCGAGTTGGTCTAACCACCGGTTGGCTTTCATCCCTTCGAGGTTGGCGAGTTGCCAGCGCACTTCGCCGCCGGGGAAGAACCCAAACCGATCGGCTGCCGCGCCGGTGGACGAAGCACCGTCTACCGAGAGGTAGGCTGAAAAGGAAAGCAGGTTGTGCCAGTGGTAACGCCCGTACGCATACGTGCTCATCCAGTTCCACGGTTCATTGAACCCCCAGAACGCTCGCCCATCCACACTCACGTGGCTCAGGGTGCGGTAAAAGTCGGAGCTGGTATTCCGCCCGCGGCCTGCATCAAACTCGTTGCGCACCACCATCAACTGATAGCCACCACCGGCTTCCACCCGGTTGGCACCCAATTGCTTTTCGTACTGCGCACTGAGGCGGTAGAACAGATTGGAAACCTGCCCCGAGCCGCTGCGTGAGGTGTTGAGCGCGATACCGTTTTCCAGCGGAACAATGGACCGGCTGGACAGGCCGGGGATGAACGTAGACTGCCGGGTGTAGTTGGTGTAAACACCGAACGTGGTGCCGAGGGTCCAATCGGCATTCGGCCGGTAATTCAATCCGGCATTCACAAACACATCATACACATCCGACCTGATCCGGGTGGTATGAAGTACGGCCAGCGGATTACTGATATTGAATTGCCGCACCACATCGTAAGTGGGCAGTTCGTTGTTGTATTCGTCTTTGGTATACGGACTCAGGATCGGCGCTTTGTTCAAGGCGGTCAGGATAGGGTTTGTTGCCTGCAGCATCCCCTGCTCGTGCAGGTTGCCGGTAAGGTACGACAAGCCGACCGTTCCGAGGAGATCTATTTTCCGGCCCAGGCCCACCGATGCGTTCAGCCGCGTGGAATAGCGTGTGAGTACGCTGTTGTCTAAGGTGCCGCCCTGGTTGGTTACACCCAGCGAAAGGTTATACTTGGCCACCGCATCACCGCCTTTCACCCGCAGGTGGTTGTCGGTTACGAAAGCGGGGCGGTAAATCATACCCTGCCAGTCGCTCTCGGCATTATACAAAAAGTTGTAGTAATAACCTGGATCATCGCGCAGAAAAGGGAAGAAATTGAGCAGGTCTGCCATGTCTTCAAACTGGGTTAAACCCACGTCGCCGATCAGGCTTTTAAAATCGTGTGTATTCAATACGGGCAGTGTTGCCCGGTTTTGCGCCACGCCGTAATGCCCGGAAAACTCGATCACCGTTTCCATATCTTCCGGTGCCGATGTTTCGATTAGCAACACGCCGTTAGACCCCAGCGAGCCATATAAAGCGGTTTCGGCCCCCTTGAGCAGGCGCACGTGGTGTATGTCACGGATGTGGAACGGGTTGAAAGGGTTGGCGGAGTAGCCCCCAATGATAGGCGATAAACCGGCATCCGGCATATAAGGTACGCCGTTTAGTACTACCAGCGGTGTATTCGTTCCTTCGAACGACCGTATGCCACGGAAGTGCATTGCTGCGCCGTCGCCGGGCATGCCGCCCTTGCGGATCACATTCAGCCCAGCAAACTGCCCCTGGATCGCTTGCTCAAGCGATACGGCCCCCAACCGGAAATCGCGTTGGTAAAGGGCGTCCCCGACGCGGTGTAGCGGGTGCTGGGCCGGCTCGCCATCGTAGTATTTCACGCGGCTATCCGGCACCAAGGTAACCACGATGTTGCGGCGCCCCAGTATAGGCAGCGTGGCACTGTAATACCCCGGCATCCAGAACATCACTTCCACTGCCTCGGCGGGCAGTGTCAGGCGGTACTTCCCGTTCCCATCGGTTTGGGCAACCTGGTCGGAACCCGGTATAGACACCACCACATCCGTGAGTGGTGCACCGTCAAAACCGCTCATCACCTGTCCGGTCAACACCACGCTGTCCTGCTGGGCATACGCCGGCATGGCAAGGGATCCTAACCCGCATAACGAGGCTACCCAGAAAAGGAGGCGGCGTCTTGTCTGCTTATTATTGAAAAAAGTGTTCACGATCATAGCTGTTAATAGTTATTTTGGGTAGGTACCAATGCCCAGTGGTAGGGTTCTATCATTTCGACAGTTCCACTACTCAATCCGGCAAATTCAACTTTTATCCTGAAACTCCGTATCGCATCGCCGTCGATGACAACCGGGCCAACCAGGCCACCCCATCCGTTGTAGCGCGTGCCGGATACGGTGTTGGTGGATCGGTCGTAGTTCCACGGCGTAGACGGAACCACATTGAGCGAGTTCCCGATTAATTTCCCATCCACATAAATGTTTACGAAAGGGTGCCCGCTCGAACGGAAACCCATATAGAGGTTGTATTCACCCGGAGGTACTTCCACCACGCGGTAACCGGTCGTCCCATCGGGATTATTTTCGAGCATAATGGGAGTGAAATCGATGCTCAGGGGTTTGCCGGGAATCAATGCACCCCGCACAATCAGCGTCCGATAGGTCCACGAGTCGATGCCGATGGACGGGAAACTGACGTTGTCCCGGTTCGTCGGGAGCACCTCGGTCACGTTATTCAAGGTAAACAGCTCCGCCTTTTCCTCGTCGGGCACGAACTCCCAGTAATGGAAGAGTTGCTTAATCATCTGGATATGCACGTTGTTCGGGATCTTGAGGTGGGTGACTTCATAGATCCTGCCATTGCTCATGCGGCGGAAATTGGGATCAACCTGCTGTACGTCGGTGCGCCACAGCTTTCCGAGCGCCGATACCAAATCCCGTTCGCTGCCGTAATAGTCCAATACGTAATCATAGAAGGACGCGTCACGTATCCACTGGTAGGCAATCAGGCTGTCTTCCGGAAGGAAGTCTTTGCCAAACTGTTCATAGAGCCGGCCCAGGTCTGCAAAACATTGCTCGATAACCGCATTGCTGGGCAAAAACATGGTCACTTGCGCGAATTCGGAACGGATGTTGGCCGCATCGAAAATCGGGTTACTGATCACGAACACCGAGTCATACAGCGTGTTGCCGGTGGGATCCACTCCAATCGGGATGCTGTTTTCCATATCGAAAATCGTATCGTTGAGCGCCAGCACCGAGTCGCGGATGATGGAATAATCTTCACCGAGGGCCAAGAGGTAGTCATAGATGCTCTCTTCGGGCAACATCAGCTCGTTTATTTCGTGCACTACGCCGTTCCGGCACAGCTGGTTGCCCTTGGTCACGTAGGAGTCGCCTACCTGGATTTCATCATCCGTTCGCGTTACCTGGATGTACTTGCCGTTGAGGGTCTGCAACCGCAGGCCCGACCGCAGCTTCGTATAATCAAAGCTCAGGTAGTTGATGTGATAGGCCATCACGTACTGTTCGTCAAAGCCCAGTGTGGCCAACCGATCCATCTGATCGTTTGCCACCACCCATATCGAGAGGTTCTGGTCGCGCGTCAATTCATCGGCAATTTCCAATTCTTCCAATTTTTCGACGAAACGGCTGTACTCGGGTACGGATTGGAGATACTCCAGCAAATTGAGCGGCGACACGATGCTGTCGGTATCGCCGTCACCTTTGAAGTGTTCATCCCATTTCTTCTGACATGCGAGAGTAGCCACTGCTAAGCAGGCCACCATCATGAATTTATACCATTTTTTCATAACTGAATATCCTATTGTATGGGTTCAAAACGGATGTAATCCAACGTAATCAAGCGCCCATCGAGCGAAATCACGCGCAGCGTATGGCTCGTCGTTTCGTCGAAGGTGACCATCCCGAGGGTCTCTTCCAACACGCGGTCTTCCCGGGTGTTGGATATGGTGTGCTGTGGGCGGAGCATCTGCCCATCGAGCGCAAAGGAGCAAAGACCGGTTGGATTGGCTTGCCGTGGGCTGGGCCATACCACTGTCAGCCGATACGTACCCGCCACAATCACGGGGCTCTCCATTTCTATCCAACCCGATTCGCCCAGTTCGATGCGCAGGTGGTCGTAATTGAGCACATCCGTATAATAGATACCGTCGTTCGACCGGTTGTTGCGGTAGGTCAGCACGTTTGCCTTATCCTCGGGCTGTGCAAACCAATGGTAGCTTTCCAACTCGCCGAGCTGGAAAGTACGGTTGTATTGTGCCCCCAGCGATGGGTTGCGGTACTGGTCTACGTTGGCCGCCAAGTCGGGGTAGTCGGTCAGTTCCCAAATCACTGTCGTTTGCGGCGGCGTGAATAGGGGGGTCCAGTTGTCCAACTCATGCACCACGCCGTTTTTACCCGGAATGTCGAATTCCACGAACCGGACTTCGCTGCCGGCCCCGGGGTCGTAGTTCACAATCAGTTCACCAAGTTCGTCCGTTATGCTGATCAGTTGATTGCGTGCATACGTATTGAGGTTTTTCACGCGTTCACCTTCGGGGAATGCCCCCAGTTCGGCAAACGAACGCCATTGATCCATGATGTGGTACGACACGTACTCGTGCAGCGGGTTGGCCGGATCGTCATACGGTCCGCTACCCGCCTGCAACTGCTCGGCCAGCTCGGCCAGGCTATGGATTTCGGCTTGCGCATAGACCTCGTCGGCCACGGCAAACACCGTATACCGGTACCGTACTTTGATGGGAAATCCACCGGGGCCAACCTCTTCGGTGACAACGGTGCGCAGCATGTCTTCATAGCCGGTGGCCACGACAGCTTCGTAGAAGATGCCATAGCGTTCTTCGAGCCGGTCGGCGATGGTTGCCGTAAGCGGAACGACCACATCTTCAATGGCGTGGATGATACCATTTGTTGCCCGGATATCAAATTGGAGAAACCGCGATTCACCATTCAGATAAAAGGCATCAAGCCCGCCATCCCGCACTTCGATAGACAGGTTATCATCCGTTTCATTACGGTCGTTGATGGCACCACTCTGGAATTGCCCCAGGTCTACCTCAACGCCGTGGATGAGGTGGTAGCGCACCAAGTAGGCGGCCTCATCTTTGGGAATATCGGTCACCGACCCGTAGCCGTGGGCTTGGAGGTAACGGTCTACGCCCTCATTGGATGGGGCAAAAAGGGTGTAAGTGGTATTGAGGTTCAGCGTGGCATACAGCCCGGCGCGTTCAAGCAGGGCCACCCACCGGCCGAACTGATCGCCGTTTTCCTTGAGGTACATCCCGATGGGCAGCTCCTCGAACGCCGTGAACGTTTCGTCTTCATACAAGTCTTTGCACGACTGGAAGCAAAAACACAGCGTCAGGAGCAGAAGACTGTATTGTTTTGCGGAGACTAATATATTCTTCTTCATAACGGTCATTTATTGACTAAGGTTATCGTAATACGGATTCTGGGTCAACAGCCGGTTGGCCTTCAGCTCATCGAAGTGAATCGGTAGGTAGTGGCTGTTTTCATTGAGCAATTTCGACCGGATTACCGGCGCCGATCCGCCTTGCACACCGACGAGCACCTGGGTGATCAGGTATTCTTTGTATTCGTATTGGTTGCGCTTGGCTACCCGGAGGATATCGTACCAGCGCTTGGCTTCACCGACAAATTCCTTTGCCCGCTCGTTGAGTACTAGATCCAGCATTTCCAGCTCGGTGGACGCGCCGGGCAACGGAGCGCTGATACCGGCGCGCTGCCGGATACGGTTAACGAGATCCAGTGCTTCGCCATACCATGCCTCGCCTTTCATCACCAAGGCTTCCGCCTTCATCAGGTAGATGTCGGCCATGCGGTAGAGTATCCAGTTCTGGTCGTTTTCGGGTCGTGGAATCGTCGTGTTGGCCTCAGCACCCAGGTATTTCCAAAGCCGCAGGTCGCCGGCCGTGTACGTTGCCCCGGCACCCCGGATGTCTTCGGGCGCGAAGCCGAATTGCTCCACCAACACCGGCGAAATAACCCATTGGTAATTGCTTCCGAACCATGAAATCAGGTCGTTGGTTTGGCTTTGGGCAAAATCAAACTGGAGTTCAAAAATACTCTCATTGGTATTCCCTTCGCTGAAAATGGTAAACCATTGGTTTTGGTTGTTTACCATGCCGTCGAGCAGGCCAATCCAGCCCGATTCGAGGATGGCATCGCACGACGCGATGGCCTGATCGTACTGTTCGGTCCATAGCGACACATCGGCCAACAAGGCATGGATGCTCCATTTGGTGGCCCGGCCTTTGCTTTCCCACTCGGTGGGCCAGGTTTCCTTACTGGCCGGGATTGCTGCCTGCAGATCGGCGACAATCTGCAAATAGATATCGCCCTCGGCCGATTTCTCGACTTCAAACTCCTGCTCATCGCTCATGTAAGGCTCCAGGATAAGCGGCACCTCCCGGAAGTTGCGTACCAGGAAGAAATAGCTCAAGGCCCGGAGGTAATAGGCTTCCGACAGGAAGGAATGCATCACCGGCTCGCTGAAGGAAGGGTCCCGTTCCACCACATCGGGTGCGTACTTGATGACCATGTTGGCCAGGTTAATAATCTCGTAATACTTGCCCCACTTCACGAACTCATTGGAGGGCGTAAGGTCAAACTGTTTCATGCGGAGTACATCCACGAACACAAACCCTCCTAGTGCCAGCCCATTGCCGCGTGCTTCGCCCCAAATCAGCTGGGTTTGCAGGGTTTCGCGCAACCGTACATAGGCTGCGCCCAACACGGCTTCCACTTCTTCGCCGTCTTGCCAGTACAGGTCGCTCACCTGCTCGTTTTCCGGCAAGGTATCCAACCACTTCTCGCATGCGCTCAGGGGTACCAGCGCTATTATCAATACATATATCCAAATTCGTTTCATCGTTGCTGCGGATTAAAAGTCAAACATGATACCCAGTGCATACCGCCTGGGGCGGGGTGTATTCGCGCCGTCGCGGCTCAGCATAAAAATATCGTTGGACAGCGACACTTCCGGGTCCAACCCGGTGTATTTGGTCCAGGTGAAGAGGTCCTGGATGGTCATAAACACGTCGAAGCGTTCGACGCCGTGGCGCTGCAGGAACGTTTTGGGCAGCGAATACCGCAGGGACAGCGATTTGAGCCGTATGAAGGAGGCATCTTCCACGAAACGGTCTGACCCGAGGTAGTTGTAGCCTTGGCCGTACAGCGCTCGCGGAATTTCGGTGTCGTCGCCTTCATGCCGCCAGCGCCGCAGCACCGCTAAGCTTTGGTTGCCCGGCCCGATCATACTTTCCGTGTTCATGCGTGCGGCGTTCACCACTTTGTTTCCGAACCGGCCGTGGAAGAACGACGTAAGCATGAAATCTTTGTAACGTACCGTGAAGCCCCCGCCACCGGTGAACAGCGGCATGGCGTTGCCGAGGTAAACGATGTCGTATTGGTTAATCACGCCATCGCCGTTGATGTCGGCATATTTGGCATCACCGGGATAGACTTGGCGCGGTCCGTTGAACATGTATACGGGTTCACCGTCGATGTCGTAGATGAGGTTACCCTGTAAATCCCGGGCGTAGGTCTCATCCACGTTCTGGTACACGCCGAGGTGCCTGTAACCGTAGAACGAGCCAATGGGGTTACCTTCGACGATGCGGTGGGCGTAGTCGCCGTTTTTAAACTCGTAGTTTTCAAACTGCATGTTATCTGGCAGTTCCACCACTTCATTGCGGTTGCGCGATAGGTTGAAATTGACTTGTACCCGCCAGTCAGTATTGCGCACGATATCGTAATTGAACATCAGCTCCCACCCGCGGTTGTACAGGACACCGGAGTTGTAATATTTCATCGTTCCGAACCCGGACGAACTGGGCATGGTTACATCTTTCTGCAATAGATCGGTGGTCTTGCGGTCGTAGATGTCTACCCCCATAAACAGCCGGTCGTCCAACATGGACACCTCGAAGCCGAAGTTGCTCTGTGTGATGGTTTCCCATTTGAGGTTCTCCAGCTGCATCCGCGTAGGATTGATGGCCGTCATACCCATATATCCGGGCGTTATCGGCTCGAACACGCCGAGGTAAGGCCATGCGCCGCCGGGCGCATTTCCACTCTTGCCCCAGCTGTAGCGGAGCTTCGCCAGTTGGATAAAGCCAAGGTCTTTGATGAATGGCTCATCGCCCAGGTGCCAGGCGGCGCCGAAGGCGGGGAAGCCGGCCCAGCGGTGCTGGTGGCCAAGACTTGAATTGGCCTCCCAACGGTACCCTCCATTTACGATGTATTTCCCTTTGAAAGTATAATGGAAGTTGGAGATGGCCCCCAAGCGACGCTCCAATTGATTGCCGGAGTTCATGGCAACCACCGATCCGCCCGCTGTGGGGTCGGATAGTCCAGATGAGGCGTTCCCAGCCGTCTCGCTGGCGTAGCTGAATCTACGCGACTCGTTGGTTTGGAACAATGCACTCAGGATGAAATGGTGGTCGTCGCCCACGGCCTTATTGTAAATGAATTTATTTTCGGTATTGAGGTGCAGTTCGTCTGAGAGCATGTCAGACCCCCGGTTGAAGTATTCGTTTACCCAAGACACACCGGTAACGGATTGGGGCAGGAATTTCCGGTTCTTGTTTGAACGGGTATCGAAACTTGCCGTACCGGTATATTGCAGGCCGGGAACAACGTCGTATATCAACCGGAAAATAACCCGGGCATTCTCGCCCACCGAGTTGTTGAGCGATTCGTTGACCATGGCCACGGGGTTGTAGATTTTACTCTTTGCCGACGCATCTTCGAAGCCGCCCTGGAAATTGAGCCGTGGCGTGAAATACTCGTCGGTCCAGCGGCCATCGGGCCCGATTACGTAGGGGCTCATGTTGGGCATGCGGGTCATGGCGATTGCCCGTGGTGTTTGCAGGCCACTCATGGACCATGAGCTGTTACGGTTGCTCCGCGAATACGACATATCGGCGACCACCTGCAAGCGGCGGGAGAACTTGTAATTGATGCTGAGCAATGAGTTGTACCGGTTGAAATCGGTGCCGACGGTAGTGCCGATTTCGTTGAGGTAGCCCAGCGACAGTCGGTAGGTAGCTTTCTCGCCGCCTCCGCTCATGGACAGTGAATTATCGATGAAATAGCCCAGTTGGGTCACCTCGTCCATCCATTTGGTGTTTTGGTTGTACTCATTGAAGTATACCCAGTCGGGGTTGAAATTGATTTCGTTGGTGTTATACAGCAGATCCGTATAATTGCTTCCCCCCGAATATCCGAGGTCATTGACGGTATTCCATACGCCGTCCTGAATAAGGCTCACGTACTGGCTGCCATCAAGCAACGGGATGGTGCCCGGCTCGCGCTTCATATCGAGTTTGCTGGAGAACGAAAACCGGGTTTTCCCTGTGCGGCCCCGCTTGGTGGTGAAAATCAATACGCCGTTGGCGCCCTGCGACCCCCAGATGGCAGTAGCCACCGCGTCTTTCAATACTTCGATGGATTCGATATCGGCGGGTGAGATATTAACCATCGCCCCGAAATCCTCGTCGGTAGCCGTGGCAAAATCAAAACCATCCTGGATGGTGGTGGGATACGGCACGCCGTCCACGACAATCAAAGGTTCGGAGTTGGCGTTGAGCGAGGATGTACCGCGGATGCGAATGGAACTCCGCGACCCCGGATCGGCACCGGCTACGATGTCTACGTTGGCCATACGGCCCTGTAGGCCGGCCTCGATGGAAGTAAAAGGCATCAATTCCACCTCTTCCATATTGAACCGCTCGGTAGCCGACACCTGGTTGCGGTATGATATTCCCATGCTATTGATCTGCTGGGGTTGGCGCGCTTCGACGGTTACCTCTTCGAGTTGCTGGTCGGCCAGCGTCAATGTGATATTGAGCGTTCCCTGACCGGTGTACGGCACGCGGCGTGTTTCGTAGCCGATGCACGAAAAAACCACGGTCAAGTCGGACTGACCGGGTACGCCGATCTGGAAAAGCCCGTTGGCGTCGGTAGACGAGCCATTCAGGTTCCGGTTTTCCCGGTTTTCGATGAAAACCGTGGCCCCTGCCAAGGCACTGCCGTCGGAACCCGTTATCTTGCCCCGCAGTATGTCGGACTGCTGCGCAATGGAACAGGTGGTCCATAGCAACAAGAAGCCCAATAAAAGTCTTTTACCTTTCATTCCTATATTTTTTAAACGCATGATAACCGCCAATTAATTTGCTGACAGTAGCCTGTCTATTTGATATATCGCTCCGTCATTGAACGTTTTGGGGAAATCGCTGATGATGTTAGCCACTTGCCCCGATGCATCTCGCAGTTGCAGCCCGTTGCCTTGATCGGTCAACGATAAGACGGAACGTTCGCCTTCTGATATATGCGCGGTACGCCAATCGCCCTGCACCCCGAATCCGGGGAACGGATAGTCGCTGAGGGAGTTTTCATTGATGGGCACGAAGTAGTACTTGAGGTATTCCGCCAGGGCGTCGCTATCGTCGGGGATGATGCCCCCGGTTGTGAGTGCTGCACGGATTGCTTCGTTGGAAGGTGCAAAGAGCAAAAAGCGCTCGCCCAGCAAGAATGATAACTGCGCGCCGCTTGGGAGTAGCCCGGCACGGTTGAGCAATGCGGAAAATTCAGAAAACTCATTCAGTGTACTTGTTGAACTTGTGGCACCTGCAATCGAAAATTTGAGGCTGCCGGGCTCCCGCAGCAGTGCGGCGTCGGTGGCATACACGAGGCCGTTCGTCCAATCGCCGGGAATGGCTCGGACGGGGTGGAAGATGCCCAAGTTGTACGACGCCGGCGAGGCTACACCTTCGTCTGTAACGTACAAGTAGTTAAATGGCATCCGCGTGCGAAACACCTGTTTGCCATCGAACTGCGTGATGCGGCCGGAAGCGATGTGCGTAGACACAAACTGATCCATGGCCCCCTGCCCCATGGGCACCCGGATTCCCTCGGTGTTTTCCACTTCCACGGCTTCGTCGCCGTACCTGAGGGGATGGCCTTCGTTCCAAAAGAGGAAACTCTCGCCATATAATGTGTTTTGCACAACTTCGTCTGACGGAATGAATAAGGTATAGTCTACCACATCGCTCATCAACGGCTGGATGACGTTCGTACTGGCGATCATGTGAAGGAACATTTGATAATCAGGGTTTTGCAACAGCGGACCGGTAACGCTATAAAACATTTTGGGTACCACCACGGTATTCAGGCCATAGAACACGCCATTGGTACCCAGCCCTTTGGCCGATACTTCGGTATAGGGATCGAACACGATCGGGTTTCCGTAGGAACTGGTGATTTTGTCGCCCTGTGCAATCTCATCGGGGAATACGATGTTGCCCTGATAAACGTGGTTGTTGAGCAGCATGGCCAGCGGTAGGAAATTGACCTGATCGATCGACGGATAGTAGTCGGCCCAGTACGACTGGAAGAAATCATTGAGGGCGTCGTTATTCGGCGCAAACACGTTGAATGCTTCGTACGAAAGGGCTGCGAGGTTGGCGTAATCACGCAGTGCACCCTCTCCGTTGTATGACCACTCGGATGCAATCTGGGGTAGCGACCCATGACGTACGATGAACAACGAATCGGCCAAGCCGCTATACTCCGCGGTCGTGGCATCATCGTACCAGAAGTCTATAAAGCGGTCGTAGAGGTCCGTGAACTTCGTGTATGCCGGCTCCCGGCCCAACAAGGCATGCACAGTTTCGACCGGTTCAAGCACCTCGTCTATGACATATAGGTACCCATTGTCGGTTGGAATAGCGTATTCTTCGACGCCCGCGTTCGCGATACGGAATTCGCCCGCGCTTTCATCCCATGTGTTTTGGGGGTAGAAATATTCATAATTGCGCTTGGCATCGATTTCTTTCGTAGCGAAATGAGTTGCTGAAAACACCGGTAAAAAGCGTTCCTTATGGAATACGGTGCGGTCCAACTGGGTTACCGGATCGCGCCACACGGTGACGGTATCGCGGCTCCGGGTGCGGTGTTTGTAAAACAAGCCCGCTTCGTCCGGCACTTCGAAACCAAAGCCGTAAGGTTGGTAATTGTCAAACTTCGCCCGGTCGTACGCATAATAGACCAGGTGGAATCCAATCAATTTCCGCAGCACGTCGATCGGGATGGTCTCTACCGCACCTAAGCCGTGCGCCTGAAGGTAGGCTTGCATGGCTTCATCATTGGGAGCCATTACGGTAGCAACCACTTTACCGGTGAGAACGTCCTTGAATCCGGCCCGCTCAGCAGCTGTTAGAAACAAGCTGAAATTACCGCGTTCTTCAAGCACTTCCCATGCGTTACCCCGTAACCAGTCAGGCCGTTCATAGTGCTGCTCCCAGGGTTGTTTCTCGCATTGCGTAAAACACACCAAAAGCAAACAAGCATAGCAAAATAATCTAATCATCGGTTTATACATAATTCATTAGCGTTAATACTTGGCAACCAGGCTACCATATAGCGCAATAGGTCTTTCCATTCGAAAAAGCGTACCGTGCACAACATTTGCACGAGGCGGGCAACTATGGCCAGTTGGGTAAAAATTATTACATATAATTCGTTTTATCTACTATTATATTCGATTCAGCGTACGTTCAATCGGCCAACATACGCTTCAATTTAATCACTTCGATACCCGCATCGATCACCGAGCCGACACCATGCTTTTCATTCGGCCGGGCCGGTCGGGTGTAGTAAAACTGCAAGTCATCTTTGATTCCTGTCCCAACGCAAATGTCGCTCACCTGTCCATCGGGCTTGATGAAGTGTTCTTTCATCCCCTCCCATCCTTTTAGTGCAACGGAGGCATAATTTTTCCCCAACCAGCCTTCGTTCACCGCTTTGGCAAAGCCTTGCACAAACATGGCCGTGGCGGAGGTCTCCACATAAGAATCCGGCTTATCGAGCAATTGATGCCAAAGGCCATCCTGGTTTTGGTGCCGGGCTAGCCCGATCAACTCCTTCTGCAAATTGCGGATGATAGCTGCCCGATTCGGGTGGTCTTCCGGAAGGCGGTCTAGCAGATGCAATTGGGCGAGTACAATCCAGCCATTGCTACGCCCCCAATGTGCCACTCCGTTTTGGCCCGTGGGTGAATAATAGCAATGGTAATACAGACCGTTGTATGGGTTCCATAAATACTTGTCGAAGTTGAGCACCTGGTTTACGGCATCATCAAAATAACGCGGATTGCCCGTAAATTCAGCCATACGCGCGAGAAAAGGCACACTCATGTAAAGGTCATCTGCCCACAACGTTTTATCTACCGGGAAAGTGCGTACCAACGTTCCATCGGCCAACCGCGCCTGCCCCTCACTGAGCCGTTTTATACCTCGCATGACATAATCGCGGTATGCTTCTTCAGGCTGCAACTTATAGACTTCCAATATGCTGGCGCTCATTGCCCCGAAATCGTCCAGTTCTTCCATGGTCCAAAGCTGGCCGAACGGAAACTGGTGGTGGGGGCGATCATGTTTAAACCGCTGTTGAAACACCGCGTAGTTTGCAAACCCGAAAGCTACATGGTCTTTCGCATACTGTGCGTATCGCTTGTCGCCCGTGAACGCCGCGAGATGAAGCATGGCCATATTGACCACCCCATTGGTATAATGCCATGCACCATAGGTTGTCTGGAATGCCGCTTCAACCCCTTCGGGAATATCGCTGGCCTTGCTATATATGTTTCCTTCTTTGTCGATAAAACCGAACGCTGCCGTATCCAGCACATAATCCGCAACCCGCCGGACAATGTCGATGTCGCAATCCTGTGCGTAGCCCGTCTTAGGTTGAGCCAGCAAAAAGACAGCGACACAGAGTAATTGAAAAAAGACCAGTTTCCGTAAATGACGCGATAGCATTGACCGTAATCTAAAAGTTAAAATCCTCGAAATTATTTACTCAGTTCAATCGGTTTCAACAACCAGTTTATAACAGCGATTAGCTGATGCAATATTACGCGTTTTAAGAAGCGACAGCATCCTGTAGCGTCCTGACCGTGTCATCAAAACACTTAAAACAAAATGCTATATATCAGCGCAATAAAAAGAAAACGATACGCTATTCCCAATTTACGCAATCGATACCGGTATCGATTGCGGAACATGGTGAATTACAGCGAAACCGACTGCGTGTTCTCGGCTACCTACCTGCTGTCATTATTCCCACCCGCCATTTTATACACCTCGGTACCTGCGAGCAGGAAGCACCCTAAACCGTAATCCTCGAAGTCGGGTCTGCTTGTAAACGTTACCGGCTGCCCATCCTTCGGTTCCTTGCCCGTGCCCTGCACGTAGCCCAGGAATCCGTCTTCGTGTAGCGCTTCGCTTGCAAGGGCGTGCCAGGCCTTGGCAACGGCCGGCAGGTACACGTCACGGTCCACCAGCCCCTTGTTCAGTGCCCACGCCATGCCGTAGGCAAAAAGCGCCGTGCCGCTCGTCTCTTTGCCGCCGTAATGGTTGGGGTCGTGCAGGCTCACGTTCCAGAAGCCATCTGCACGTTGCAGCGGCACCAGCGCCGATAACATGGCCTTCAGGTCTTGTTGGTATTCTTCATAATGCGGATCGGTCCGTGGCAACTCCTCCAGCACCCGCACCAATGCGGCAACGACCCATCCGTTCCCGCGCGACCAATAACAATCTTCGCCATTGGGCTCCCGGTACGGCGGTACAAAGTCTTTGTCGCGCCACCACAGTTTATCTTCGGGATTGTAGAGCCCGTTGCCGCCCTCCCGGTATTTGGCATGGCTATACAACGCATACATCTTATCGAAGTACCGTGTATCATCGAAGGTAGCCCCCAGCTTCGTAAATACAGGCATTGCCATCTGGATGGCGTCGATCCAGTCCCAGTCGCCTACGCCCTCACTGTTTACCATCAGGTCGACATTATCCTTGATGTTTTGGATATACACCGGGTTGTTATCGATGCGGTAAAGATCGATATATGTTTGTCCGCAGCATTGGTTGTCGGCATTCCGGGTGATGGGTTGGTATGCTGTGGACCACTGGTGCTTCTCACCCCATTCGACCGCATAGTCATAGTACCGTTTATCGGTATCGATGGCGTACAGTGCCATGAGTCCTTCGTAATACACGGCACGCGTCCAAATGTTGGCGGGCCGCTCCCTGTTGGTCACGATGGTCTTTCCGGGGTCCGGCCACTTTTCCATGAAATATGCATTGGCTCGCCGCAGGTCTCGCAGCACATCGGCCTTTGCAGGCAATTTGTCGCTGCCGTAACCAAGAACGGGCAGTAATGTGGTCAATACGATTGAAAAAACAGGTAACCAGCTTTGCTTGTTCATCTCAGGATTCAATTTATGTCTGTTTTAAGGTTCTGTACTAGATTTCCGGGCAGCGCTGTTAAAAGCATTGGCCACGATTTTCGCATTGATTTCAGCGCCCGCCAAACTCGTATGGGTGTGGTCGTCTTCGAACAAATGAGCTACCCGCTGCTTCCCTATCTCATCGTAATAATCGGCAATCAAGTCGTGCAGTGGAATGAAATCGCAGTGCTCGCGTTCGGCAACCTGACGTGCCCAAAGCGGATAGCCATCCGTACCGCGCTTTACCTCCCCCTCTTCCCACTGGTTTCTGGGAATCGGGGAGCATACGACCGTATACACCCCTTTCGACCGGGCATCCTGTATAAATTTCGACAGGTACCATCCATAGGTATGGACTGTTTCCTCTTGCCGGGTAATGGGATTGAAAATTTCACGGGTATCCTCCCCGATACCGCGTATGGTACCCCGGGCCCGTGCGGTATCATCCAGGGGCCCTCCATCGTTATGGCCAAACTGGATAAGTAGGTAATCGCCGGCCTTCATCTGTGCCAACACCTTTTCCCACAACCCACGGGTTAGGTAGGTCCGCGAACTGGTACCGCCCAAGGCGTGATTGGCTACTGCGACTTCCGTGGTATCGATATAAGCCGGCAACACCGAGCCCCACCCCCATTGGCCGTTACGGCCATCACCTTGGCCATTTTTCACTGTCGAATCGCCAATCAGGTGAATCGTTGGTTTCTGCTGCCTCAGCGAAAACGACAGGAGCGTGAGCGCCACTATGGCAACAAGCGACACCGATACGGTCATGCTAAATTTTGTCGTCATTTTTCTTTTGATTTTTCTGCGTTATTCCCCACCTGAGCCGACGACGGAATACCTTCGTCCAGGTAAAAGCCAGGATTATCAACCAACAAACGCCATGGAACGAACACATCACCTCCTCTGTCCAGCGAGGCCCATAGCAACTGTTTTGTAATTATCCCCAGCATAACTCTGTTTTGTTAATGACAAGATTCACCACAAAACTACCGATTCAACGCAGGGCTGACCCGTAATAAAAAACCAATTTTCGGGTAAAAATGTTCCAGACACAGCCTCTAATACCCCTCATTCTGGGTATAAAAGCCCGGTTTCACGTTCAGCTGAGCCAGCGGTATGGGGTACAAGTACCGCCCGCCTTGCACATTGCTATTATTCGTTCCTTCGGGGTTATTGTAACGATCGAACATGGACGTGATTGCCGATTGCCATTCATTCCAACGGACAAGATCGAACCACCGGATGCCTTCGCCGAGAAATTCGATTTGGCGCTCACGCTTCACAAGGGCAAGTGCTTCCGCAGCATTTGACGCCGTCTCGGGCGAACACCCTGCCCGTTCGCGTATGCGGTTTACGATAGCCATGGCACCATCTACATCTTTCGGCGCTAATATTTCAGCATACATCAGCAGCACATCCTCCAACCGGATGATGGGCAGGTTCACCCCCCAGTCGTAATCATCGACCAGCCCGGCTTCCGCATCAATCGACATCCCCAGCGCGGCAATCTTGCGTTTTGACGGAAGGAGTTTATAAACCATGGTACGTGTAAGTACGTCAACCACACTACCGTCAGCGAGCTCAAGCGGTTCGGTCACATTGGTATAGGCGGGGAAATTAGGTTCGCCGTCAAACCCCGTCAGGATGGAATAGCCATGCCCCCGTGCATCCCGTTGGGTTTCTCCATCAACGGTATAATTTTTATCAAACTCATACATCAGTGATTTCTCGACATAGATATTATTGCCAAATATCCGCCTGCTTGTGTAGGTCGGCGGCAATGCCGGACTTGCCCAGAAGATAGCCGGATTCCCCGTGCCGCCGGTGCGGTATTGTATTGCGAAGATGGAATATTTATTGTAATAGTCTTCTGCGGGCATGAATTGTTTGCGCCATTCGGTACTGTCTGGAGCCCAATATTTATTGCCGTTGCTCTCCGAGAACGCGATGACTTCCCGCAGCTCCGTCTCTGCCAGCGGCAATGCCGATGCCTCGTTGAACGGGAACCCTGCCAGCGTCATGTATACACGTCCAAGCATCGCTTGTGCTGCAATACGGTCAGCACGGCCACTGCCGGCAATGGAACTATTGGTGGCATCGACCATATCAGCACCAAGTGGTAAATTAGCTTTCGCTGCTAATAAATCGGGTACAACCACCTGGTCGATGATTTCCTTTGCCGTAGATTGCGGAATTTCTTTTACTTCGGCCGGCTTCATCGGCCTGTCAATCAACGGCACGTTACCGAATAACCTGGCCAGCTCAAAATATGCCCACCCTCTTAGAAAATGGGCCTCGCCCAAAAACTGTGCTTTCATCGCATCGTTCGTGCCGAAATCACTTTCGGGTATTTTCTCTATTGCTATATTGGCGTTGTAAATGACCCTATACCACGCGTTCCACGCATTGTTAAAGGTGCTGATATCTTCTCCGGCACGGAAAGTACCGATCTCTGAGAACTCCCGGAGTCCGTTGGTTTGGGGCTCCACCCATGTGTTGTCCGAACGGCATTCCGACATGTATAGGTATTCATCGGTCGCCAAGTCCCTTAGGTTAGCATAAATACCAATAATGCCTTGTTCCGATTGGGTAGGCGTTTGGTAGAAACCATCCGAACCCAGCAGGTCAGTTGGTGGCACATCCAAGAAATCGTTACACGAAGTAGCTGTAAGCACCATGAGTGCCGCTACGGTTAGCTGTTTAATATGAATTTGCATTTTCATTGTATTCCAATTTAGTAGTTAGAACGTAAGATTTACCCCGAACGTGAATATACGGGGTATGGGATACCCACTATAATCCAGTCCAACGGCACTCTGCCCGCCTGGCGAGGCGCTGGAGGCTGTATTCGCCGCTTCGGGCGAATACCCTCCGTAATACTTATCCCATCTGGCCAAGTTTTCAACCGACAAGAATAGTCGTGCATGGGAAATGCGTGACTGTACAATGGGTAGCTTGTACCCTAATGTCAGGTTCTTGACACGTAGGTAATCTGAAGAATACAACCAGCGGGAATCCAATGTCGTACCCGTTGTGGTGCTCAGCAGGTAGGGAACGTGGCCGTTCCCCGGTTCGTCTTCCGACCACCATGCATCCCGCCAATGGCCCATTACGTTGCTACTTGCTCCCATGCTTGGACGGTCAATGGCACGCCCAATCACCCCAAATATTTTACCGCCTGTTTGTGCAGTGAGCAAGATCGACAAGTCAAAATTTTTATAGGCGAATGTATTGCTCATCCCATATACCATTGTCGGTGTAGGGTTACCCAAAAAGTCGCGATCGCCCTCTTTCGTGAAAACACCATCGCCGTTCACGTCGCGATAGCGGATGTCTCCCGGGAAAATGGTTTTCCCCTCAAAGGTAACAGGTGCCCCGCCGTGAGCTGCACTGAAGTCGTCGATTTCCTGTTGCGTGGTCCAGACCCCTACGGCGTCATACATGTAGAAGGTATTGATGGGGCGGCCAACCATCAAGACGTTGGATGAATTACTGCCATCAAAGCCCGAATAAATCGGGGTATCATCCACACCCAGTGCGACGACGTTGTTTTTGTTATAAGAAAGGTTAAATGCGGTGTTCCACTTGAAGTCTCCAGTGAAGTTACTGGTGTTCAGCTCAATTTCAAAGCCTTTGTTGTGAATGGTACCCAGGTTATCCCATACGCTTGTGAACCCAGAAGCCCCCATGGTAGGAACTTGATACAGCAGGTCTTCGGTTGTCTTGGTGTACCAATCCAATGACAGTTGGATACGATTCTGTACAAAACCTAAGTCGATGGCAAGATCAGTACTGTGGGTTTTCTCCCAACCGAGGTCGGGGTTGCCGAGTGAGTTAGCACTGTAGCCTGCCTCGCCCGCGTATATGGCTGCGGTAAGTGAGGGGTAAGCTGCTGTATAGCTGATCGCATTATTACCCGTGGCACCATAACTCGCCCTGAGTTTCAGCAAACTCCACCACGAAAGATCAAAGTCTTTGAAAAAGTTTTCGTTAGAAATCACCCATCCACCGGAAATCGCCGGGAAGATACCCCATTTGTTGTCGGCTCCGAAAACCGAACCGCCATCGTAGCGTAGACTACCCGAGAGCAGGTATCGGTCATTGAAATTATAAGATAACCGGCCGAATACCGACGCGAGCTTGTTTGGAGTCAACTGCCGTACCGTTGAAGCACCCACGGCCACTTTCGACCCATCGAACGAATAGACAATCGCGTCGTTGGGGAACGGTCTGTTAAAGGATTGGTTGGTACCGAAACCGATGTTACTCTGTTCTGCTGACGTACCTACCATAGCACTGATAGCATGTTTGCCGAACGTGCGATCATAATTTACGAGTGCTTGGAGCAATGAACTCCATTCGCGCTCGGTATTGTGACTCCCGGATGAATTCACCCCATCACCCTGCGCCCAGTTACCACTGGTACTGGAAAACGTGTAAGTCGCTCCCTCTATATCATAGTAGTTGGCCGAGGCAGACAATTCTACCTGTAACCCTTCAAGCGGCGTTATCCGCACAAAGGCACTACCCATACCCCGCAGTAGGTCATCATGACGGATGTTGGTGTCCATGAAATAGGTTGGGCTGGATGCGCTTCCGGCCCAGTCATAACGTACATTCGGTTTTACATTAGTGAGGTAGCCCACACCGGGTCCGGCTACCGGCGTTGATGACAGTACATGGTGCGACCTACTGTCTTTGCCATTGGCCCGCCCTGCACCATCACGGCGGATGTAGGTTGGTGCCAGCGTCAATCCCGCGGAGAGGTAATCATTGATTTTGGACTCTACATTCGTGCGGAAAGAAAATCGATCGTACGACGTGCCTACCGCCATACCTTCCTGGTTCATATACCCGCCGGAGAATACATAGCGCGTATTTTCGGAACCGCCAGCCACATTGATATTGTAATCCTGGATGGCCGCATTCCGGTAAAATTCGTCTTGCCAATCCAATATGCTCAATTCCTCGGGGTTGGGGGTATAAGAATATTTGGAGGAGATGTCATCGCTCAGGTAGTTGAACCAACGTTCGTCGAAAATATAATTAAACCCGCCCGACGTACCTTGGGCTATACCCATATTCTCCAGCCTTTCAGCATTCGAATCGGAAATACTGGCGTCCGTGATACCCCTCGCCCGCACATCGCGTAGGTAAGTCGCATCATTGCTCTTCAAGCGGAACTCCATCCATTCGGTTGCGCTTAATATATCCATTTTTTTCTCCAGCGCCTGGCTGCCATAGTTCGCATTGAATGAAATCTGTGGCTTACCCCGTGTTCCCTTTTTCGTGGTGACAATCACCACTCCGTTCGAGCCACGGGAACCATAGATAGCAGAAGATGCCGCGTCCTTTAACACCTCGATGGAGGCAATGTCCGCCGGATTAATACCGCTCAACGTATTGATGGGCATCCCGTCCACCACATACAACGGATCGGAACTGGCGTTGACAGAAGCAGCGCCACGCACCCGGATCTGCATATCCGCACCGGGCTCGCCCGTGGTGGTACGCACAGCAACACCCGCCAGCTGCCCTTGTAAAGCAGATTCGGCACGGGCCAGCGGCCGGTTTTCAATGGCCCGGGCATCCATCCGGGAAACTGCTGCCGTCAGTGAACTTTTCTTGACGGTTCCATAGCCGATAACCACGGCTTCGTCCAGCGTATGCTCATCTGGTATAAGGGCCACGTTAATCGTTGTTTGCCCGCCCACGGCAATGGTTTGGGTGGCATATCCCAAGTAACTGACGGTTAGCCTTGCACTTTCCGGTATATTGGTCAATGTGAAACCACCGTTTTCATCCGATACAGCGCTGATTGACGTTCCCTCCACGGCTACACTTGCGCCAGCGATGGGTGTTCCGTTTTCATCAATGACCGTTCCTTTGATAGCGGATTGTTGGACAATTCCTGCCGCTGGGTTACCTGCTTGGGCCACGATTGGCGACCCGCCTGCAAACCCCGCACACAGCAAGGCTAGGAGCAATGGTTTGCTGCAGAACTTTGTTACTGTAATTTGTTCCATCCTGTTAAGATTATTGTTTATATGGTAAATTCGTGCTTATTCTTCTCATGGCCTGGCAAAAGCACCGAAACTATTCTCGCCCTTCAGTTGCAACAGCGTGATATCGGGTAAGGTGCCATCGGGCTTTCGGGGTGCCGACAATTGGGTTTCGTCCAAACTGACAAAATCCGAGTCGGTGAACTGCTGATCAAATGCATTATTTAGCATCAAGCAAGTCGTTTCTACAATACGTGTCAGGTTGGTGCTGCGGCCTTTGAAACTTAAGTTATTAACCAGCACATGGTTACGCCCTGGCACGAAGCTGAGCGTCGTTGCATCGGGGGATGCTTTGGCTGCTGTTTCCATGTGGAAATTGTGGTTGTTTCGGTAAGCCGTATTGTTATACCATAACAGGCCTGCCGCATGGTAATTGGCATCAAATCCCTTCGATTTGTTCCCCACCGCCAAACTGAACCTCACTTCGTTACGCGGTACAGGCACCGGCAGTTCAGAAACCTCTGGGTTCCTTCCATAGCCACCCGCCTTAAAGCCGTTACCATCCCCTCGGGAATGAAAAGCATCGGCTTCACCCTCATACGAATAACCGTTGTAAAACGCCCAGCAGTTCTCTATGATGGTTACCTCGCCGTTATTGATGCAATCAAACCCGTCGTCGCTGTTGTACCATGCGCGGCACCCCCTAAAGATATTCGGCCCATCGCCGGGCGAGCTATAGTGGCTACCGAATCCGTCGACGTTACCACCGTTGGCGCCGCCAGCAGCGTCGCACACCGGATCGTAATTCCGCCATGCATCGCAATTCAGGATGAGGTTGTAGCCACCTGCTCTGGAGAAAAATCCAATCCCCATCCCATCGTGCATCTCAAGGCCTTCGTAAATGTTGTGGCTGCCACTATTGGAAAAACACTCCGATTGCGTATTCCTGTCGGAGATGGTTACCTGCACACCGACTACTTCAATGCCTTTTATGTGCAACCAATCGGCATTTACCCAAAATGCCGATACCCGCTTCCCTTCCGGCTTGATGTTAGAAAAATCAAATTTTGGCTTTTCACCGGGATAGGCGAAATAGTATATCCGTTTATCGGGGGTGCCGCTCTTGGTTAAATGCGTTACGCAAGCATAGGCCCCTTTCAACAGGGATTTCGCTTTTAAAGTTTTAGCACCTTTTCACGGTAT